>JAICYU010000319.1 GCA_025934025.1 Terriglobales bacterium
GCAGTCGAGCGCTGGACGAAGAAATGCAATTTCATCTGGAGAAGCAGATTGAAGCCAATCGCGCCAGCGGCATGACGGCCGAAGAGGCGCGAAGGCAGGCGTTGATTGCCTTCGGCGGCGTGCAGCAGACCAGAGAGAAAGTAAGTGAAGCGCGCTGGATGCATTTTCCGGAAATTCTCCTGCAGGATGCGCGCTATGCGATCAGGCTGCTGCGCAAAAGCCCGCTGTTTACAACGATTGTGGTCATTACGCTGGCGATTGGGATCGGGTTGAACACGGCCATCTTCAGCATGATTGATGCCGTAATGTTCCGCGCACTGCCGGTGAAGAATCCGGAGCAACTAGTGCTGGTCCGTTACCATGCGAAACATCGCCCGAAGTTACACATGCATTGGTCATATGGGTATTGCGCGCAGGACCGCAGTGAAGACCATGCGGACGGCTGTTCACTTTCCCTGCCGTGGTTCAATGCTGTGCGGCAGTCCAATGTGTTTGCGGGTGTGGCCGCACTAGCGGGAACTGACAGGCTCAGCCTGAGCGGCAATGGCCCCGCCACCATTATCAACGACGCTCAATATGTTTCGGGAGACTTCTTTCAAACACTTGGAATCGAGCCCTTGATTGGCCGAACTCTCTTGCCCGAGGACGACTCAGCCAACGCTTTGCCGGCAGTGATGTTGGGCTATGGCTACTGGAAATCAGCGTTCGGCGGGACGCGCGAGGCCGTGGGCAGAACCATACGGCTGAACGGGCTGCCCTTCACGATTGTGGGCGTGGCAGATAAAAAATTTGATAGCCTGATTCCCGGCAGCAAGGTTGACCTTTATGTGCCGCTGTCCGCACGTTCCCGCCTGACGACGAACTGGACACCCGAGCAGGAAGACGCTGGTGCGTGGTGGATGGCGATTGTGGGACGGCTGAAGCCGGAAATCCCCGCCAAAAAGGCAGAGGCTGCTTTGACTTTGCTCTTCCGCAATGAGACCGAAACCGGCAGCAAACCCATATTTCAGCCGCCGGATGATCCCCAGATTAATCTTCTTCCTGCGCAGGAAGGCCTGGACGGCGGACGCAAACGCACATTGCAGCCACTCTGGGTGCTGATGATGGCCGTCTGCCTGGTGCTGCTGATTGCCTGCGCCAACATCGGCGGACTACTTCTATCACGAGCGACAGCGCGGACTCGCGAGATTGCGGTACGCCTTACGCTCGGAGCCCGTCGCAGCCGACTGGTATCACAACTACTGATGGAAAGCCTGATTCTTGCACTGGCAGGAGGCGCTTTAGGACTGCTTGTAGGGCGCTGGAGTTCTCGGCTTCTGCTGGCCATGAGCCAAAACGGTGACGAAGGATTACATTTCACTCCTCAACTGGACGGCCGGGTCCTGGCGTTCACGTTTGTGGTTTCGGTGCTCACTGCAGTTCTGTTTGGCCTTGCCCCTATTCTGCGCAGCTTGCGGGTGGACTTGACTCCGTCACTTAAGTCGGCCAGCGGCACGCCGGAATTGCATAGTGGACGGCGGCACTGGTACAGCGCCGGGAATGCTCTGGTAGTGGCGCAGGTAACTCTGGCGATTGTGGCGCTGGTAAGCGCCGGGTTGCTGGTGCGGACATTGCGCAACCTGAAAGGCGTGGAGCTGGGTTTCGATCCGAGTAACGTCCTTGTATTTTCGGTGAATCCTTCTCTTGCAGGCTACAAGCCGGCACAGATTGAAAATCTATACCGCGACTTTCAGGATCGGTTTGCGGCTCTGCCGGGTGTAAATTCGGTTACATACTCCTGGACAAGCTTGCTGGGCCGTTCCGAGTGGGACACAGACTTTCACCCACCTGGGACCCCAGACAACACCAAGGCGGACTCTGACATTTTTCCTGTCGGTCCAGGCTTCTTCGAAGCCATGCGCCTGCCACTAAACACGGGCAGGGACTTTAACGCTGCAGATTTCGCCATCCAGACGGCCCGCGACGCATTGCCGCCGGGCAAGGACGTGGACCCTAAATCGCCACCGTTGCCGGTGATTGTGAACGAGACATTTGCCAAGCGCTTCTTGTCCGGACGCAATCCCATTGGGCAGCACGTGGAGGAATCTTTGCCGGAAGATGCCAGCAAACCCAGGGGACCGGGCTGGGTGGTGATTGGGGTAGCAGGTGATGCCAAATACGACAGCCTGAGGCGAGACATTGGGCCAACCATGTACATTCCATGGGTTGGAAACGGATCATTTTCCGTCCGCTCGTCCATGGATCCCAAACAGCTTGTTCCCGCGATTCGGGACATCATCACTCGACGGGACGCAGACCTGGCGATGTACAGGATCGGCACCGTATCGGAGGAGATGGACAAGCAGGTGTTCATTGAAAAGCTGGTGGCACAGCTATCGAGCGCCTTTGCGGTGCTGGCAGTTCTGCTGGCGTGCGCGGGAATTTATGGGCTGCTTTCGTACGAGGTGACTCGCCGCACGCGCGAGATTGGAATACGAATGGCCATTGGAGCGCAGCGGGGGCATGTGGTAGGGATGATCGTGAAGCAGGGGCTGGTGCTGGCGATTTTGGGGGCGCTCATCGGCTCTGCCGTATCACTGGGCGCATCTCGGCTGTTGCAGAGCCTGCTTTATGGGGTGCGCGCCGGCGATCCGCTGACATTGTTGTTCGTCGCGGCCCTTGTGCTGTTCGTGGGACTGGTGGCCTGCTGGATACCGGCAAGGCGGGCAACGCGCGTTGACCCGCTGGTGGCGCTGAGGTACGAGTAGCCATGAAGATGCTGGATCGGTTGTGGGCAGTGCTGAGGCGCAGGCGTTCGGATTCTGACCTGCAGAACGAACTGGCCTTTCATCTTGAGAGCGAGATTCGGAGAAACATCGCCTCAGGTATGGCGCCAGAAGAAGCGCGACGTCAGGCGCTAATTGCATTCGGCGGGGTACAGCAGA
>JAICYU010000095.1 GCA_025934025.1 Terriglobales bacterium
CAAACGAAAGCAGAGGCACAATGACCAGGGGAATTGTGAGCTTTGAAAGCACTGCGGTGAGATCTGAGACAGGCAGCGATTTCCAGAACAGAATGCTGCGATCTCGCCGTTCGCTGTACAGCGCATCCAGAGTGTAGAACAATCCCACCAGCAAAGCAGATCCCATGATCAGGGCTGCCGATATTTCATAGGGCAGCGTCATCGGTTGCCGCCGGTGGTGCAATGGGTAGGCGATTGCAAATGCGAGCAGAAAAACAGCAGCAACCCCAAGCGGCGCGATGTAAATGTATCTGCTTTCCCACAGCTCGCGGCGGACGGACCAGTAAAATGGCCGCAGGAGCGAGGGCGCGCCGGTGGCGGCGTGCTGCTGGGATGCCTGAGCTTCAGTTGCGACATTCGTTTGAAAGGTCATACGCTCGCTCCTTGCGCCGCGCCGGCATCATTGCCGATTACAGCAATAAACAAATCGGCGATTTTCGGCGTGCGCATCTCGCCCAATCCCTTGAGTAGCTGGCGATCCACGCCCTGAAACAACAAGATGCTGCCGCCAAGCACCTGGCGCTCTCGGAACGGCTTGAGCGCCCGTGCAGCAGCGAGCTGCTCCGGCTTCACCATCACTTCCACATAACGCGATTCGAATTCTTCCATGCTGCAATCGAGCACGATTCGGCCGCGGTCCATAAACATCAGGTCAGTAAGCACGTCCTGCAGCTCCTCGACCTGATGTGTCGTCACCACGATGGTGCGGTTGTGATCGAAGTAGTCCGTGAGCAGGGAATCGTAGAATTGTTTGCGGTAGAGGATGTCGAGGCCCAGGGTGGGCTCGTCCAGCACCAGCAATTTCACGTCAATCGCCATCACCAGAGCAAGGTGCAGTTGCGCCACCATGCCCTTCGACAGTTCCTTGACTCTACTGTCGCGCCGGATCGAGGTCCTGGCCAGAAAGCCTTCTGCTTTGCCGCGGTTGAATCGCGGATGGACGCCGTCTACGTAGTCAATGGCCTGAGATACCCGTATCCAGCGGGGCAGCACGGCAACATCGGCGATAAAGCAGACGTCGAGCATCAGCCGGTCGCGTTCAGTCCAGGGATTGCGACCCAGCACGCGCAGTTCTCCCTGATACGGCGTGAGCCCGAGGATTGCGTTCAAGGCGGTGGTTTTTCCGGCGCCGTTGGGGCCGATGAGCCCCAGAATGCGGCCTTCTTCCACACGCAAATCTATGCCATCGAGCGCTATGGTTCTGCCGAAGGTTTTGCGGAGACCGCGTGCTTCTATACATGCCATGGCTTCAGCGCTCCTCCTTCTTCTCCGAATCAGACTGCCCGGTTGCGGACGGGGCAGCAGCGGAAGGGGCTCGGCCCGCGCCGTTGCCGTTCAGGAGCTCTTCGGGATCCAGCCCCAACCGCTGAATGGTTGCGTACACCTTGGGCCATTGTTCGGAGAGAAATCTGTGGCGCTCGCCCTCCATCAGCAGATGGCGAGCGCCATTCTTTACGAACATGCCCAGACCTCGTCTTTTTTCGACAAGTTCCTCGTCCACCAGTTGTTGGTAAGCCTTGAGGATGGTGAGCGGATTCACCCGGTATTCGGCCGCGACTGTGCGGACCGAAGGCAGGGCATCGCCTTCTTTGAGCACGCAGTCGAGGATCATCTCCACGACGCGGTCGCGAAGCTGCCGGTAAATCGGCTGACTGTCATTCCACTCAAGATCCATCGCGGTTTCCTGGCCGTACTAGCGGGCGCTTGCGTTCTGTTGATTGACGCGCTGCAGGTCAACGTGCGCCTGCACCGGCTTGTCTCCCATCTGGAAAGTCCAGTCCTCGGTGTGATGATTTGCGTCAATCACCGTGAACACGGCACGTTGCATGTGGTGGGACAGCATTTTGCCTGAGATATCGAGAAAATCGAATTCTACAGTCTTCCCGTCCGGCGAAAGCTTGCCGACCATGCGCGGGCGGTTGCCGGCATCGCAGAAGTGAGTGAGCAGCAGGCGGTCACCATCGAGATAAAGCATTGTGATCGGATCGTCGGTGGCCGTGTTGGCAGGGCCAGGCTTGTCTTTCCCGGTCATCTCATGCATCAAAGTGTTGCCGCGGGAGGTTACACGCAGTGACACCTGCATGAGCTCCGGCAGGTCGGAATGACCAGGCAAAGGCGGCTCGACCGTTGGCCTGCCTTCCCAGGAGCCGGCAAGCGTTTTCAGAAGCGCGAAGGCTTTCTGCGCGTCCGATTGCGGTTGAGTTTGGTTTTGGGATTGTGTCTGCGCAAACGCCATGGGCGAGAGCGACAACAGGACAACGGGGAGCATAAACCGAAGAAATTTCATGTTCTTTATCCTTCCTTTGACGCGGTGCGTTCTTGATGGGCCGACTTTGGGCTGAGAGCAACTCACTTGGGCGACCGCACCGCATATCTAGTGCTATACATAACTAAAACACTAAACATGTGTCAAGCGAAATTCTCGATAATTTTGATTTTTTCTTGTATGTCTTTGAAAAGATAACAATTATTTATGCCGTGGAGCGGGCAGCAAGCGTGGAGTCAATGGGCTCGCGGCTGGGTTTCCCATGTACGGCGATCCGTTTCGAGAGCAGAGCTTTGATACGGGCTAGCAATCAGCAGCCAGCATTCAGCTGCGAGAAGCCATTGCCAGAAATGCCAGGATTGCCAAAAATCCAAAGTGAAAACTCGTGGATGCGAAGCTTTTTGGGTGTCGCTCATGGTGACGCCGGGGGCACGTTTCCATATGGGGGCGGAAGAGACACGTCACCTGAAGATTGACATGTGGCGCACATGAAACTATGCTTCCAACATGTCAAAGATGATTCAGCTTCGCAACGTTCCTGACGTGCTGCATCGAAGCCTGAAAGCGCGGGCGGCGATGTCCGGCATGTCACTTTCGGACTATCTGTTACGGGAAATCAGAGAAATCGCGGAGAGGCCGACGCTGGCAGAGTTACGAGAGCGCCTGCATAGGCGCAGACCGGTGTCGGCGCAGATTGACACCGCGCGGCTGCTGCGAGAAGAGCGCGAAGCGAGATGATCGTTCTCGATGCCTCCGCCGCAGTGGACTGGCTTCTCCAGACACCGGCCGGAAAAAGCATTGACCAGCGAATCTATTCGCGCAACGAGACCCTTCATGCGCCACATCTCCTCGATCTCGAAGTTGCACAGGTATTGCGGCGCCTTGCCCATCAGGGAACGGTTCCGCCGCAGCGCGCTGATGAGGCGTTTCATGATCTTCAGGACCTCCGCATCAACAGGTATCCTCATTTCGTGCTGCTGCCCCGCATTTGGCGACTGCGGCATAATTTCTCTGCGTACGATGCCGCTTACATCGTGCTTGCCGAAACGCTGGGGGCAGCATTGTTGACCCGAGGCCGTCGCCTCGCTTCCTCCGCGCACCATGCCGCAAGGGTCGAGGTATTTTGACTGCTCCTTATGGGGAAGACGGACCTCCCGACACACTGACGTTCCCCGCAAAAGGCATCATGGCTCACGCTATAATGCGTTGCACGGAGCCGCCGACCCGAAGATGAGTCTGCCCACGGGCACGCGTCTGGGCCCATACGAGGTCCTGTCACCGCTGGGAGCCGGCGGAATGGGAGAGGTATATCTCGCGCGGGACAACCGGCTCGGCCGCGATGTCGCAGTTAAAATTCTGCCCGACCACCTCACTGAAAAACCCGAGGCGCGCCAGCGTTTCGAGCGCGAAGCACGCGCGATTTCTTCGCTACAACACCCGCACATCTGCACGCTCTATGACATCGGGCATCAGGACGGCACTGATTTTCTCGTCATGGAGTATCTGGAGGGCGAGACGCTGGCGAAGCGTTTGGAGCGCGGGCCATTGGCGACGGCTGAATTGCTGCGCATTGGTATTGAAATCTCTGATGCGTTGATGAAGGCACATCAGCGGGGAATCCTGCATCGCGACCTGAAGCCGGGCAACATCATGCTCACCAAAGCGGGCGCCAAGTTGATGGACTTTGGACTGGCGAAGGAAACTACGGATGGAGAAACCTCGAACACAGAACTGACGCGATCCCTACATCGCAGGCCGGAACCGGTAACCGCCCAGGGAACCATTCTTGGCACATTTCAATACATGGCTCCGGAGCAGATCGAAGGGGGAGCCGCAGACGCAAGAAGCGATATTTTTTCACTCGGCGCGGTTCTGTACGAAATGGCCACGGGCCAGGCGGCGTTCAAGGGAAAAACAACTGCAAGTGTGATTGCCGCGATTCTGGAACGCGAGCCGCCTCCCATCTCCACCATCCAGCCGATGACGCCTCCTGCCCTGGACCGCACCGTAAAAACCTGCCTTGCCAAAGATCCGGATGAGCGTTTCCAGTCTGTGCATGACGTGAAGCTGCAACTGAAATGGACCTCTGAGGCCAGTTCCCAGACTGGGGCCCCCTCCCCGGTGATAGAGCGTCGCAGAAAGCGCGAGCGCATGGCGTGGCTTTTAGCCGTGCTGGTTTCAGCGGTGGCTTTGGCGTTGGCCTATCGCTTGATGAACCGTGCGCCGCGGCCGGCCCGCCTGATTGTTTCTCAAATCGGGCCTCCGCCAAACGCCGCCTTTTCGACGAGTATAGGCATTTCAGGCACGCTGGCGCTTTCCCCCGACGGTGAGCGTCTGGCTTTTGTCGCGCTGGGGCGTGATGGACATCAGCAGCTCTGGGTGCGGGCGCTGAATTCTCCCACAGCTCAGCCTTTGGAGGGGACCGATGATTCGCGCTTTCTTTTCTGGTCGCCCGACAGCAGCTCGATAGGATTTTTTTCCAAAGGAAAGTTGAATCGCATTGATGCTTCCGGTGGTTCTTTGCTTACGCTGGCGAACGCCTCGCCCGGGAACGGCGGATCGTGGGGACCCGACGGCACCATCCTTTTCGCTCCCAGCCTCGCGGGTGCACTGTTCCGCGTATCGGCCTCCGGGGGCGCATCCCAACCGATAACTCAGCTTTCAGCTTCAAGAAAAGATTTCGCTCATCGCTGGCCCCAGTTTCTCCCTGACGGAAAGCACTTTCTTTTCTTCGTGTGGTCCGCGGACACTTCAAATACCGGAGTTTACGCAGGTTCGATAGATGGCGGCGCCCAGAAGCTGCTTCTGCGCAATGCTTCCGATGCGGTTTTCGTCGCTCCCAACTACCTGCTCTTTGTTCGTGATGGAACGCTCATGGCCCAGTATTTTGATCCGGCCTCGTTACAACTCCGGGGCAATGCGGCGCCTCTTGTCGAGCATCTCACCTCAGCAATAAGCTTCTCGGCCGGCCCGTTCACAGTTTCATCCAATGGCACGTTGGTGTACGCCACAGGAACCGCAGGCTTCAGGGCGACGCGTCTTTTGTGGTTCGACCGGAAAGGCAAGCAAATTGGTGAGACAGGTGCGCCGGGCTACTACGACACCCCGAGAATTTCCCCGGATGGCAGGAGCGTGGCCGTCAGCATTGGCGGCCCTGCACTCCCGGGAGTGATTACCGTTTTTGATCTCGGCAGCGGGCTCCAGCGGCGACTGAACTTTTCCAATTCTTTTAATGTCGCGCCAGCCTGGTCATCGGACGAGAAGACAATTGCATTTGTTTCCAACCGCGATGGTGGCATACACCTTTTCCAAAAGCCCGCCGATGGCGCCGGAAGCACGACTCCGCTCTTCGCGGACAAGGTTTTGCAGGAATATGCCAGCCATCCGGAATGGACGGGCGATGGCCGCTATCTTCTCTTCCGGCGTTCGGACCAGGACGCCGTGTTCGCCATGCCGCTCTCTGGTGATCGCAAGCCTTTTCCGGTTTTGCAGAACGTGCGCGATTTTTCTGTCAGTCCCAATGGCAGGTGGATCGCATACGTTGGGTCGAGCGGGGAGGTGGATGTCTCGCCCTTTCCCAACATCAGCGGTACCTGGCAGGTATCTACCGGTGCAGGCTTAAGCCCACGCTGGCGGCGCGACAGCAAGGAAATTTTTTATCTTTCGCCGGACCACCAGATCATGGCGGCCCAGGTCACCGACGAAGGTACGAAGCTTTCGGTCGGCAAAGTGCAATCATTGTTTCGGGCGAACGTGGCCAGTGTAGCCCCCAACGCGGGAGGGAATTTCGATATTTCTCCGGATGGACAGAAGTTTATTATCGTCAGCCCAGTGGAACAAAAGGACTCGCAGCCATTAACGCTGGTAACAAACTGGCCGGCTCTGCTGAAGAAGTAAGGAATGCACATCCGCTTACATCGTTCTTGCCGAACCGATGGGGTCAGCATTGTTAACCAAAGACCGTCGCCTCTCTTCCGCCATGCACCATGCATCTGCCGTCGAGGTTTTGTTGATCGGGCAACCGCGCATCGCGGATTCAACGCGGAGGAGCGAGGATGATTGAAAGAGAAAGGCGGCCCGCGAATGACGCGAAACAGCGCGAATAGCCGCAGCGCCGGAGTCGTGAAAGACCACCAATCTGCGAAGCGCCAGTGTCTAAAACCTAGTAACACTCGAGCTCTGCCGCCGCCCAGCCGCTTGGTGCTTGGTTAGCGCTGATGGACAGCATGCCGAAAGCAAGCTTGGGACATGTGGTTCTTGCCGTGGTCGCGGGGTGGGTGACCAACGCGTTCCTGGTTGGCGTCACCGAGGTCCTGCTGTGGAAAATGATGCGGTCCCCAGGCGGCAAGCTTCCAGGCAGCTACTTCATCATTGACTTGATCTGCCAATGTTGCTTCACTGTCGTGGGAGCTTATCTGTGTTGCGTGATTGCCGGCCCATCGCGCCGTGTTGCCATGTTCAGCCTCATGTTTCTCGGCCTGCTGATCGGAGGCCTGTCCTTGCCGCCCTCCTGGTCACGTGAGCCGCATTGGTACAGGATCGCCTTGCTCGCGGTCTGGGTCCCATGCGTCTGGATTGGATGGACGCTCCGCTCTCAACGCGCCCTGGCAAAACGAGTCATCGTGAACTGAGCAGTGTTTCGTCGCACAGATTATGATTTCCGAGTGCGAGGCGGCAGGGCGAGTGGAAGTTCAAGATAGGGAAGCGTTCCTTCTGTCCTCATGCATGCTCAGCGAAACGCCTGAGGCTAACAAGCAAGTACTAACCAACCTGTGCGCGTTGTGAAGAAAATGTTTTACTCCTGTTCAAGTGCGAAGATAACATTACGCAATGCCCAAGATTGTGATGACCCAAGGAAACGGGACTTGCCCTAGCAATCGTGTTTCCCCAAGGTCTTGGAAACTGCTTGTCGCTGTCGTTTTTGCAGCATTACTTTCAGCTGGTTTCGCTCAGAAACCAGAGGATAAACCACCGGACACTTCGCCCGATTTTTCCAAGGAGGCCTATACCATTGAGCGGTTGGCCAGCCGAATCACGACCGAAGCCGACGGAACCGGTTCCCGCGAAGTCACCGCCGAAGTGAAGATTCTTGCTGACGCAGGTGTGAAGACTTTTGCCGTTCTGAACTTCAGCTACACGAGCGCGAGCGAGACGGTGGAAATTGACTACGTCCGTGTCCGGAAGCCAGATGGCAGTATCGTTAAAACTCCCGACTACAACATTCAAGACATGCCGGCCGAGGTGACTCGCACCGCTCCTCTCTATAGTGACATTCATGAAAAACACGTTGCAGTCAAAGGCCTGGGCGTAGGCGACGTGCTCGAGTATCTTGTCCGATATCGAACAGTGAAACCTGAGGTGCCGGGACAGTTCTGGTATGAGTATTCCTTCGTTAAGGATGCGGTTGTAAAAGATGAGCTGCTGGAGATCAGCTTCCCAAGCAAGAAATATCTCAAAGTAGTCAGCCCTCAATTCAAGCCGGAAGTTACGGAAGAAGGGGCACGGCGCCTCTATCGATGGAAGTATTCCAATCTCACAGTAAAGGAGACGGATCCAAACCAAGCGCCGCGGCGTTTTCCGCTTAACCCTGATGTGCAAGTGACAACCTTCGCCAGTTGGGAAGATGTTGGCAACTGGTACCGGGGATTGCAGAAAGACTCTCTGCAGGTCACTCCGGCAATTCGAGCGAAGGCCGCGAATCTAACCGAGGGGCTGACCACGGACGAAGACAAAACCCGCGCGATCTACAATTTTGTGTCGCTGAAGTACCACTACATTGGGCTGGATTTCGGAATTGGGCGCTATCAGCCTCACGCGGCCGATGACGTGCTGGACAACGGTTACGGCGATTGCAAAGACAAGCACACACTGCTGGCAGCGCTGCTGCAAGCTGTTGGAATTGAAGCCTGGCCAGTTCTGATTCACTCGCGGCGCAAGCTGGAACTTGATGTACCCTCCCCAGCTCAATTCGATCATGTCATAACAGTTGTTCCGCGTGGCGACAGGCTTATTTGGCTTGATACCACTCCTGAAGTTTCTCCCTACGGATTAATACTTCTGGGACTGCGTAACAAGCAGGCGCTTGTGATTCCGAGTGCGAAGCCTCCCGTGGTGATGACCACGCCTGAGAACCCACCGTTTCCCCAAGAACAGAAATTTTCCATGGCTGGAAAGCTGACCGCCGATGGAACCTTTACTGGCCATGCCGAGCAATCCTATCGCGGAGATACCGAAGTCCTGCTGCGACAGGTGTTCCGACAAGTTTCGCAATCGCAGTGGAAGGAGACCGTGCAGCGACTCTCCTACGGCCTAAATTTCGGAGGCGATGTCAGCAACGTGAAAATCACTCCACCAGATGAGTTGGACAGGCCTTTTGAACTCTCTTACGACTATGTCCGGAAGAGATACGGTGATTGGGACAACCACCAAATCACGGCGCCGTTGCCGCCTATAGGGATTGAAGTCTCGAAAGATTCGAGAGAAAAGAAACCACTGGATCCCGTGTTGCTAGGCGCAGTGGGAAAAATGACGTACCGTTCACGAATCGAACTACCCGCAGGCTACGTGGCGACCGCTCCGGTCAAGGCTCATTTTGAGGAGCCATATGCGGAGTTCACCGACGACACTCGAATCGAGAGCGGCGCCATGATTACCACGCGAGAGCTGGTCATCAAGAAAAGTGAAATTCCAGTCGGAGAGTGGGACGGATTTCGCAAGTTCGGTCGTGCAATTTTCGACGACGAATTCAGTTTCATACGGCTTAACCAGATTGACGCATCCCTCGGGAACAACGGCGAGAACAGTGCGAAAGAAGATCAGACCGATGAAAACAACATCGATCGTTTGTTCGATCGAGGAAAGGATGCATTGCAGCGTCGCGACAGCAGGCGGGCGCAAGAGTTGTTTGAAAAAGTGCTTGAGAAGGATCCGCAACACCGTGCAGCACACTTGAATCTTGGTATAGCGCTGATGGCGCAGAACCGCACCGCCGAGGCGCTCAGCGAGTTTCGTAAAGAGGAAGAAATATCTCCGGCCGATCCGCAAAGTTTTCAGATGGCCGCGGCTGTAGCTAATTTCAGAGGGAACGAGGATGAGGCGATCGTTGAGCTCCGCAAACTGATGAAGGTGGACCCGGAGAACACTACAGGTGCGGCTGCTTTGGGAGACCTACTGTCTGGTCAGGGAAAATACGCGGAGGCGGTGGAGGTGCTGGAAAACGCCCTAAAGGCCGTACCCGACAGCTCAAGCCTGCAATATCGGCTCGGAACAGCCTACCTGAAAACTGACCAGAAGGATAAGGCCGTTCCCTATCTGAGCAAAGCGGCCGAGCAACCGGATGCAGACCCCATGATCCTGAACAATGTCGCCTATGCACTGGCAGATTCTAAAACTAGTCTGGACTTGGCCCGGCAGTACGCGGAAAAAGCGCTGACCGCAGTCGAGCAACGCTCAGCTATAGACGTTGATTCTCCCGATAAAGGTTTGCGCGTCAGTTATCAATTGTCGCTGCTATGGGACACCGTAGGTTGGGCTTATTTTCAGAGTGGAGACACGGAGCACGCGGAGAACTTCGTTCGGCCGGCTTGGTCGCTGGGACTAGATCCCGTTGTGGGAAAGCACTTGGGAGAGATTTACGAAAAACAAGGAAAGACCAAAATGGCTGCAAGAGCCTATGAGCTTGCGTTCGCTGCAAATGAGACGCCGCCCGTGATTCGGAGAGGCTTCGCGAGCGCATCTCTGGGAGAGTCGAACGCGCGCGAGACGCTCAACAAGGAGCTAACCATTCGCTATAAGAGGTTGACCGGCAAGACACCCGCGATTCGCGAAACCTTGCGGCTCCCCAACGGGACATGGACCAAGACTGTAGTTGACCAACTCACCCAACTGCGCACCATTCATTTTGCCAAACGCGCGGCCGAGTCCGGTTCGGCTGAATTTATCGTTGTGTTTGCCCCTGGCAAAATCGAGTCGGTGAAGCAAGTGACAGGAGAAAAAGCGCTCGGCACTTTGATGGAGAAACTCGATGCGAGGTCTTTTCACGTGGAATTCCCGACCGGCAGCCAGGCGAAGATTCTCCGTCGCGCCGAGGTAGATTGCTTTCCGCTTTCAGGATGCATGGCAGTCATGATGCCGGTGTCTGCGACGATTGCGGCGGGCGGCCCCAACTAAAAATAGAGGATTTTTGCGCGACTCATTAAGCCAATAACCGTGCTGCCAAATGACGTGATCGGGATCGCTGACTTGAGCAGGCCTGCGTCCAGCCGCCTAAATGGGAAATAAGACAACGGCGGAGATAGACGGGACGTTTTCTGAACTCTAGCATAGATAGAGGCAGACAGGACCGCGCGGCGAATTCATGCTTAGTGCCAGCGTGCTCCCGGCTTCTTCAGGTAATGCCGGAAGAAGTATCCCCACGGGATAATCGGGATCAAGATCAGGCCCAACGCGATGGCTTTGAAATCCTCAGTGAATTGCGCCGTGTGCACGCTCGCCATCCGCTGCGGTAGCCCGTAATCAATGAGCCAGGTTGTCTTCCATGCCAACTCAAAGAGAAGTATCGGAAGCATCTGCAGCGGGTAGCGAAGGCCGAAACAGGCAAGCAACCATTCGACGGCGCTACTCGTAACCCGGGTCACTTTGCGAATCTTGATCGCGATTACGGCGATTCTGGAGCGGCTGAAGGCTGATTGCGGACGGCTCTTCTCAGTGTTTCACAATCGCGTTGTAGCCATCGCCAGCCAGACGGTTGCGCATGGTTTCTGCGTCGAGTTGCGTGCTGAAGGGACCTACTTGCACGTGAAACAAGGGATCGCCGGAAACGCTGGCGATGAAGACCGGGTATTGCTTCTTGCGCAGCGCTGTTACCAGGATCTCAGCATCTTCCTGCTTGGAGACTGCGGCCACCTGGACCAGAAAACTGCCGCTGGGGCTGGACTTGATCTCAGCCGGAGCAGTTGAAGATGATGCCGCGTTTGCAGAAGCAGCAGAAGCATCGGCTGCGGCGGCAGGATTTGAAGTTTGCTGTGCTGCATCAGGCGAGGGAGCGGCCGCAGGGATGCTGGGTTCCTTCATCTCGGCGGATGGCTTGCCCGCGGTGCTTGACGGGCTGAGAGTGGTGCCGACAATTTGCGTGTGCGCCCCATCCACGCTGCTCTTGCCCAGCAGATAGCCCATGGTGAAAAAAACGGCGCAGACAATTACCAGTCCAAAAAAAATTCCCAACAGCTTGCCCGTGCCCAGGGTGATTTCGGTGTCGCGTAACTCTTCCAGCAGGTCTTCAGGCCCCACTACCTGACGTACCCGTCCTGTTCCCAACTCCGCCATGCAGTTCTCCAGCTCTGGTTTTCTGCCAGTGTAACCCTATTTAGGCGGATTGATGCCACTGTATTTTTCCAGCGCCGCGGTCATGGTAGAGAGAATGTCAACAGGCAAAGGGAAAACGATAGTAGTGTTTTTCTCCACTCCAATTTCCGTCAGGGTCTGGAGATAACGTAACTGCATGGTGAGCGGTTCTGTGGCCAGCATGTGGGCGGCTTCGGTGAGGCGCTGCGAGGCGGCAAACTCGCCCTCGGCATGGATGATCTTGGCGCGCTTCTCGCGTTCCGCTTCCGCCTGCTTGGCCATGGCGCGCTGCATCTGCTCCGGCAAATCCACCTGCTTGATTTCGACGTTGGCGACCTTCACGCCGTATGGCGAAGTATGCTGGTCAAGGATGGTTTGAATGCGCATGTTGAGTTTGTCGCGATGTGCCAGGAGCTCATCCAGATCCACTTCGCCCAGCACGGAACGCAGCGTGGTCTGCGCGAACTGCTGCGTCTGGTAGTAATAGTTTTGCACGCGCACCACAGCTTGGGCAGCGCTCAACACTTCCCAATAGATCACGGCATTCACTTTCAGCGTGACGTTATCGCGGGTGATGATGTCCTGGGGCGGCACTTCAAGCGCCTGCTGGCGCAGGTCCACCCGCACCATGCGATCAATGGGAGCAAACACCAGAAACAATCCCGGCCCGCGATCAGGAGGATTCAACCGGCCCAGGCGGAAGATCACGCCGCGCGCGTACTCGCGCAGAATCTTGATGGAGTTGAGGTTGTAAAGCCCGATGATTACAAGAACGATAAGTACAGGGATGGAAAAATCCACATCGCCTCCGAAATCGGATGGATTCAGGTGAACGCGATTCTATCAGACCTTGGCTGCGTTCAAGATTGTGCCCTGCGAAGCCGGCAGCGGGTCCACTTGCAGCACCAGGTTCTCGATG
>JAICYU010000320.1 GCA_025934025.1 Terriglobales bacterium
CCAAAATCGTTGATAAACAATTTGCCGTCGATCTCCGGCGCATGCATTTCCGTGCGGCCTTCCCAGAGCAACTCCGTCTCTTCTGAAGGGCCAAGGGCCAGCACATGAAACTGTTTGCCGACCAGCTTCTTCTTATTGCGTTTGCTGATCTGCTTCTGGACCTGCATCAGCTTACGGCGGCGACTCTCAATCGTGCGTTGCGGGACTTTATTCTGGAGATGGTACGCTGCCGTGCCTTCCTCGTCTGAATAGGAGAATACTCCGAGCCAGTCAAACTGCACTGCTTTCACGAATTCGCATAGCTGCTGGAAGTCTTCTTCGGTTTCACCCGGGAACCCAACAATAAACGACGTTCGCAACGTGAGATTGGGGATTTCCTTTCGCATCTTCTCAATTGATTTGAGAAAAATCTCCGGCCCGCCGCCGCGCTTCATGCGCTTCAGCAGCGAGGCAGATGCGTGTTGCAGAGGAACGTCAATATACGAGCAGATTTTCTCGTTGGCGGCGATTGTTTCCAGCAGCTTGCCCGTGATCTTGTTGGGATACGCATACAGAAAACGCACCCAGCGCAGTTCGGGAATTTGGGCCAGGCGCTCCAGCAACAGCGCCAGTCCGTCCTTCAGCCCAAAGTCTTCGCCGTAACAGGTGGTGTCCTGGCCAATTAGCGTAATTTCCCGCACTCCATTGCGCGACAGCCTCTCGGCTTCCGCAATCACGGATTCAAAATGCCGCGAACGAAATTTGCCCCGCAATTGCGGGATGATGCAGAAGCCGCACGGATGATCACAGCCTTCGGCAATCTTGATGTACGCCGACGCTTTCGGGGTCGCAAGCACGCGAGGCGTGTTTTCGTCATAGAGGTAATTCGGCAGATCGGCAATAGCGCCGTCCCATTCCGCGCGGGAAAAGCGTCCGCTTTGCTCGCGCGCCAACCCTTCCGCTCTCCCTTGTACACCGGATTTCAATGCCTGGCTGGCCGAATTGGAATTGAGAATGACAAACGGCGAATTATTTCCCGCAGGCCTAAAACCTGTCTCAATCCCGGCCGCAGCCAGAATGTGTTCCAACTCGCCCGTCCCCACCACTGCATCCACTTCCGGGATATTTTTCTGTATCTCGTCTCGATACCGCTCCACCAAGCACCCGGCCACGACCAACTTCTTCGCTCTTCCGCTGACCTTGTGCTGCGCCATCTCCAGGATGGTATTCACAGATTCCTGTTTGGCCGAATCAATAAACGAGCAGGTATTCACCACGATCACATCTGCGTCATCGGCGCGGGACGTAATAGTGGCCCCTCCGGTCTGAAGCATGCCCATCATTACTTCGCTATCTACGAGATTTTTCGGGCAGCCCAGACTGACGAATCCCACCTTCACCGGCCTTTGCGGCCTGGGCTCATTTGGGGCAGATTTTTCCTGCTCAGGCGTTACTGTGAGGTTCTCAACTGGCATGCAATCTTTGTATTTTATCATTGCGAGCGCAGGGCCATGACCACCTGATCCCGGTGGAATGTCCGGGTTTCAGGAACACAGCTCACCCCTCCGGTGTCTTTAGGTTCACTCGGGTGACCTATGAAGAAAATCTGGCCGGTTATGTTCACAGTCCTTGCGCGTGCCTACTCGATTTTGGCTCAGAGCGCCACACCTGAAGGGGCTTTTCAGGAGTTCGCCACCACAGACCAGCCGGCGCTGTCAAAAACGCGCGGATCTTCGGTTGGGCGAACCGTTATGCCGTCCTTTTTGACCAACTTGAGCGCCATCTGCCTGCCTCATTGCAGCAGTTGCTGGATCAGCTTCCCGCAGACCAGAAGCAGCAGGTCCTGGACATATGTGCGTGCATACTTTGCTAGAGCGTGGTTCATCACCCGCAACAGAGAGGCCGCTGATTCCCCGGAGCACGCCTTCATTCTTGAATCGCTGACCGAACCCCTGGCCCGCGACGGTTACGTCTTTCGCTACGCCCGGACCACAGGCACTCGCTACCAGATCACGGCGTCGCCGGTGGAATTTGGCAGGTCCGGCGGAAGAATTTTCTTCATAGATGAAAGCGCCATCATTCGAGTCACATCAGAAGACCGCCCGGCAACAGAAAGAGACGATCCGCTGCAATAGGCAAAGATCAGCAGATTACTTTTTGAGGGCCAACTCTTCATACAATTCAGGCAGTCGGGCCGCGTCCTCCACTGACTCATCGAAGCGCGCGCGTTCGTAATGCTGTGTAAAGGTCACAACTTCATCCCGGATCTCAGGATCGGCAATGGATTCGGCGAATTCCGCCGGCGTTTGGGCTGCTTGTTTGCGGAAGCCAAGCCTTGCCATGCGTTTGAGCATCCGTAGATACCAGAAGCTTGCTGCCGTCCGCGGCGCCTGTTGCGGATCGCGCGCCTTGCGCCTGCGCTCAAAGGTCCGCCAGGCTTTGGGAATGAATGGCAGTGCCAGCAGCAAGCCCAGCACCACGCACCAGTTTGCCATCTCCTGCGGCGTCAGCTCGCTCAGCCACTTTTCCCAGCTCAATGCCAGTCTTACCGCGCGTGTGTAATTCGTGGCCAGCCAGGATCGGACCGTAAACTGAGCGTGACCGGTGCTGGCGCTGATATCAGCACTGAGCTTCATCTGGTGGCTGAAGTCATAGTTCACCACCCACTCACGCCAGAGTTCGCTGGCCGCATCCATATACATGGAAAAACGTGACCATGTGCTTGTTTCCAGCGGAGCATCTGTGGCCGGAGTAGGATCAAAAGTCACCCAGCCAAACTCAGGAAAGTAAGCTTCCACCCACGAGTGCGCATTCTTTTCACGGACGATATAGCTTCCGGTCAGGTCGTTGTATTCGCCGCCGCGAAACCCGTTCACCACACG
>JAICYU010000171.1 GCA_025934025.1 Terriglobales bacterium
AAAGATCACCATTATTAACTCCAAGGACGAGGCCGTCAGCATCCTGATTGCGCCCGACACTCATCTCCCGGTACAGAAGACGTTCACCGTGCGCGATCCGCAGAGCCACTATCGCGACCAGGAAGATGAAATTTATGACAATTGGCGCATGGTGCAGGGCATCAACACTCCTTACAGCGTAGTGATCCAGAGAAATGGACTAATCGCGCGGCAGACTTATATTCTGGACATCGCATACAACATTCATCCGCCCGCTTCTTATTTCACTCCCATTTTGATCAACCGCGAGAAGGAAACGCGGAAGAAGTAGTTTCTCCGCGGCCACGATCTGTGGCAAAAAAACAACAACCAGAGCTGGCCTGCGAAGGGTAATCTATTCACACATAAACACTTGCCCTTTGAACAGACAATTCGCGCTGCGGTCTCCTGCGAAGGCGTGGGATTGCACAGCGGAGCCCCTGTCCACCTGCGGATTCTGCCAGCACCGGCGGGAACCGGCATTGTTTTTCGCCGCATTGACTTGGACGGGTTCGAGATTGAAGCCGTTGGCCGCAATGTGGCCCGCGTAAGCTACGCCACCAGCCTGCAGAAAAAAGGTGTCCTGCTCTCAACCACGGAGCACCTTCTTTCGGCATTTATCGGCATCGGGCTGGACAATGCGATTGTCGAGCTCGACAACCTGGAAGTTCCAATTCTTGATGGCAGCGCCAAGCCGTTTGTTGAACTTGTGACGCAGGCCGGCCTGAAGCAGCAGCGAAAAAAGCGCACTTACCTGCGGATCCTGCGCGAAGTGGAAGTTCGCGAAGGCAACAAGTTTATCGCGGCCTATCCTGCGTCGGGCTATTCAGTTTCTTATAAGATCAACTTCGCGGCGCCCATTGGAGAGCAGTCATTTGAAATTGATCTGGCCCGCGATCTTTATCAAACAGAGTTGGCGCCGGCGCGGACCTTCGGGTTTCTTCGCGAAGAAAAGGCCATGCGCGATATGGGGCTGATCCGCGGGGCCAGCGAGCAGAACGTAATCGTTGTGACCGATACTGGAGTCAAGAACGGACCGCTTCGTTTCCGCGACGAATTTGTACGGCACAAAGTGCTGGATTTGATTGGCGATCTGGCGCTGCTGGGCAAGCAAGTGATTGGAAGAATTGTGGCCGATCGCGCGGGCCATGCCATGCACACCGCGCTGGTCACGCGCCTGCTTCGAGACCGATCCCTTTGGGAAGAAACCACTGATATTTCAAGGACTGGCGAACGCGCAGCAGCAATGGAAATGAGAGCCCCGGAATTTATACCGTCGCGTTGATAAACATCGCGCCCACTGGCATGGCGCGACGCTCCAGCCAGTGATCCAGTTCCTTCTTCATGTCCACTGAAATCACCTGAAAACGGATTCCCGATTTTCCTTCTGGAGTGGACCACATCACTTCGCCCTTTACTTCGAGCGTGTGTTTCGCGCCGGGAAGCTGAAAGCGCAACTTGGCTGCTCCCCCTTCATCGAGCCGTCGGGTGCATTCAATCGAGATGCCGCCATGGCTGATGTTGGTAATGGAGATTGGCACCTCGCTCCCTGCATCCACCAGAATTGAACCGGTCGCCTTAACCAGGTGCCGGTGGTAGCGGCGGCGTTCGCGCAAGATCAGCCCTTGGGCCGCGCGCACGCTGCGGGTCGCTCGGTCCACCGAGATCGGCTTATCCAGGACAAAGTTCGCGCCCATTTCAAACGCCTGCTGAATGCTGGTACGGCCGCTGATCACGGCAAAAGCAATGCAATTACGGTTGGATTTGCCTTTGCGCAATTCCCGCAACACCTCCTGGCCGCTGGGCATGTCGTCGCAGTCAACCATAAAAGCGTCGTATTTTCTGCGACTTATGGCCATCCGCGCCTGTTCGGCGTTCTGCGAAAGGTCAAGGTCAATGTTAGCCGTATCCAGGACGCGGCGGATGGTTTTTTGAACTTCAGGATCGCGGCTGAGGAGGAGCGCTTGAAGAGCCATAAAGGGAACCATAGCGGATAACAGGTGTTTGCACAAAATAACGAACGTAACGGACCTGAAATCGCCCTCGGTATTGAACCTTAGGCCACTACAATTGCGACTGAGGTAATAAGTGAAAAGTGCCGTCTACCTGTCGCTTGGCTCGAATCTTGGCGATCGTGGGGGCAATCTGCGTGAAGCCATTCGCCGCTTGGGAGGGCTGGGGGCGGTCCGAGCGGTGTCCGGATTTTATGAGACTGAACCGGTGGAGGTCGATGGCGACCAGCCGTGGTTCCTGAACTGCGCGGTTCTGCTGGAAACCGATCTGGCGCCAGAGGACTTGCTCGCCAGGACACTCGAGTTGGAGCAAGCCATGGGACGCCGCCGGAGTGGCATTCGATCTGCGCGAGAGATTGATATTGACATCCTCTACTTTGCCGACGTAGTGCTGTCAAAGCGCGACTTGATAATCCCCCATCCCGGGGTGTCGCACCGCAAGTTCGTGCTCAAGCCGCTGGCCGAAATTGCGCCCGATTTGCGCGATCCGGTCACGAAGCGGAGCGTGTCTGAAATGCTCGCAGCGCTGCCCCCAGATAAGCCGATTGTGCGCGAATTCGCCGGCTGAATTAGCATTCGTTCTGTGTCTGCGCTCGATTCCACGACCATGGCGCGCCTTCTCCAGCCCTACGCAACTGTTAACAAACAACAGCTTGAATCTATATCGAAGTATATCAATATATTGCTCAAGTGGAATGCCCGCATCAATCTCACTGCGGTGCGCGAGCCAGCAGAGATCGTCACGCGGCATTTCGGAGAATCATTGTTCGTAGCGAGGCATCTGCTTCAACCGGACTCCAGGAGCATGGTTGCGGATCTGGGCTCGGGCGCAGGATTTCCAGGAGTGCCCCTGGCTATTTGGGCGCCACAGACAAAGGTCACGCTGATTGAATCGAACGGCAAAAAAGCAGCGTTTCTGAATGAGGTCATTCATCAGCTCGAACTGAGCAACGTGACTGTGTTCAGCCGGCGCGCCGAAGATTACCTGGAAAAATCAGAATTGGTAACTATGCGAGCAGTGGAAAAATTTGAGGGCGTTCTGCCGATTGCCGCCGAACTGATGGCTTCAAGCGGTCGGCTGAGTCTGATGATTGGAGCAAACCAAGTCGAGATGGCCAAGGCCGATTTGAGCAGTCTCGTCTGGAGCAGCCCGGTTGCTGTGCCGGGCGGACATTCACGAGTGTTGCTGGTGGGAACCAAAGTGGTACAGGTGGGCCAAACTTAGGCGATACGTACATGGTTTTCGCCTAAATCAGCTGCTTTCGTGGTCTGAATGGTCCTGAGTGGCTCAATTTGTCTTAAGGAATCAAATTGGTAAACACCGCCATGGCAGAATGTTTTGGCGCGCGTGACAATTCTGCCTAAGAGATCAGACCCGAGAATCAAGGTAGTAATAGTGGACCAGAGCATGCGCTCAATAGCCTAAGCAGCGTTGCGCGGTGCTTGGTGAAGCGGTTTTTTGCGGCTTAAGTGGGAGACCGCTGATTCATATCCAAAGCCCTAATATCCCAAGTTAACAGCGTTCCACGTGGAACATATCCATGCAAACAATCGGCTTATGGTTCCACGTGGAACTTTGCACCTTTTTGCGGCATTGCGATGAACAAACATTTTGACTAAAGTCATAACGAGGCAATTCTCCCAATCCCCATGGGCCGTGTAATCGCCGTAGCCAACCAAAAAGGCGGTGTGGGCAAGACCACCACTGCCATCAATCTTGCTGCATCGTTTGCTGCCGCAGAAGTCAAATCGCTGCTGGTGGATTGCGATCCGCAATCAAACTCCACGGGCGGCTTAGGCCTACCCAGAGATCCCGAACGGCTGAGCACCTATCATCTGCTCATGGCTGAAGCCGAAGCATCCCAAGCTGTGCTTCCGACCGAACTGGAAGGACTCAACATCATCCCGGCTCACAAGAACCTGATTGGAGCAAATCTCGAGCTGGTGGGAGCCGACGAACGGGAATTCCGGCTTCGCAACGCCCTTCAGCCGATCAGAGACAACTTTGATTTCATCGTGCTGGATTGTCCACCCGCGCTCGATCTGCTTACCTTGAACGCGCTGGCCGCTGCCGATTCCGTGCTCATTCCTATGCAGGCTGAGTATTTTGCCTTGGAAGGCATCAGCGAACTCCTGGACACGGTGAACCGATTGCGCGAGAGCTTCAATCCCTCGCTGGAAATTGAAGGCGTTGTCCTGACCATGTATGACGACCGCACCAACCTTGCGCAGCAGGTCACGCAGGAGCTGCGAAATTACTTCGGCGACAAGCTGCTGAGCACCACGATACCGCGGAATATCCGTCTGGCCGAGGCGCCAAGCTACGGCAAGCCGGCGCTGATCTATGACGTCCGATCCCGGGGTGCCGAAAGCTATATTCGCCTGGCCAAGGAAATCATGGATCGGATTGGGGGAACGCCTGTTTCCGTCGCGCAGGATGCGACAACCGCTGCCCAACCGGAGCCTGAACTGGCTCCTGCCGGCACCAATTCTCAGGAGAACTGATTTGACCACAGCCATCAATGACAAACGCAAAGCTCTGGGACGCGGTCTTGAGTCGCTGCTTCCGAGCCGGCCGCCCCTGCAGGCTACGGCTGCTGCTGCGGTTTCTGCGCCAGCAGACGCCAATGAGATTTCGCTCGATCTGATTGACCCGAATCCGTATCAGACCAGACAGAAGATTCGTGAAGAATCGCTCGCGGAGCTGGCCGAATCGATACGTGCTTCCGGAGTCGTTCAACCTGTCGTTCTGCGTCCGGTAAGCAACGGCCGATATCAGCTGGTTGCTGGTGAACGCCGCTGGCTGGCCTCGAAACAAGCTGGGAAAAGCACCATTCCCGCAGTAGTAAAGCAGATCTCCCACGAGCAGGCGCTTGAGATCACCATCATAGAAAATCTCCAGCGCGAAGACCTCAACCCGATGGAGCAGGCCCGAGCTTTCGAACGCTTGAGCCGGGAGTTTGGACTTACCCAGGAGCAGATCGCGCAGCGCACGGGGAAGGACCGCGCGAGCGTCGCCAACTTTGTCCGTTTGTTGAAGCTGCCTCAAACGGCACAAGAAGCGCTTGAGAATGGCGATTTCAGCTTCGGTCACGGCAAGGTGCTTCTGGCGCTTGCAGGCTTTCCGGAGCATCTCGATCGCGCCATTCGAGAAGTCATTGGCAAGCATCTTTCTGTACGCCAAACCGAGGACCTAGTAGCCAAGGCGCTCAATCCGCAGACTACCGAAGAAAAGTCAGCAGTTGTGCAGCCCATTGCTCTCGATCCCAATGTTCGCGAGGCGCAGCGCACGCTTGAGCGCAGCCTGGGCGTGAAAGTGGAGATTCAGGACCATAAGGGCCGGGGCAAGATCATCCTGAAATATGGCTCGCTGGAAGATTTCGACCGCATCCTGGAAGCGCTGGGATCTAACTAGATAGACTGATATCGATATAAAGCGAAGCCGTCCACGTGTGGACATGATAGAGACGAAATGGACTGTATGGACAGGGTGGACTGAGCATCTGCGCTTGAATCAAACTATTTGGGGGGCGTTCAATTCCGCAGTCCGGTCCAGTTTTCAGCGATCACGATTGAATTGCCAGGATTGGCGGGATCGTACTTGATGGAAGTCATCAGCCCGCTGCGGCAGGAGTGGAGATCCACCATGTGGCGCAACGCGGTCACGTCCTGCGAAGCCTCATAGGTGACACCGGAAACATCGTACTGATAAATCAAGAGCTGGATTTCGCGAGCGTCGGTAAGGGCAACTTCGCTCACGTCCGTTACGGTGCCGTCGGTGATCCTGCCGGTTTCGCTGATGCGCATCCTTCGCTCCTGCTCCCGTTGTTCAGGAGTTTTGCGCCGGCTGTTGGCCCATGCGATGGCCCCGCCCATCAGCCCTGATGCGGCAATTACCAAGATTGGAAGCAGACGAAGTGTTCCGTTCATGACTCAACGTCTCCGGGAGAGACGTGCCCGAAGCCTATAGATGAGGATACAGCAACTTACGTTTCACAAGAATCCGCAGGACACCTTATCTGCACAGGATGGAATGCGGCGAGCAAAAGCACAAGTGACATTCGTTTACCTCTTTATTCGCCATCCTGTACCGGATTCTCCAGCGCTCCAATGCCTTCGATTGAAACCCGTACGCGATCTCCAGCGACCATCGGCCCAATCCCGGCAGGCGTTCCGGTGAGGATAATGTCTCCCGGCAAAAGAGTCATCACCTGTGACGCAAAGCGCAATACCACGTCTACTGGAAAAATGAATGCCGTGGTGCTCTCGGATTGCTTGATCTCGCCATTCAGCCTGGTCTCAACTCGCACTCCGGCCCAGGGATCAATCTCGTCATTGACTACCGGGCCGACAGGGCAGAATGTGTCGAAACCCTTGCCTCGGGTCCATTGGCCATCTTTCTTTTGCAGGTCGCGAGCCGTGACGTCATTGGCGCAGGTGTAGCCCAGAATGAAGGGTCGCACGTCTTCCGCAAGCTTCAGGTTGCGGCAGCGCTTTCCAATCACAATAGCGAGTTCGCCTTCGTAGTCCACGCGTTGCGAAAGCGATTTCGGCCGCACAATGGCGTCGCCCGGGCCGATCACCGAACTTGGCGGCTTCAAAAAAATCAAAGGCTCCGTTGGAACTTCATTCCCAAGTTCTTTGGCGTGCTCGCTGTAGTTGCGGCCTACACAGATAATCTTGGAAGGCTGCACCGGGCTGAGCAGTCGAGCAGAACTCACGGCCATGGGCGAAATCTTTTGCCGGCGTGAGAAATCCGGAACCAGCCCATCAGTCGCAGTCTGGACGATCTGGTCGTTTTCAATTAAGCCGAACTTCGGCCCATCAGGCGATTGGAAGCGGCAATATTTCATA
>JAICYU010000032.1 GCA_025934025.1 Terriglobales bacterium
CCATGGCAGGCGAGTGGAAGCGGCGTGGTGGAGGAAGAAGAGATTGAAGAGGAAGAAAGTGAGCTTCCTGGATTTGAAGAGCCGAGCGAACTCGGCGAGTACGAGGAACTTGAGGAAGAGGTGCTTGGGCCAGGACGCGAGCCGATGGTCGCCGCCGGCAACGAACTGACCGAAGCCGTCCGCGATGCTCACGTTAATGAGCGCGCAACCGGGCGCTACGAAACCGACGAACTCGAAGAGCAGGACGAATCGGAGGAGGAAAGACCGGAGGCCACCGCTGAGTTTGAGGGGGAAGAAGAATTTGAAGCAGAAGGAGAGCCGGCTGAAGATCTTGAGGGTGCGCGAGCAGAACACCGTGCTACGAGCGGGATTGCCGGGTATCAGCAGCAGCGGGCGGAACGGCGACCGCAGGATCGGCGCGGTGGAAATCGCCGCCCAGGGCGGCACATTCGCGGGCGACGTACGCAATCACCTCGTCAGATGCCAGCCATCAGTGACCTGCTGAAAGAAGGGCAGGAGATTGTCGTACAGATTGCGAAGGAGCCCATTGCAAAAAAAGGCGCGAGAATCACCAGCCACATCGCCTTGCCGGGCCGTTTTCTGGTGTATATGCCGACCGTGCATCATACTGGCGTCTCACGCAAAATCGGTTCCGAGGAAGAGAGACATCGGCTGAAACGGATCGTGGTGAGCGAGCGCGGCGAGGCCCAGGGAGGATTCATCGTCCGCACCGCAGCCGCCGGAGCCAACGAAGACGATTTGCGTGCCGACATCCGTTTTCTGATCAATCTGTGGAACGAAATCAAAGGCCGCTCTGACAAAGCCAAGGCACCGGCATTGATTTATCACGACTTGAATTTAGTAGAGCGGATTCTGCGCGATCAGGTGACCAGCAGCTTCTCGCAGATCTGGGTGGATACTGAACAGGAGTATGAGCGCATCCTGCGCTTCGTCAGTCGCTTCCAACCGTCTCTTGTGAGACGAGTGAAGCTCTACAGCAAAGAGACGCCTCTGTTCGAGCAGTTCAATATCACTGACGAAATTAATAAGGCGCTCAAATCGAAGGTGTGGCTCAAGAGCGGCGGCTACATCGTTATCAATCAAACGGAAGCGCTGGTCGCTATTGATATCAATACCGGCAAGTATGTGGGCAAAACAGCGCGCCTGGAAGATACCATTGTCAAGACCAATATTGATGCCATCAAGGAAATCGTGAGGCAGATCCGGCTGCGCGATCTGGGCGGCATCATCGTGATTGACTTCATTGATATGGACGAGCGCAAGAACCGTCAGAAGGTGATGCAGGCTCTCGAAGAAGCACTGAAAGCGGACCGCGCGCCCTCAAAGGTGCTCCAGTTCAACGATTTCGGTCTGGTGGCGATTACCCGAAAGCGCGTCAAGCAATCTCTGGAGCGCACTCTCGGACAGCCTTGCCCAATATGCCAGGCCACCGGAATGATCAAGTCTGTCTCGACGGTTTGCAATGAAATCTACGTCGAGATGCGAAAGATGGCGCGGCATTTTGAACGGGATGTAATGCTGCGGGCGAATCCTGAAGTTGCCAAAGCGCTCAAGGCCGGTGGAGGTAAGTGGTTGCAGGAGATGGAAGAAGTCACCAAACGCACCATCCTGGTGAAATCCGACCCTTTACTGCATCCGGAGCAGTTCGACATTCAGTGACACCTTCCTAAGGACCGCAGATTAAAGCGTCGCAGTCAGGCTTTCCTCATTGGCGGTTTGTCTGTGGTCCCGAGTTTTGTTGTACGTTGGGCCTCTTTTTGGGCGATTAAGCAATTCGACCGGTTTGGCTGAGGGAGCAAGTCGCGTCACGGTCGCGGCTGAATTACGCAATCTCACTGGCAATTCTCAGGCGTGATTTCAGTTACTTTCGGAGTAATCCCGTAGGATAGTCCCGAGTCCTTGGTAACTTTTCGGGGAAATTCGCGTATCGTGTGCATCAATACCACAAGTTATTGTGGTACATGAACCATCTTTGCTCAGGATTTTGAGTAACTATCCGAGCGATTCATGGTGCTAGTCCCAAAGATTACCCCCCAATACCGGAAGAAACCGGAACTTACCTATTGACTCTCCCGCATTTACCCAGATATAACTCGCAATCAACCTGAAGTTTTCCCCCCGAGAAGACAAGAGGATTTCCTATAACGCCCTGGTGAGGCTTGAAACCCACCATGGAGAGGCTACGTTTATGGCGGCAGATTCGCGTGAAGTAATGAACATCCGTCAGGCTTCGCAGTATCTGGGAGTCAGCCCTGACACGCTGTACAAATACGTGACCGAAGAAAAAATCCCTGCGTTCAAGCTCGGGAACCGTTGGAAATTCAAAAAGACGATTCTTGACCAGTGGATGGAACAGAAAAGCACCGTGAATATGGCTGCCGCAAAGAAGAAGCCGAAAGCCGCCAAGGCAGCGGGCGGACGATAGTTTGGGATTCAGAACAGGACAAGGCGGAACGGAATGTTTGGATTAGGCGCAGGAAAATCGGTGGTTGGGCTGGACATCGGCTCCAGCTCTATTAAGGCGATTGAGCTGAAGCGCTCCAAGGGCGAGATCGTAGTTTCGCATCTCGGCGTGGAACCGCTGGCCAGCGATATCGTGGTGGACTCGATGATCGTTGACTCGGGCAGCGTCTCGAGCGCGATCAGCAAGATCTTTGCCGCGCATGGAATCAAGACCAAGAGCGTTGCCACATCGGTCAGCGGCCACTCGGTGATTGTGAAAAAAATTGGCGTGCAGCCGATGAGCGAGGCGGAGTTGGCGGAGAGCATCAATACCGAGGCTGCGCAGCATATTCCCTTCGACATCGCCGACGTCAATGTAGATTTCGAGATCCTGAACCCCGACGATACCGGCCCGCAGATGGACGTGCTCCTGGTGGCGGTAAAGAAAGACAAGATTCTCAATTACACTAACGTGCTCTCGCTTTCAGGGAAAGCGCCTGCCATTGTGGACATTGATGCGTTTGCCCTGCAGAACTGCTACGAATACAACTACAGCCCCAGCCACGACACTACGGTCGCCCTGCTCAATCTCGGCGCGAGCGTGATGAACATCAACATTGTGAAAGGGACAACGCCCCTGTTCACGCGCGACGTCAGCGTTGGCGGAAACCAATACACGGATTCGCTGCAGAAGGAGCTCGATCTCAGCTTCGATGATGCCGAATCTCTGAAGTTGGGCAAGCGCGTTGGCACGGTCAGCGAAGATGCCAAGCAACCCATTCTGCAACAGGTGACCGAGATCATCGTGCTCGAAATTCAGAAGACGTTTGACTTCTTCCGCGCCACGGCTTCAGGCGAGCACATTGAACGCATTTACATTGCCGGCGGATCGTCCAAAGTCCCCGGCCTGGTGGATGCGCTGCGGCAGGAGTTCTCCATGCCTGTGGAGGTGCTGAACCCGTTCCAGCGGATTATGCCTCCCGCGGACTCGCTGGAAAATGACATTCTGGACCAGAACCCGGGACAGCTTGCAGTGGCTGTCGGGTTGGCACTCAGGAGTTTTGACGACCTATGATTCGCATTAATCTTCTTGGCGTTCCACGTAAGACACGCGGCCGGCGTTCCGGTTCTTCTGCTGCAGTCTCCGTGCCCGGAGAAGGCTCAAGCACCATGGTTGCGGTCCTGATCGCTCTCGGCCTGCTCGCAGTCGGGATCGGCGGATCGTACATGTACGTGACCAAGCAGCACGACAGTCTTCAGGCTGATTACCAAAAGGCTGTTCAGGAAAACCAGCGGCTTGCCGATGTAAAGGCAAAGTACGAGGCCAGCAAACGTAAAGCAGACATGTTCGAGCGCCGCGTGAAGGTGATTGACGAGTTGAAAGAAGCGCAAAAAGGCCCGGTGAACCTGCTGAACCTGGTGGCCGATACGGTCAATCACACCGATGCTGTATGGCTGGACACGATGACCGACGACGGCAAGGCGCTGAATTTCACCGGCATGGCCCTGAGCGCCGACGCAGTCGCGGACCTGATGGCGAACCTGCGCAAGACCGGCGCATTCAAGACAGTCGAAATCAAAGAGACCTCGCAGGATTCAAGCGTGAAAGAGCTGCAGGCATTCAAATTTGAACTGATCTGCGAAAAGGGCTTCACCGCGAAGGTGCAGAAACAGTCATAGCAGTTTAGGGACAGGTTAGGTTATGGGCAAATTCAATGAAATGTCGTTCGGTGCGCGTTTTCTGGTCCTGCTGTTCGCAGCGGCAATTGTGGGCGCGGCGTATTACTACGTCTATCTGAGCCCGCAGGTGCAGGCAAACCAGGAACTCAAAGTCAAGATTGATGACAAAAACCGTGAGAACGCGCAACTGCGCCAGTTTGAACCCAAGCTGGCGGAATTGAACCGTCAAATGGCCATTCTGCAACAGCAGATGGAGATCCAGAAGAAGATCGTCCCTGACGACAAGGATGCTGACCAGTTTATCCGCCTGCTGCACGATACGGCGGCAAGCTCCGGGATTGAAATTCGCAGGTATACCTCGATGCCCGTAGCGAACCATGAGTTTTATAGCGACGTGCCGTTCAGCATTGACATTGATGGACCGTACTATTCCGTCATGAACTTCTTCCAGCGCGTTTCCGAGCTGGAGCGGATCGTAAATATTGACAACCTCCAGATGGGCAATATGAAGAGCGGAAGCGCGGCCAAGGTAAAAGGCGGCTATCAGTATGCGCCGGGCGAAACCGTGCTCGCGAACTGTACGGCGACGACATTCTTCAGCCATGAGCCAGACCAGCCGGCGCCAGCAGCGCCCGGCAAGCCTGGAACGGTGAAGCAGTAGTGAAGGAAACCAGCATGAAGCTCATTCAAGGTCTTGCGTTTGCGATGGCGATCGCGGCAATGGCGGCCGCCCAGACTTCAAGCCCAACCCCGCAGGCTGAGGCCCAGCACACTGCGGCTAAACCACCCGCGAAGGGACCGGCGGGGGCAAAGCCGGTGGCAAAGAAATCTGCGACTGCACCCGCGACGAAATCAAACGCCGCAAAGCCGGCGGCGGTTCCTCCGAAGGCGCACTCCAATGTTGCGACTGCTGTCAACCCGGCAACCGCACATGCCACGAGCAAGCCGGCAGTAGCAACGGGCAGTTTGCCCGCAAAAAAATCGAGCGGCGCGTCGCAGCCGAAGAAACCTGCTGCGCCGGTGACGGTTGCACATTCGGCCGCCAAACCCACCGTGAGTCCTGTTCCAGCCAAGAAGGTTAGCGCTAATCCCCCTGCCAGGCTGGCCAAGACCTCAAGTCCTTTGAAGGCCAAGGTTGTAGCCAAGCCGATCGTGTCTCCGGCGCCTCAGAAGTCCAGCGTGGCCCAGGTGGAAAGGCCCAAGAGCGAGCCCAAGGCCCCAGTTCCGGCAAAGCTGCTTGGTGCGGCTGGAAGACGTGATCCGTTTGTGAGTCCCATTCGCAATGCGAGCGCGGTCACGGGACAGAGTTGTGAGGGAGCGAAACGCTGTCTCGCCATTCCTGAGCTGGTCCTGCAGGGCACCGTGCGCGACGTAACGGGGAAGATGATGGCAGTGGTGTCCACCAGCAACCGCCGCACCTATACGCTGCGTGAAAATGACCAGGTTTATAACGGCAGCGTGGAGAAGATCACTTCCGATTCCATCATTTTCCGGGAATTCGTGAAGGATGCGGTTGGGCGTGAGACCGCCAAGGAAGTAGTCAAGAAGATGGGCCCGACCTCGTAAATTGGGGCCTGTTTTCGGCAGTAGAAGTGAAAGGTACCGACCCAGGTAAAGTTGTAGCCGTCTTTAGAAATTGTTACAAGCGGCGCTAGCTGCGCAGAATGCCGGCAGCCGCGCACGTTGAAGGAACGCACGTGGGGAGACAATGAGATGAGGCTAAAGCAACTGCTAGGAATCTTTCTGCTGGCCGCCGCGATGAGCGCGGTGGCGGCAGCTTCCGGTTCGCAACTTTCAGGAGTTCTGGTGAAGAGCCAGAACAACGCCGGCGTGATTACGATTCTTGCGAACGGGACGTTTACTCACACCGAGTTTCGTCCGTCTGACACTCTGATGCTTGTGGACCTGGCGGGTGTCTCGATCGCCCATCCGGACCAGAAGACTCATCCGGTTTTCGCTCCCGGCGTGCGCTCATATCGAATTGAGCAGTATCGCTCTCCCCAGGGAACGGAAGCCGTCCGCATCGAACTCACGCTCGTTTCCGGCGCAAATGTACAAGTGCGCGACGTGACCGGGGGAGTGCAGTTGAACGTGACCGGCGCCCCGGCTGCGATTCCGACGAAAGAAGAGATTGCAGCTCTGGCCGACGGTACTGCACCACGCTCCCGGATCGCCCATGTCAGCGGCATTTCCGTGAGCCGGACGCAGGACGGGCTGAATATCGAGATCAGCGCTAACGCTCCGGTGATCGGCAAGACGATGAAGCTTGATAGCCCGGATCGGCTCGTCATTGATATTCCCAATTCTCTGTTGAGCGGCCACTCGCGAGACATCGCCGTCAACAGCGATGGCGTAAAAGCCGTCCGTGTGGCGCGCTATCAGTCGGCTCCTCCGGCAACGCGCGTCGTCGTGGACTTGAAAGGCTCGCGCGATTTCCAGCTCGTTCCGGAAGGCAACAAACTGATTGTGAAGCTACTGGAGAATGACAAGCCTGCCGCAGCTCCATCTCCGGTACACAAGCCGGCAGCAGACGCCATTGCTTCTTCACAAAAACCGGCGACGCTCGAAGCTGTCGCGGCTCCGGTTGCTCCAATGCACGCTCAGGATATGGTGATCGTGACTCCGGAATTTACTCCGAAAGACACCAAGAAGGCTGAGCAGAAACTGGTTGAGCCCGCTCCTTCCCGCGCCGATGTGGCAGCCTCACGTTTTGCGCATGACGTTCCGACTGTGGCTGCTGAGAATGGTTCGCCGTTCGCCGCCAGCGCCAGCCTCGCGGCTAAGCCTGCGGTCATCAATGCTGCGCTTGCCCAACAGCAGGCGACGCCTGCGCAGCCGGTAGCTCCGGTTGCAACCGTGAGCAACTGCACCAGCGGGCGCTACACCGGAGAGCCGATCGGGATGAACTTCAAAGATCTCGATCTCAAAGATTTCTTCCGCGTGATCCATGAAATCAGCGGATTGAATGTGGTTTTGGATCCGGCTGTGAAAGGCACTGTGACGATTGTTCTGGATGACGTTCCGTGGGACCAGGCGCTCGCCATCGTGTTGAACAACAACGGACTGGAATGCCAGCTACAAGGCAACGTTCTTCGCATTGCCACGCTGGAAACGCTGAAGACGGAAGCGGATGCCCGGCGCGCTCAACAGGAAGCGCAGGCACTGGCTGTTCCGCGGCAGACCATTACGCGCTATCTGAGCTATGGCCAGGCAAAAGATGCCGCCACAATCATCAAGAAGTTCCTTTCGCCCCGTGGCGATGTGGTGGCCGATCCACGCAGCAACGCCTTGATCATCGAGGACATCCCAAGCTCGCTGGAGAAGATTGATCCGCTTCTGCGAACTCTGGATCGCAAGACTCCGGAAGTTGAGATCGAGGCGCGTGTGGTGGCGTCCACACGCACCTTCGCACGCGATATCGGTACGCAGCTTGGCTTCGGCTTCGGCTCAGGGAACAACGCGGTCGGCGGCGCAGTTTCCAAGAGCCCGGTTGATGCGGGAAACAATCCACCGACGATCATCTCCGCCCAGGGCGACGCCAAATCCATCCCGCTGTTCTCTGATCTGGGATCTACTGGCCCGAGCAGCGGTCTCACATTCCTCAACATCAGCTCCAACTTCCGCCTGGATTTCATCCTTACCATGGCGGAGAGCCGCGGATTGCTGAAGATTCTTTCTCGTCCGCACATCGTGACGCAGAACAATATTCAAGCGTTGATTGAGCAAGGCGAGCGCGTGCCGATCGTCACCCAGGCGCAGTTAGGCGGACCGCCGACTGTAACATATGTTGACGCTTTCCTGCGGCTCACCGTGACGCCGCAGATCACTGCCGAAAACACCATCTTCCTGAATGTAAACGTGGAGAACACGGTGCCGGACTTCACGCGTGTTACCGGCTCTCAGTTGAACCCGACTTTGAATACGCAACAGGCGACCACGCAGATCCTGGTTACTGACGGCGGCACGGTGGTGATTGGCGGCGTGATCCAGACGCAAAACAACGTTGCTATCGCGCAGGTTCCGCTGCTCGGCAGCATCCCAGTCCTGGGAAATCTGTTCAAGCACACCAACGTAAACACCTCAACTCAGGAACTGATCTTCTTCATTACTCCGAAGATCATCCAGACTTAGAATCCGCAGCCTGCCTCCTTTGGCCCCCGGCGCGAGCCGGGGGTTTTGTTGGTATGCGACGATTGATTTAGCGAAGTGATTGCCGAGAATTCGGGTAAACTGAGACGAGCCACCTTTGATGAATGCTTCCAAAGTTTCTCCCGCGAGAGACGAAGCCTGTATTGCAAGCCCATCTTCGGAGCAGCGCTTTCCCCTTGCTTCCGGGCCTATGCTGGTGCTCTATGTTGCCGCAGCCAAGCTGTTGCTGCATCTGCTCACAGCGACGCGCTACGGCATCTTTCGTGACGAGCTTTATTATCTGGCCTGCAGCCAGCACTTGGCATTGGGATATGTCGACCAGCCTCCCGCAATCGCTCTGGTCGCATGGATAGCCCGGCATCTGTTTGGTGATTCGCTGCTTGGCATACGCTTGTTTCCTGCGCTCGCGGGTGCGGCACTGGTCTGGCTCACAGGAAAGCTGGCGCGAGAAATGGGCGCCGGACGATTTGGCCAGTTCCTGGCTGCGCTCGCCATTTTCACCGTTCCGTTCTATCTCCTGCTGGACCATTGGCTCACCATGAACGCCTTCGAGCCCCTCATTTGGATGGGCTGCATCTGGTGCGTGCTTCGCGCCATCAACTCCGGTGATGCGCGTTACTGGTTTTGGTTCGGCGTTATAAGCGGAATCGGCTTTGAGACGAAATATTCGATTGCGTTCCTGCTCCTTGCCGTGCTGGCGGGCGTGGTTCTTACGCCGGAACGGCGCTTTCTCAAGAGCAGGTATTTATGGGCGGGCGTTCTCGCCTGCGCTGCCATCGCGCTGCCCAATTTTCTCTGGCAAGTGCAGCACGGTTTCCCATTTCTGGAGTTGATGCACAACATTCGGATGACCAATCGCGATGTGTTGCGCGGTCCCATAGCATTCATCCTCGACCAGGCAAAAAACGTAGGGCCAATGCTGTTTCCACTTTGGGCCGGAGGCCTGGTCTGGCTTTTCATAAGCAAGCACGGACGCCGCTATCGCGCGCTCGGATGGACCTACGTGGTGGTGCTTGGATTCTTCATTGCCCTGCACGGCAAGAACTATTATGTAGCTCCCATTTATCCCATGCTGCTTGCGGCCGGAGCAATTGGGTTTGAGCGACTCACATCCCAGCGCTGGGGTTGGCTGCGCCTTTCCTATGCCGCGCTGGTGGTGATCACGGGTGTTTTGCTCGCGCCTCTGGTTTGTCCTATTCTGGCTCCGGAATCGTTTTTGCGGTATGAGCAGACGCTGGGAATTCAGCCGCCCGAAGCGGAACACCAGAACAACGGGCCTCTGCCGCAATATTTTGCCGACGAGTTCGGCTGGGAAAACATGGTCCGCCAGGTAGCCATTGTCTACCACGCGCTATCTCCGGAAGAGCAGGCCAGAACCGCCATCTTTGCTAACGGTTATGGTGAGGCAGCGGCTGTTGATTTCTTCGGACCGAAGTATGGGCTGCCCAGAGCCATCTGCAAACACAACACCTACTGGATCTGGGGGCCGCGCAACTACGACGGCAGTACGATGATCGTTCTCGGCAGCGATGGCAGTGGAGACCGGCGGCATTTCAAGACCGTCGAGGCTGCCGGACGCGTGGAAGACCCCTACTCTCGGCGTGACGAACACTTCACGATTTGGCTCTGCCGCGGGCTGAAAGCCAATCTGCAAGCAGCGTGGCCGCTGATCAAGAACTTCGACTGATCAGACTGGCTGCTCCGACTTCTTGCTGACCAGAATCGCCACAGGATAGGCATAGTAAATCTTTCCACCCTCCTTGCGCACTGCAAGATCCATAGCATCGCTTTCGCTTGACTCTTCAAACATCTTCCGGATCCGATCGGCATCGCCGGGTTCAGGAAAAGAGCGGGACAGCAGGTCTTCAAGCTCACATTCCATGCGGTATTTCTGTACTTCAGGCTCGGGAAGCCCAGCCTCTTTAAACAGATCGCGCAATTCGGATTGAGTAAGGCCGCGCACGTGCGAGGGATCGCGCAGGCGTTCCATCCGGTTCAGCGCATCGGCTTTGTCCGGCGTAGGCGTCATATCCGCCACCACCACGCGTCCGCGGGGTCGGCAGACTCGTTTCATTTCCTTTAGCACCAGCAGGGGATTCTCCAAGTGGTGCAAGACATACCTGCTGCACACGATCGAGAACTCGCTATCAGGAAACGGCAAGGAGTAGATGTCCCCTTCGCGCCAACTTACATTCGAAAGACCTTGTTCACGCTGTGTCTTGCGTGCCTGCTCGACCATCGCTGGCGTGAGGTCAATACCGGTGGCATGGCGCACGACGCGGGCAAAGGCACACGCCAGCAGCCCCGGGCCGCAGCCGACATCAAGTACGGTGTCCTCTGGCCACGCAGTGGCAGCGTAAACAATACGATCAAGCGTTGCTTGATCGCGGATCGGCGCCGCCGACGCAAACGGCGCTGCCTGGCGCGTGAACTGGTCGAGAATGCGGTCGCGGTGGGACACAGTACGATTTTAAATTTGAAATTTAAAATTGGAAATTTTCAATCTTAGTCTGTTCAGCTGCTTCTTTCCTCTGCACGCTCCACCCAATTACAATAGAAGCAGCCATGAGCGATCATCTCGTAAATCCAGATGTAGAACGTGAAGCCTTTACCAAGCGCTTCGATAACACTGAAGGTTATCCTGCCGGCGATCCGCAGCACTTGAAGCAGGTGTTGTTTGGCAACGAGCAGGCGCAAGGGATCGTGTTGACCACGCTGGACAACGTGGTGAACTGGATGCGCAAGAGCTCCATCTGGCCCATGACGTTCGGGCTGGCCTGCTGTGCCATTGAGATGATGGCGATGGGCGCCTCGCGTTTCGACATTGCCCGTTTCGGTGCTGAGGTGTTCCGGCCGTCGCCGCGCCAATCCGATCTGATGATCATTGCCGGCCGCGTCTCGCAGAAGATGGCGCCGGTGATCCGGCAGCTCTGGGAGCAGATGCCCGAGCCCAAGTGGGTGATCTCCATGGGCGCGTGTGCCACTTCGGGCGGCGTGTTCAACAATTACGCGCTGGTGCAAGGAGTGAACCAGGTGATTCCCGTTGATGTTTACGTGCCAGGCTGCCCACCACGGCCCGAGCAGTTGATCTACGCCATTACCCTGCTCCAGGAAAAGATCCAGAAAGAGCGCGGATCCTTTAAGCGCGCGCTGAACCTGGCATAGCGGAACCCGGCATAAGATACTGGCATAAGACAAAGGACACAAAGACCTAAGCGTGGCCTTTGTGTCCTTTGTGGTTGATGACTTCTCTTAAGCGCAGGAAATCCGATGCGCTGCCATTGCTTTCTTGATGAACGCAGCCACTTCGTCAGAGAACGGCTTCTGAAAAGTAGAAGGCCAGTTGCTCTGGTCCGAATAAAGCTTGTTCAAGCCTTTCTGGACTTCGCGATGACCGCCGGTAAATCCTTGCAGCAAATTCACCCAGCGCTCCGCTAGAGCGTGCGCGGTCACTCCGGCAGGATCTTCGTTGCGGGAGCGCGCCGCTTCCACATCATTGATGAGGTCCTTCCAGTCCTGTTGAACCTTTGCCTGCATCTCCGGTGTAAAGGATTGTGCCCGGTTGGCGATTTCGGCTTGCGCTTCTGCGCTATAGTATTTTTTGATCCACTCGTTGTTGTTCTGAATTCTCATCACCTCGATAACTTTCTTCAAGGCCGCCCAATCCGGAGTGTCGCTGGGCTGCATTGAGCGCTGGGCCTCCTCAATTGCTCGCAACGCCAGTTCGATTTGGCTTTTCTTGTCACGAAGCAAACGCCGTTGCAGGCTCAGAGTTGCGCCCAAGTCCAGGTCGTTACCGTCGAGGACGTCCTTGATTTGTTTGAGAGTCAAACCGATGAACTTCAAAGTCTCAATCTGCTGCAGGCGCGCGTAGTCCCGGTCCGTGTAAAGCCGATAGTGCGACTCTGTACGCCCGCTTGGCTTCAGCAATCCAATGCGGTCGTAATGGTGCAGCGCTCGCACGGTGACGCCCGTTTTTTCCGCGAATTGACCGACCTTGTACATCGTATTGGCTCTCTTCGGTATCATGAGGGCTGACGTTACGTAAGACTCAAGAGGAATTTTGCTTCCCAGTGCTCAATTCTAAGGTCGGGCAGCAGAACTGCCTTAGCCCGCATCCCACTACCCTGACGGCGGTCCCTGAATGCGACATCAGAAAGCTTTTCTTTTCATTATCATCCTGACTTGTGTAGCCGTGGCTCCCGCGGCCCGGCTGCGTCAGGTTGCCATGGTGGATCTACCGGGCGATCCCGGATTCAACCAAGTCGCCATTGCCAATGGGCAGGTGGTGATCAGCCGTCCCGGAACCAATACGATAGAGATTTTCAGCCCGGTGAAGCGGCGGGTGGTCGCCCGCATTTCCCAGGTTCAGGATCCGCGCGGCATTGCGGTGGATGACGATGCCTCGCGCGTCTACATTGCTTTGGGTGGAAGCAGCAGCATTGCCGTAATTAACAGTCACAACTGGCAGGTGGAAAAGCTGGTTCCGCTGGAGCATCGCCCGGAGAAACTGCTCTGGGTGCCCCAGACCAAAACACTTTTCGTCAGCAGCACATTGAATCGAACCGTCAGCATCGTAGATCCGCTGGTTGGACGCGAAACTGCCGTCATCGAACTGAACGCGCTGCCGCAAGGCATGGTTTACGATCCGGGAAAGCAGCAGCTTCTGGTGAGCTTGCAGGACCTGAGCGAGGTGGCCGGGATTGATCACACCAATAAAATCGTCAGCCGCTACAAGCTGACCGCCTCAGAACCCACAGGGCTTGCACTGGACAGCGCGCGGCGGCGCCTGTATGTGGCGGTGCGTTATGCAGTCCTTTCGCTCAATGCTGATACCGGCGCGGAGCTGGCCAGAATTCCGGCTCCGGGCGGAACCAACTCGCTCATTCTCGATCCCGAGCGCAATCTCCTCTACGCTGCCGGCGGCGATGGCTCGGTTTTGGCCATTGATCTGGTCCGCAACGCGGTCGACCACGAACTGCCAACGAACGTGAAAGGCTACAGCATCGCCTTCGACCCAGCCCACAAAATGATCTTCATGCCTGGAGGCCGCGAAGGCCGCTCCAAAATGGTGATTCTCACTCCGACTGCCATGGCAGACCAGAATCGTCCGCAAACAGCAGAAAACCCGCCCACCGCGGGGCAGACCGCGCAGAAGTAGCCTTCTCTTAATCTCGGACAAGCCCGTAATTGCTATAATCCCGCCGGTTGTCCGACCCAACCGCAAAAGGCGGATTTATGAAAAAATTGCTGGTTATCACTTTCCTTTTCATGAGCACTCTGATTCACGCCGACGATAAGAAAAATCCAGCCACCACCAACCCAGCCGCTCCGCCTGCACCACCCATAGCCGCGAAAGTTCATACGGAAAATCAGATCAACGGCGGCCATTTGGTGGATGACTACCGCTGGCTGCGTGATAAGTCCAATCCCGAAGTGGCCAAATATCTCGAAGGCGAGAACGCGTACGCCGATTCCGTCATGAAGCCGACCGAAGCTCTCCAGCAGAAGCTTTATGCCGAGATGGTCAGCCACATTAAAGAGACCGACGTAAACGTTCCGTACCGCGAGGGCGCGTATTTCTACTACTCGCGCTGGGAGCAGGGAATGCAGTATCCGATCTTTGCCCGCAAGAAGGGCAATGTTGAAGCTAGCGAGGATATCACACTTGACCAGAATGAACTCGCGAAGGGGCAGCCGTTTATGGCTCTGGGCGGATATGAAGTAAGCGAAGACGGAAACCTGCTGGCCTACTCCACTGACAACACCGGGTTTCGCCAGTACAAGCTCTACGTTCGCGACCTGCGCACCAGGAAAGACTCGCCCGAAATTGCGGACCGAGTTGGCTCCATCGCATGGGCCAACGACAACCAGACGCTCTTTTACACGATTGAGGAAGACAAGACCAAGCGGCAGTACCGGCTCTATCAGCACAGGATGGGAACGGCAGGGCCGGACCAACTCATCTACGAAGAGCCCGATGAGCGCTTCAACATCGGTGTGGGACGCACTCGAAGCGGTAAGTACCTCATGCTGGAAATTGCCAGCCATACTACAAGCGAAATCCGCTACGTTGATGCCGGCGCGCCGGACCGCGAATGGAAGACCATTGCCCCGCGCCAGCAAGACATCGAGTACTATGCAGACAATATCGGCGATCAGTTCTTCATTCGCACCAATGACAAGGGCCGCAACTTCCGCCTGGTCACGGCGCCGGTGACCAATCCGTCAAAAGAGCATTGGAAAGAGGTGGTGCCAGTTCGCGAAGACGTTATGCTGAACGGTTTTGAAGGCTTTCAGGATTTTTATGTGCTCGTTGAACGCGAAAACGGATTGCCGGAGCTGACCGTCGTCCAGCTCGCGAATGGCGACAAGAAGCGGATTACCTTCCCTGAGCCGGTTTATACGGTGGCTCCGCAAATCAATAAAGAATTCAAGACAACGAAATTCCGCTATGCCTACCAGTCGCTGGTCACGCCGGCTTCCGTCTTCGATTACGACGTGGAGAAGCACACCTCAACGTTGCTGAAGCAAACGGAAGTTCCCGGCGGTTACGACCCTTCAAAGTACATGTCTGAGCGCGTCTGGGCGACCGCGAACGATGGCGTGAAGATCCCGATCTCGGTGATCTATCGTAAAGACCTGAAGAAAGCCGACGGAGCCAATCCTCTCTACGTTTACGCCTATGGCTCTTACGGCTTCAGCCTGCCGGATACGTTCAACTCCACCCGGCTCTCGCTTCTCGATCGCGGCGTTGTAATGGCCTATGCACATATCCGTGGCGGTGGCGAGATGGGCAAAGCGTGGCATGACGCCGGGCGCATGATGAACAAGATGAACACATTCACTGATTTCATCGCATGTACGGAGCACCTGGTTGCGAACAAGTACGGCGCGCGCGACAGGATCGCGATTGAAGGCGGGTCCGCCGGCGGTCTTCTCATGGGAGCAGTCGCGAACCTGCGTCCCGATCTTTTCAAAGTTGTCGTCTCGCACGTTCCGTTCGTTGACGTGATGAACACGATGCTCGACGCCAGCTTGCCGCTGACCGTTCCCGAGTACGAGGAATGGGGCAATCCGAACGAGAAGCCGGCCTACGACTACATGCTCAAGTACTCGCCTTATGACAACCTGAAGAAAGGCGGGTACCCCTCCATGCTGGTAAAGACGTCATTCAATGATAGCCAGGTGATGTATTGGGAACCGGCTAAATACACTGCGAAACTGCGCACACTGAAGAGCGACAAGACCGTGTTGCTGCTCAAGACGAACATGGCCGCGGGCCACGGGGGCGCCTCCGGCCGCTATGACCGCTTCCATGAGATTGCGTTTGACTATGCGTTCATGCTGACGCAGCTCGGGGTGAGTCAGTAGCATTCAGCACTCGAGTCAGTCCCTGAGCACCTTGATGGTCTTCTTCCGAAGACGCCTTATGGAATGCTGAGTTGCCGCAGATTCGCGCGGAAATACGCAAGATAAGAGAGGAAGTCTGCGTTCATCTGCGTTAATCAGCGGCGAACTCCTCACGCTGCCGGCTTCTTTTTGTTCTTCCCCATCGAGCGGAGTTCATTGAGAATACGATCGCGCTCGCGTCCTTGATCTTTGCGTTGCCGAGCTGTCGCCGCGCCGGGCTCGGGCGGCACTCCCCTTTGCTGTGAAAATTCCGGTGCACCACCCTTGGGTGAAACCTGCGATTCATTCCCGCGGGAGCCACTCGCACGCACCGGCGGCCGGCGGCTCTCTCGACCGCCATCGCGTCCATAGTTTCTCAACGGCTCGGTCCCAGGATCCTGGCCTTCGGTTTTCCCGGTCTCGGGGTTCGTGATGTACAGCAGATCAGCCAGATCGTCGGCATGCCCTTCCTCATCTTTCAGAAGGTGCTCCACGATCACGCGGGTCGTTGGATCGTTGTTGCTGAAGTAGCGAATCATTTCCTGATAGACCTCAATCACGATCCGTTCCGCGATCAGGTCTTCTTCGATCATCTGCGCCAGGCTCTCGCCTTCAACATATTGGGTCACCGAACGCTGCAGCAGGTTTTTGGGATTGAAATCCGGCTTGCCGCCGAGCTGCTGAATGCGCTCCGCCAGCATGTCGGCGTGCTCACGTTCGGCATCAGCATGCTCCTTGAACTCGTCGGCGACGCTGCGGGCGTGAACTCCGGTCGCCATAAAATAATGATGCATATAGCGCAACACGCAGACGATTTCGGTGGCTAGCGCTTCGTTCAGGATATCAATTGTCCGGTTGACGTCTCCTTTATAGCTCTCCGTAACAGCGCCTTCCTCCATTTTGCTGGCGGCGCGCCGCCGTAGGTCTTCCACATCTTTGACAAACTGTGGCATAAGTCCCTCTTCACGTGAAATCAGCAACAACCGTAAGATTGCGCGGAACGAAAGGAAGATGCCCTCGCCGGGACCGGGGCAGCGGCATGAAAAAAACCGGCCGCAGCTTGAGCCGCGGCCGGGGTTTGGGGGGATGAACGAACTTACCGGATGCGACGGGCGATCATCTGCCACGAGGTTCCATTCCAGAAGAGTAGTCCGCGTACTCGAACGCTAGCGCCGTTGGCGACTGTCGTACGATTGTCGGTTGCGCCTGCCGTAGTTACATGAACCACGCTCTGGCCGGAGATCACCGTCAGGGCTGAGTCGGTCGCCAGAGTTAGGTCAAAGGCATTGCCGCTCAGGTTCTGCACCGTTCCGGCAACACCCTGCTGTTGCAGCTTGATCTTGTCCACATTGATGCTGCCGTTGGCTGGAGGCAACGGAACATCGGTATCAACTTCGATCCGCTGGCCTGCATGGATGGTAGTTGCGTCGAAGGGGAAGCTGGCATTGGGAAGATTGCTGCCGCCGAAGCCGTTGCCCAGGTTTACGCGGAACTTGCTGGCTTTCAGTCCGGCGATGCTTACGGTGAACGTATCGCCGACTTTGGTGTTATCCATGCCGCTGCCGATCCCGTCCTGCGCCATCACAGTCAACGTGCTGCCGCTGATCTGGGTGATGATGCCTTCCAGTTCGGCGCCGTTCTCATTCTCCAGACCCTCCACTTCTTTGGCGAAGAGGCTGCCATCGGAGCGGGTGAAGCCTTCCACAGTTACAACCTGATTTAGCGCCGAGGCAAGAGTCGTGAGTCCATCTTTAAATTCAGTGCTGGCATCGGTGGTGAACGTGAGAGAAGAGCCGGTCTGGCCCACGTTCATGGTGAAGCTGGAGCCGTTCACGGCGGTTACGAGTCCCTGAACGTCTTCGATTTCACCGTCATCGTCCTGCTGGTTGGCCTGCGCGCCTGGCGCTTTCGCCGTGATGTTGAATGAGGTCGGGCCGAAGCTGATGCCGATAATCGTGGCGCCGCTCAACGTCACGGAATTCGCCACGTTAACGTCAATGGCAAGCACGATGGGAGAGTTGCCAATCGTGACAGCCGGGTTCAGCGGAACAGTGACCTGTGCGCTGGCCGGCCCGTTGATATGGACGGCAGTTCCGGTCCCAGTGAGAAAGGTCAGTTCGGCGTTTGTGAGCGTCAGGTTCGCGCTGCTGAACGTTCCCTGGGGAAGGTTGCCGAGGGTGAGCGGTTCAAATTTGCCTGAAGCATGCGTCAGTTCAATGCGGTTGTTGGCGGGCACCGAAATACTCACAGCCGCGCCGCCGTTGCTGGGAGTAAGGGAAAGACTGGCAACGCTGACTTCAAATGCAATAACGCTGTCCGCCGGCGCATCGCCAATGCGAACTTGGGTGTTAGTGGCGGTGCCTGTTCCCGGCGTAGGTGTTGGGCTGGCCGTGAGTCCGTTGCCTCCGCCACCGCAACCGATGGTGAGCAACAATCCAGCCATGAGGGTAAGAGCAAGACCAGCTTTGCCGGCCGACTTTAAGCTGCTTTTCTGCACTGCAAACATTCCAAATCTCCTTAAATTTCCTAAGTCTGGGATCCAGAGTCGGAAAGCATTGGTCCTGCTGGCCAAACTCCTCCGTCGATGCACCAGCTGTTACTGTATTAGTGCGGTGCTTCGTTCACTCTGATTGGTAAGACACTCGGAAAATCTTTCTGGAACAACTTTCGCAACGGACCATGGCTGAGACAGCAAGGCCCAATTTGACCTGCTCGTGCGATATAAGGGATAATACTTACCGAACGAACGTTCGCTAAACTCTTATGCCCCAGGCTGGTATCGAAACCCGAGTGGCTGGACTTCCCCTGGATGGCCGTGCTGCCGCGCCCGAATCTCACTTCGACCGCCAGTTGGCGCGGCTGTTAAAGCACGCAGCCCATATCTTCTGTGAAAAGGGATATGAAGGCGCTTCCATGCGCGACCTCTCCCGCGCTTCTGGAATGTCACTGGCCGGTCTCTATCATTATTTCGAGTCAAAGGAAGAGCTTCTCTACCTGATTCAGAAGCATGCATTTCAGACCATCATGGACCAGGCACGGGAGCGGTTGGCCGGTTCGGCGGACCCCGAAGAGCGGGTCCGGATCTTCATTGAGAATCATCTGGAATATTTTTTGGCCAACAAGGAGGCCATGAGCGTCCTCACTCATGAAGATGAGACGCTCAGGAATGGCCGGCGCGGCGAAATCCGGGCCATCAAGCGGGAATACTATCGCATCTGTTTTGATCTGCTGGAAGACCTGCGGCGCGCAAGAGGACTAGAATTTTCAGGACGGCTGGCCGTACTCAGCCTGTTCGGCATGATCAATTGGATTTACACCTGGCACAATCCCCGCGTGGACGCCGGAGCAAAGCAACTCGCCGAGCAGATGGGTGACATCTTTCTAGGCGGGCTGATGAACCAGGGCAATCACAAACGGAACAAGAGAGTAAAAGCTTAGGCATTTCAAAAGGAGCTAGGGACATGGCGACGACCACAGCAACCGAAACCAGCACTCTGGTGAACTATCGCGTGGAAGATGGCGTGGCGGTGATCGAACTGAACGATCCACCCGCGAACACTTACACCTACGAGATGAACCGGCAGCTCGATGAATGCATTCTCCGCGCGCGCATGGACAATGATGTTTACGTGCTGCTGCTCACCGGAGCGGGCGACAAGTTCTTTTCCGCCGGCGCGAACATCAGGATGCTGGCGACCGTGGATCCAACTTTCAAGTATTACTTCTGCCTGCACGCGAACGAGATGCTCCTGCGGCTGGAGCACACACCGAAGCTGGTAATCGCGGCGATTAACGGGCACTGCGTTGGCGGCGGCCTGGAGATTGCTATGGCGTGCGATATCCGCATTGCGCGCCGCGATGCCGGCAAGATTGGCTTGCCCGAGATCAACCTTGGCGTGCTGCCGGGCACCGGCGGAACACAGCGGCTGAGCCGGCTGGTCGGAAAGAGCAAGGCCATTGAACTCATGGTGACGGGAAATACCTTCACGTTCGAGGAAGCGAAGGAGTTCGGCATCATCAATGACATTTACGAACGCGAGAACTTCAAAGAGAACGTGATGGAGTACGCGCGCCAGTTCACGCCGCCCAATAAAGCGGCCAAGGCTGTGGGCAACATCAAACGCTCGGTGCAGACCGGCTGGGAGATTCCACTGGAGTCGGCGCTGGCGGTGGAGCGCGAACTGCAGCAGCGTCTATTCTCCAGCGAAGACGCCAAAGAAGGTTTGAGCGCTTACGTGGAAAAACGTCCGGCAACGTTTACAGCGAAGTGACCCGCGTTTTGCGGGGGTGAACGATCCAGCAAAGCGGGAGAGCTTGGAATCCGCATCGTGTGGTTTGTCTCCCGAGCGGGGTAGCCTGCGCTCGAGATTGCAACATAACTGATCCCTCGCTGTGCTCGGAATGTGAAAGAAGGCAAAAAATGCTTGCAGCAACCAAAGCAAAAGTCGCGCCGGGAAAACTGCTGATCAATGGTCAGTGGCTGCAAGGCTCCGGACATGGCTTTGACACTATCAATCCCGCTACGGGCGAAGTACTGACGCATGTCTCAGAAGCTTCCGCTCAGGATGTGGGCCAGGCGGTCGCGGCAGCCCGCAAAGCGTTCGACGACTCGGCTGGTCCCTGGCGCAAGATGTCTGCGAGCGAACGCGGCAAAGTACTCTGGCGCATCGCCGACCTGCTGGAAAAGAACATTGACGAACTAGCCGAGTTGGAAACGCTCGATAACGGAAAGCCGATCTTCGAGTCGCGCTATGTGGACATGCCCATGGTGGCCGACGTTTTCCGCTACTACGCAGGCTGGGCCACAAAGATCCACGGAGAAACGGTCAACACTTTTAACAACGCCTTTACTTACACCCTTCGTGAACCGGTCGGAGTAGTTGGCGCAATTGTCGCGTGGAACTTCCCGCTGCTGTTGGCGAGTTGGAAGCTGGGTCCGGCGCTGGCCTGCGGCAACACGGTTGTGCTCAAGCCCGCGGAGCAGACGCCGCTTACCGCGCTCCGTTTCGGCGAGCTGTGTTTGGAGGCCGGATTGCCGCCGGGCGTTCTCAACATTGTCACAGGCGGTCCGGAAACGGGCGCAGCCCTGGTGAAGCATCCAGGAGTGGACAAGGTCGCCTTTACCGGCTCGACCTCTGTGGGCAAAGAGATCATGCGCGCTTCCGCCGAGACGCTGAAGCGCGTGACGCTGGAACTGGGCGGAAAATCGCCCAACATCGTCTTCTCGGATTCCAACATGGATGCCGCGGTCAAAGGCGCAGTCAACGGAATCTTTTACGGCAAGGGCGAGGTTTGCTCCGCTGGCTCGCGACTGTTTGTGGAAAAGAAAGTAGAAGACGAATTCACCAGCAAGCTCGTCGAGTACACCAGGAAGATAAAGTTGGGCGATCCGCTCGATCCTAAGACACGGCTTGGAGCCATCGTCAGCGAGAAGCAGATGCAGACGGTGCTCAGCTACATCGAGTCGGGCAAGAAAGAAGGCGCGACGCTGCTGTCCGGAGGGAAGCGCGCCTCAGTGAATGGCGATCGCGGCTACTTCATCGAGCCTACCGTATTTGGCGACGTGAAGAACGAGATGACCATTGCCCAGGAGGAAATCTTCGGGCCCGTGCTGGCGACCCTTAGCTTCGATGACCTTGATCAGGTGGTGGAGCTTGCCAACAAAAACATTTATGGGCTTGCTGCGGCGATCTGGACGAATGACGTGAAGAAAGCACACCAGCTCTCACGTCGTCTGAAAGCCGGTACGGTCTGGATCAATACTTACGGACTGATGGACGCGGCGTTGCCGTTCGGCGGCTACAAGCAATCCGGATTCGGCCGCGAACTGGGAATGCACGCGATTGATCATTACACGGAGTTAAAGACAGTTTGGATGAATTTATAGGGTCTGGAGTCTTAATGCCTGGAAAAATAGCAAAAATCGGAACCTTCAGTGATTGGGTTGGCCTGTTCCAAGAGTGGCGCAGGGAAGTGGGAGTGGACCGCGATCAAATCAAGAATTTCAACTTTGACACGCTGTACGGCGCCATTGAGACGGACGAAATTTCCTTCGGCTATTACAAGGGCCGGAACAAATGGGAGAACCTGCGCCAAATTCCCACACAGAACATGCGTGACGCTCTTTTGAACCTGATCGTCTACCAGGGAGATACCGAGTTCGCCAGCGTGGAGCAGCAGCGCTATTTGTTTGAGAGCGCCCCTACGGACTGGGACCGCTCCGCCATCACGCGCGTGATGATCGAAGAAATGCGCCACGGATGGCAGATGTGCTCACTGCTCATCGAGTTCTTCGGCGAGACCGGCAAAGTGGAAGCCAGAAAAATGCTCGATCGCCGTGCCTATGAGAACAAGCGTCTGCTAGGCAGCTTCAACGAAGAGTGCGACAACTGGCTGGATTTTTTTGCCTTCACCGATTTCGTGGACCGCGACGGAAAGTTTCAGCTCCAAATGCTCAAGTTTTCTGCTTTCGCTCCTCTCGGACGCTCGATGAGCTACATGCTCCGTGAAGAAGCGTTCCACATGGGAACGGGCAATACCGGGCTGGCGCGAATCGCCGAAGCCGGCGTGGTGCCGCACTGGCTGATGCAAAAGTATTTGAACAAGTGGATTTCAAGTGCCTACGATCTGTTCGGAACAGACCATTCCTCTTCCGCTCACTGGGCCTATACCTGGGGTCTGAAGGGGCGCTACGACGAGCTGAAGAACGCGACCTCGCCGGATCTGGACGATCTCAATGATTACAACCGCCACCTTTATCGCGATGAATGCGCCGATCTGGTGAAGAAGATCAGCGCGGCGCAGAAATCGGGAAACGAGCCGCTCTACTGTCCTGACATCAAGTTCAATCGCAACATCGGACGCTGGAAAGGCCAACTCTTCCATCCTCACACAGGCGAGCCGATGGAAGAGAAGGAATACCGGCAGCAGTTCGATACCTGGATGCCCACAGCCGCGGACAAAAAACTGCTGCTGGACATCATCGCCACGGAGAAGAAGTGGATTGCGCCGCGTACCGGCGCGAAAGATCCGCTGCTGACCATTGGCGAGGTGCGCAAGAGCGCGATTAATACGGTGCAGTAGGGAAGTATTTAGCACTTAGTATTTGGTATTTGGCGGGGCATCACAGAAACGAAACACTGTTTCCCAATCCGCGCTCGTATGGGATTTGCCACTTACAAGAGCTAAATACTAAAGGCTAAGTACTAAGAACTATTGTGTCCTACACTCTCAACGAACTCATGGTCGCGGCGGCGGCGCGCGAGATCAAAGACGGAGAAGTCGTTTTTGTAGGTATGCGGCTGCCGCTAATCGCCTTCGTCGTGGCGAAGAAGACGCACGCGCCGCACGCTGTCGGACTCTTTGAAAATGGTGTTGTGCGTTCAACTCCGTCACCTGAGCTGATCTACACCATGGCTGATCCGCCCAATATTAAGGGCGCCACCCAGTGCCTTGCAATGAGTGATGTCATGAGCCTGCTGCAGTCGGGACGGGTGCACCTGGGATTTTTGGGCGCGGCCGAGGTGGACCGGTTCGGCAATCTGAACTCGACTCAAGTCCAGGGGAAGAACGGGATGATCCGTCTACCGGGATCGGGCGGAGCCTGTGACATCGCGAGCCTGGCCCAGCGGTTTGTCGCTCTGCTGGAGCACGCCCGCCATCGCCTGCCGCAACGCGTGGCTTACATTACGAGCCCCGGAAATGGAGATGGCCCTGGTTGGCGCAAGAAAGCCGGCCTGCCGCGCGGCGGACCAGCGGCGGTGATCACTACAAAATGCGTGCTCCGGTTCGGCGATGATGGAGAAGCATTCGTCTCATCGCTTCATCCGGGCATCAGCAGTGAAGATGCCAGGTCCAACACGGGTTGGGCCCTCAAAATTTCTGCAGAAGTGCCGCTGACGCCTGAGCCTACCCCCGACGAACTCAGGGCAATCCGCGACTATGACACACACGGATTC
>JAICYU010000325.1 GCA_025934025.1 Terriglobales bacterium
CCCTGCATGCGCTTCACTTCCGGCAGCACCTGCTCCAGCAGATTGGTCTCATCCAGCAGCTCAAACGCGCGACGTGCGTGACCTTCCGTCAGCATCTTCAGGATTTCATCGCGCACACGCTCGCGGCTTACCTGCTGAATTTGCGGCGCGAGTTCGCGGATGGCGGAGAAGGTTTCGGGATCAATCTTGTATTCAAATCGCGCGGCAAAGCGCACGGCGCGCAGCATGCGCAGCTTGTCCTCTGCGAAACGACGGTGCGGGTCGCCGATGGTGCGCACGATTCCATGCTCCAGATCGTCCCGCCCGCCAACGTAATCCAGGACCTCTTGCGTGAAAGGATCAAGCAGCAGGCCGTTGATGGTGAAATCGCGCCGCTGCACGTCGAGGCGAGCTTCATTCGAGAAGCGGACCTCGTCAGGATGGCGGCCATCAGAGTAAGCGCCATCGCTGCGATACGTGGCAACTTCAATGGAGTAGTTGGCCCGCTCGCCTTCGGCATCATCCCCCAATACCGGAACCAGCACTACGCCGAACTGAGCGCCCACGGCGTAAGTCTCGGGAAAGATGCGCATTGCTTGCTGCGGCGTAGCGGAGGTGGCAACGTCGTAATCGGCGGGCTCGCGCCCCAGAAGAAGATCGCGCACACAGCCGCCCACCAGGTAGGCTGAGTGGCCCTGGTCGCGCAGCACGCGCACAATCCGCGCCGCCTGCTGTGCCTTGTCTGATCCGAGATCGAGTTCCAATGCTCCTTTTGCCATCGCTCTGGCCTGCCCAATAATATAGATGTATGGCAGCAGGCTCCATTCTCGGCATTGAGACTTCCTGCGACGAAACCGCGGCGGCGGTGGTGCGCGCGGGGGAAAAGCTGCTTTCGAATACTGTCTCGTCGCAGATTGCCACGCACCAGCCATACGGCGGAGTGGTGCCGGAATTGGCCTCGCGCGAGCACCTGCGTGCCATCGTGCCGGTGGTCCGGCAGGCACTGGCGGATGCGGGAGAAAGCTACGAGTCGGTGGACGCAATCGCCGTCACCCAGGGGCCAGGACTTGCAGGCGCTCTGCTGGTGGGCATCAGCTATGCCAAAGCAATCGCGTTCGCGCTCAATAAGCCGCTGATCACCGTGAACCATCTTGAAGGTCACATTCATGCGGTGCTGCTGGAGCAGAAGCAGAAGGGCGAGTTCCAACTGGGATTTCCGGTTTTGGCTCTGGTTGTCTCGGGCGGACACACGCATCTGTTTCTGGCGGAGGAGCGGGCTCACGGCTGGGCCTACCGCAACGTCGGCCGGACGCGTGACGATGCGGCCGGCGAAGCTTACGACAAAGTAGCAAAGCTGCTTGGGTTGGGCTATCCCGGCGGCCCGGTCATTGACGCGCTGGCAAAAAAGGGCAATCCTGCGGCGGTAAGGTTCGGACCGTCACAGATCAAGCATCCGAATCGTGGCACGCCGCGCGATCAGCAAACTGAGTTTGATTTTTCCTTTAGCGGCATCAAGACCGCGGTGTTGCGCTACGTGCAGTTGGAAGGAATGGCCGATGCAGTAACGGCGCGACAGCAGAAGCTAGCGGCCATTGCCAAGCCACGCGCGGAAGATGTACTGCCGCTTTGCGATCAGAAAACGCTCGACTTGGTCGCCTCATTCCAGCGCGCTGTGGTCCGCGATCTCACGGGAAAAACGCTGGCTGCGGCCGTGGAACTGGGCGCCCGCACTTTGTTTGTAACCGGCGGCGTGGCGGCCAACAGCGAGCTTCGGGAAACCTTCGAGACTGAAGCCGCCCGTGCCGGCGTGCCTGCGTACTTCCCTTCCCGCAAGCTTTCCACCGATAACGCGGCCATGATCGCGGCGGCGGCTTATCCTAAGTTTTTGGCGCGAGATTTCGCTAGTCCCGACTTCTCAGCGGAAGCTTCGCTGGCGCTGCGCTGAGTTCTTAGCTTGTTGCGGCAGCGGGGAATATCTCATCCAGTGCTTTTCCCAGTTCTGCCGTGATGTCAATGTCCTTGAAAATCACGTAGCGGGCTGCCTCGCTCTTCAGCTCGGGATGGAAGCGCTTTCGCGACAGGATTACGACCGGAATGTGCGCTGTGTCCGGGCTGGCCTGCAGGGCATCAATCAGTTCAAAGCCGTCCATCCGGGGCATCTGCACGTCTGTCACGATCAGGTCAGGATGGATGGTTTTAACGATTTGGAGAGCCTCAAGCCCATCCACGGCGGCTTCCACCCGAAAGCCTCTGCCTTCGAGAAAACGGCAGACCGTGTGTCGAATCAGCATTGAGTCATCCACAACCAGAGCAGTGAAAGGCATGGGTTTTTGGACGGCAATTAAAATTAGCAGATTCTAAGAAATAGTCCAAGCAAGGAACCGCCGCAGTCTGGTACCAAATCCATACCGCGCCAACCGTGAGCGCCTGAAGAATCAGGCCTCTTCCGGGCGGATGTTCTCTTCAATGGCCATATCTCTGAATTCGCTGGCGTCAAAGACATCGCCACATTCCTGGCATTCAACAAACTCAGAGTCTTCGTCGCGGGAAACGACCCGGACGCGCGGATGCCGGCAGATTTTCTCCATAATGCTTTTTTCGAGGGGTTGTTTGGCTAGATTCTGGATCTCGTTCATCTTCGTACTACGAGCTTGAACAGCATGAATTTTGGGTATTGTAAGCCCGTCTTGAAGCTTGTCAAGAGCTTCGCGAAGGCTATTTGCGAAGAAATTCGCGAAGGCTATTTGCGAAGAAATAAAGATGAGTTCCAGAGCGGCCGGGTTGCAGCCTGGCTCCTAAGGCATGGGATAAATACCGGCTGCGCGCGCCTCTGGGA
>JAICYU010000280.1 GCA_025934025.1 Terriglobales bacterium
AGATCCGCCCTTGGTGTTTAAGCGTTGGATGAAGGTAGTTTTGGTCAACATCTTGCCACCAGTTGGCCCCCGTTTTGAGCCGATTGTCTGCAGTAACAGGCAGTCAATCGCGCCAGCGTTCGGGCAACTCGCGTCGGTTCCAGCCACGATGAAGTTTGTCTTTTGTGCCCATACCCGGCTGCTATCGAGGGAACTCTGCCACGTTACATCACCAAAGCGCGGCGGTTTCGGGCCCACATCGTTAGGGTTTTCGACGGGACTGAGGAAGTGGGTGATGATCTGGAACGCCGCCCCGAAGAGATCCGTGAAAAGGGTGGCTTCGGGTCGAGCATTGTTGACGGTCCAGGAAGCGCCTAAGCCCGAGGGCAGGCAAACATAGCCTTGCGTACCCACACCGTGGCCCGCCCAAAATAGAGAGTTGCCCTCTTGCGGCGTAATGGTGTCAGGCGTGCTCGGGTTTGGTAACCGGTTGAAGGTGATCTCGCCCTTTTTGTCTTCAGCCGTGTCTTGAGCGGAGGCGATACCGCAGACGGCCATAGCAACAAGACCTGCCGCCATGTAGTAACGTAGACGAATCATATTGTAAGTAATCCCCTTAATACCCACGAGAATTAGTAGCCAAATGCGTTGACAGTCACGGGGCGTGTCCCAGTGGCGATCCACCGAAGTCCCGCCTGGGGAATGCGAATCAGGAACACAGGGCTCGCACATTCCGCAGGAACGTTGAGCCTGAAAGAAAGATCCGCATTGCCCTTTGGGCTCAAATGCGTGGCTGGTGTGTCGAGAATCGCTTGCGCTGCTGTGCCTGGATTGCATACGAGCGTGCCCACCACACTGTTGATGGGACCGGGTGTCCCGCTTGCGCTGCTACCGTTTAGCACGAGCCCGTCGACATCGAAGGAGCCCTCGCCCGTCGCAAGGTTCACACGTGCACTACCATCTCGGGTTGTCCACGGGCCGGCTCCCGCGTGGATTTGATTAATTTTGTTACCGCTGGCATCCGTCGTGCCGCCCACTGGGTTGTCAATCCCGGGAGCAGTAATTACTCCGGCGATCTGGTTCCAGCGCACGACTACATTGTTCTGGGCGAATGCCGAAACGGCAGTCACTGCCAGTAATAGTGTCAAGAAAAGCTGTTTCATGAAAATCGTTTCCTCGTTGTCCTCTGATTTGATGCCGGTTGTCATCTAGCGCTCAACCAGCTACAGCCTGAGAGTACAGGCATTGAAGATGCGGACGTGTGACGTTGTGGCGACGTTTTAGTCCGATTTTTGTCGGCGCCTGCGTTCGAAGGTGTAAAACGGTCGAGACCTCCTAGGCAGAGCGGCAAACGTTCCCAGAGGCTACAATGGAAACACTCGCGCTTTGTAGATCTGTTGCGGACGGGGAGGTTGTCCAGGAATGAAGTCATTCGGACCTTTCCGGCTCGACACCGTGAACCATTGTTTGTGGCGTGAGAAGGCGCGCCTGCCTCTTACTCCAAAGGCGTTCGATGTACTGCGCTATCTCGTCGAACGAGCGGACCGGCTGGTTACTCAAGAAGAAATTTTAGAGGCGCTGTGGTCCGAAACCTACATCAATCCGGAAGGCATCCGGAAGTACATCCTGGAAATCCGGAAAGTCTTGGGTGACCAGCGCCGGCCACCCCTGTTTATCGAAACGTTACCAAAGCGGGGGTATCAGTTCATCGCCACGGTGGCCAACGAGCAGACGTTCACGCCATCCCGCACTGCCAGCAAAGCCGACGGGAATATCGTCGGCCGTGACCCGGCACTTGCGCAGCTCAGCGACCACTTTGAAAAGGCATTAAACGGTCACCGGCAGGTGATCTTCGTGACGGGTGAAGCGGGCATCGGCAAGACAACGTTCGTTGACGCATTTAAGCAACGGGCTGGGCATCATCTGAATCTGCGTGTTGCGCGTGGCCAATGTATCGAAGGTTTCGGGGGGAAGGAAGCGTACTATTCCATGCTCGAGGCGCTGGGCTCGATGCTCCAAAATCCCGAGAACGGTTCTTTAGTCCAAACGCTGGCGAAACAAGCGCCCACCTGGCTGGCTCAATTTCCATCCTTGTTGAAAGCCGAACAGAGAGACGCGCTTCAACGAGAGATCCTGGGGAGCAGCCGCGCACGGATGGTACGGGAAATCTGCGAAGCACTCGAAACCCTAACGGCGCAATCCCCGTTGATTGTGATTTTGGAAGATCTTCACTGGGTGGACGCCTCGACTTTGGACGTCATCTCTGCTTTAGCCCGCCGCCGAGAACCAGCGAAATTGCTCTTGATCGGCACATACCGGCCGGTGGATGTTGTCCTTTCTCAAAGCCCGCTAAAGGGTCTAAAACACGATTTGCTCGTCCACCATCTTTGCCACGAGATTGCCGTTGAGCGTCTGGAAGAATCTGATGTTGCAGAGTACCTGGCGAACGAGTTTGCGGATAATGGCTTTCCATCCGATTTTGCGAGTCTGATTCATCACAATTCGGGTGGAAACGCTCTGTTCATGGTCACTATCGTGCGGGACATCCTGAAAAGGGGTCTGATCTCGCGGGATCTCGGAACGTGGAATCTTACTGCGCCTCTTCAGGAAATCTACCGTGGTATCCCGGAGACACTGCAACAAATGCTGGATCTACAGTTCGAGCAGTTAAGCATCCAGGAGCAGCGCATCCTACAGAGCTGCAGCGTTGCTGGGGAACGGTTTTCGGTGTGGGCCGCCTCGGTCGTGCTGGAGGCATCTCCAACGTCAATCGAGGAGACCTGCGACAAACTTGCACAACGGCAGCAGTTCATACGATTTGCAGGGATTCATAAGGCTGCCAATGGGGCGGATTCAGCGCATTACGAATTCGGCCATGCTTTACACCGGCAAGCGCTCTATCGCCGGCTTTCCAGTCTGAATCGGTCTAAACTTCATCTGAGTTTGGCAAAGCGTCTCATAAATCTCTGCTTTGCCGGAAAGCGGGAACTAGCCTCCGAAGTTGCACTGCATTTCGAAGAAGGACGGGATTACGAGCATGCCACGCATTGTTTAATGCTTGCGGCTGAGAATGCGGCCAGGCGATTTGCACATGGCGATTCCATCCGGGTCCTCCAACACGCGCTGGAACTGACGCCCTGGTTAGCGGCTCGGGCGCGCACTGAGTTGGAAGTGGAAATTCTTCAGCGCATCGGCGATGCTCATTACGCACTGGGCGCCATCTCAGATTCGGCCTTCGCATTTAAAGCAGCCGCGGACCGGGCAACGGAGTGCGGCCTCAAAAAAGCCCAAATAATCGCTTTGTCCAGGCTCGCTCTTCCGGCCTGGTATCTCGATCCCGAGCTTGGCAACCAAATCTGCGAGCAAGCAATCGAAATCAGCCGAACCCACGCTGATCCGCTGCTCCTGGCACGGACGCAGCTGGCCGCGGCCTGTTTCCGTCTTCTCTACGATACCTGGCGCGAAGAGGACGCGCAAACCTGCGCTTCTGCACGCCAAACCATTCGTCATCTCAGTGCATCGAGTATGCCGGAAGACGTCCTCTCCCCTTATGTGCGGTTAATTCAGGGCGACTATACAGAAGCCCTCGAACAAGCTGAAGCCGGGATGATCGCGGCTACCAGTCCAGCGGCTTACGTTCTTTCCCTCGGTGCAAAGACTTTGGTTCTGATAGGTTTAGGTCGTTTTGGGGAATTGCTTCGAATTATTCGAAGCGGACGGGAATTGGCCGAAAAGAACGGGGAAGATCCCTGGGTATTTATTTTTCGCGAAGCTTGGCTCCGGGCGCTCTGCTTCGATTTCGAAGGGGTCCGCCGCCTCAGCGAAATTATCATGCGGAGCAATGCTGAGCAGCATGCT
>JAICYU010000193.1 GCA_025934025.1 Terriglobales bacterium
CACTTCGACCGAGGTATTGCTGGTTCAGCAGGATGGAGCCGGCTACGGTCTCCATGCAGTCGCCACCAGCAACAGCGCAGTACTGGCTGTGACAACTTCTATTACGTCGTCAAATCCGACCATCTACTCCGCCAATTTCAGTCCGACAGGCGTAGGAACGCGCTCTGAAGTTCTGCCGTCGAAAGGAACGGGGATTGGAGTATGGGGAGCAAGCTTTGGTGATGGCGGCACCGGTGTGCTCGGCGATGCGGCCTCAGTTACAGGTTCTACGTACGGCGTGCGCGGAAAGAACGCCAGCGTTGCCGGAACCGGAGTATACGGAGTAAACGTTGCCGTCACGGGAGCCACCACCGGAGTGCGCGGTGAAACTCGCAGTGCCGCCGGTACGGCTGGCGTGTTCGATGCCCTTAATGGCGGAAAAATTCTCAGCGGCCGGAACACCGGCCTGGAAAAGTTCAGCGTGGATGGGCTGGGCAACGTAGCTTCCGCGGGCTCAGTCACGGCAGCCGGGTTTGCGGGCGACGGCTCGCAGTTAGCCAACGTGAATGCAGGCTTTCTCGGCGGCTTGCCTCCTTCAGCCTACGTCACCATCAATTCGCTCAACTCTCTGACGTCACTCAACGCCTCCAAGTTCCAGATCAACGCTGATCCCACAGCCGCCAGCCAGTTTGGCTATGCCGCCTTTATTCGAGATGACCTTGATAGTGTGCATTCTGCCACTGGCCAGTCAGGATCTCAGGTTCACTTCCGTCTCTCACGGGCCGCGCCTGACGGCGGAGGCAACAAGGACTTCCTCATCACGCCATACAAATTCGGAATGGCCGTAGAGTATCCCGGAGTCCTGGAGTTCTGGGTAGGACAGTTTTCTGTGCATGTAAACCAGAAAGTCGGCAGCCTCGCGGGCGCTCAGTTCTGGGTCGGAGACGCATTTGACACCGGCGGTTTGTGGGTAACGGCCAACCAGAAATTCCTGGCAGATCCTGGGAACGTAGTCATCAGCGCTGACAAGTTTGACCACACCAGCCACGGCTCCATGAACTTCGTCACTCGTAATCTGAACGATTCATTCCGCTTCAATAACGGACCGAATGGCCAGGAGAGCCTGTTCGGGCAGCTCTTCAAGACTCTATCTACTTCGAACATTGAGGCCTATGCCGGGAACCTGACTGCGAGTCTTCTGGCCAACACCGCGCAGAACGCCGTGCAGGTTGGTTCCCGCAGCGCGAGCCGGGTGGACATCATCACTGCCGATTCCACTCCGCAAGTTTCGGTATTCCCCAGCGGCAACGTTTCCATCGGAAATACCAATGACACGGCGAAACTGTCGGTCGGCTCTTCCGGTCAATTCCAGGTGAGCGGCGCGGGAGCAGTCACAATCGGCGGCGGCACACCGATCGTCCAGCACATCTCAACCACAGCAGGCGTAAGCCTCACGTCGCTTGCGGCTGCTTCATGCCAGGTGAACTCAGTTACTGCAATCGGAGCGAGTGATGGCGACTCTGTGGCGCTGGGCGTTCCTGACTCGCTGGCCTCATCCGGTGATCTGGTGCTGTTTGCCTGGGTGAGCGGACCCGACACAGTTAGCATTCGCGCCTGCAACATGGGCGCCAGCAGCATCGCCTCCGCCGCAGGCTCGGTACGTGTTGACGTCTGGAAGCACTGAGGCGTTTCGACCCCAATACGTCGGAGCGGCCTCTAGGCAAGAGGCCGCTCGATTTTTGATTTCCAAGGAAGCTATTCGTTTTTAAAGAGCCACGCTGCCTGTAACGCCTGCCTCTGCCACATAGGCTTGCGATGCCTTCCACACCATCCGCCTGAAGGCACGAAGATAATGTGGTGAGCTATAGATAACCCAGGCAACCAGGAACATCCGAAGCGGAGAGCCGAGGCCGCGATAGAAGAATTCTGAGAACGTGCTTAGAACGGTGGCTGTGAAGAAAGTTGAAAATACCAGCGTGGAGATGCCGCCATGCACCAACGCATGACGGAACACGGCACTTGCAGCAATTCCCGCGAAGAATAGCAGGAACATCATGCCTGCAAGGCCCCAGTCGAAGTACGCAAAGTACATCGTAAAAACATTCCCGCTCAACCCATTCGGTCCCAGGTTGACGAACTCTGAGTGTTGCGAGGGCATTTCCACGTCAACTCCCGCTGCTTTGAGAACGGCGAGAAAGAAGTGATCCACTTGCCAGTTGTGGGGAATGACGCTTGGATTCCGAACTACCACGTCAAATCCTACCGGGCCGCCTGCTGCATACAGGACCAGCTGATGCCCTGCTTCCGATAGGTCTTCCCCGAGAGAGTCGCCATTGCCGACGCCTTTATGCAGATAAAAAGCCATCACCGCAAACGACAGTACGAAGAGAAGTGCGGCACTGAGGACAAATTTCCAACGAACTCGATTCACCTTGACCCAATCAACAGCAATACAAGAGAGAGTAAGGACAACGATGCCAGATCTTGCGCCCGTCATGACATTTAAGAACAGGGATGCCGTCAGGGCCAGCGCTGCCCTCCAGCGTCCGCGATCACTTTCATTGAAGGCGATCAAAGAGATCATGATGGAGAGGGACGCCATGTTTGTGAAGAAAGAATCCTGCCCTTTTTCAGCCAGATCCAGCATCGCCATGCGCGCCGTCATAAGGAAGGTCGGAGCGCCGTACCCTCCCGCGACGCTCGCCACCCGGTAGTAAAACAACGGGCACATCAGAAGAATAGCGATTACCGCCACCGTCAGTAGCCGGTTGGAAGCGTCGCTGATCTGGAATGTTTGTTGAGAAGGGGCCCTCGCCGCATGAAATCTGCTGACTAAGCTGGCGCCGGCACTGAAGGCAGCAGATCCCAAAATGAAAATACACAGCGTGTCACTGGAAATGGGATAAAAGAAATCGCCGGCCAGCAAAATCATCAGCAGGGTGCCCGCCCATACGAGACAAAGCACGACTGGTGGATACAAGAGCTTGCGCCCCGAAATAACGTAGTTGCACAACGCAAGCAGCGTGAGCGCGGCAATAGTGATGAGAAGCATGGGGCAATTTAGATTTTAAAGGCGAAGCATGGCTATCTTTCTCAGGCAAAAGCCTGATAGCCCTTCATCTCACCCCCCGATGAAGCCTACAGAAAACGTAGTTCCAGATGGTCGGATGGTGCCGAAGTTTTGACTCTGTTGTGAACGGCGGAACACCGCGCCTTGTTCCATTCGCGACTTGGGGCAAGAGGCCGGCCAGCACCGCCAATCCTTCTCCGAGCTGGATCCAGGGATAGGTCGCGAAATTATCCAGTTTGGTAACGGAGATGAGCCGTTGCTCAAGAACTTCTCCTGTATCAATCCCGGTATCCACGCGGTGCACCGTAACTCCGCACAGGTCAGGTCTCCCCTCAGCCAGGGCCCAGTATGCGCCATGCACACCCCGATAGAGCGGGGTTATCCCCGCATGGATGTTGAGGACCGGGCACTGCAGGTTGCTCAGGAACTTCTTGCTTAGAATCCTGGTTCCGGCGAGCACGATAACCGCAGGGTCCAGTTCTCGGAGGATATCAAGTGCTTCCTGCGAGTTCACTGACTGCACGTGCTTGATCTTTGTCTGCTCCGGTGGGTTCAGCTTCAGTTCGAATTCATCTTGGATGGCGCGCACTCGCGCTGCTCCAAAACGGCGCAGGGCTGGCGTGACAAGCAACTGAAAAGCAAGCTGACCCGCTACCTGCATTGGTCCAAGTTTTTTGAGTCGGCGTTTGAGGAACGTGGCTCTGTTTTCCGGGTCTTCGAGAATGAGCTTGCTCACGCCGAAGCGATCTTGCAAGTAATTGTAGACAGCAAATGTGGGGGCTGAGTCCGTGCCCAACACGACCAGCCGCATCTCATCCATTCGCCAGCCGCCGTGCCGCGGTTTCAGCCATGCTCAGGCTCTCCATTCCATATCGGGAATGGAGGTGGCTAAAGTGGTCCATCACCTCGCGAAGGAATGCCATGTTCATGGAAAGATTTGTGCCGAAATTGTGTGGGTGCCACCAGAGATGGAAAATCTCTCCCTGCCGCGCCGCGTGCTCCATTCCGCTGCAAATTCGGTGCAGACGCAGCGCATCTCCTTTCGCGAGACGCCGACTATAAGGTCGCAGGAAACGGCTTGCCGCCAGGTTGATTGGAGCCTGGTTGCCGACACGGACCAATTTGTAGGTGTTGTGCCCAGAAAGGTTCACATACGAGTCCGCCAGGCGCATTCCTCTATCAACCAAGCTTTCCCCTTCGCGGCTTCCATGCGCATAGTAACGGGCACGTTCGGTCCCGCGGTACGAAGTGATACCGGCGTCAGCACAGGCCTTGAGGTAGGCAGGGTTCGCCTGATTACGAGGAAAAACCAGAGATCTCAGAGTGACTCCCATCTTCCTGGCAGCGGTGACCGCTGCTTGCAAATCATCGCGGAACGCAGTCTCGTTTTGACCCGGCTCCCGGCAATAGTAATGGGAAAAAGTGTGCGTCGCGATCTCCTGTCCGGGAGATAAAGCGATTTTCTCGATCAGTGACTTTCCAAAGTGATAGTGATCTTCCAGCTCTGACACGCCAATCGTGGAAATGTGACCGTACGGCGACAGGCGCAGATTGTGGTACTCGGGTCTATACTGCGGGCAACCTGCAATGAGGTCCTGTTTGTTCTCGAAAAACAAGAATCCCACTGTTGCCCAAGTAGCGTGGATCCCGTAAGCCTGAAAGAGATCAAGCAAAGCGGGGACAACCTGGCGGACGCCTAAGACATTAGGCCCGTATTCTTCGAGCGTGCGATGATCTCGTACTCCCCAATACAACTCAAAATCCAGCGAAATGAGGAAAATGCCGGGCTGCATTCAGTTCATCCATCTTGAGAAGGTTGACATAATTTTCCCGCGCCTCTGGCTAGGCTGTGGGGTCCTGCTCCCCCGCGGAGCCGGCCGGAAACTTGCAAAATAGCTTCTCTTCCCGAATTTTGTTGATCAAACCACGACCTTGACGAGCCAACACTGCTGCAGCCAGCAATCCGGACAACTCGAGCGTAGAAAGGACAAGAAAAACAACTGCAAAAACGTGCATAGACTCGTTTTCTCAAAATTCAGCGGTCCAGGATCCGCCTGACGTCTTCGCTAAATCCGACGGTGACAATGAAAACAAAATATCCCGGCCATAGTACCGCAGCCTTCAATGCCTGCAACATTGGATTGTGGAGAAGACGGGAATGGTCCTGTGGCTTGGCGAGCCTGGTGTTGAGAGCCATGCAGCAAAAAAGAAACGTTGGCAGAATGCCCGCCGCATAAACACCAGCAGCAACGTTTAACCATGCGGATGCCAAGAGTACCCCATTCACGATTTCATCAAGATGGAACCGTCATTTTATAAAGTTCTTCTCGCGAGCGTAATGCGATGAAAGCCTTAAGCCGCATTCCTGAGCGCCTGTTCGCAGAGCGCGCCCGGCCGCACGCATCTTATTCAGTGGAGATCGTCGCAGGAGATATTGCACACCTCCCCATTGTGAAATGACTCAGGTTCCCCCGAAATGTAAGTATTTACAGCTCTAACCAGCGCCACAGCCCCGCTCTTCCACCGTTCCAGGTTAGGTCAGTGTCCTTTTTCTCGCGCCTGCCCTGTCCTATTTACATATTGATTCTCAGTCATGAGCACAATATAATGATAATGGCTGCCCAGGCGGCTGGTGTGATTGATATTTGACAACTGAATTGAAGTGGCTTTTGGCCTTCGGCTTTTGGCTCATTGGCTCTATATGGGGATTATTTAATCATTATCATTATCGCTTACAGTCAAGGAGTTCATGTCAGGGTTCACTCCGGGGTGACGACCCGTAAGTCCTTTGTTTTCGGGGTGGACGGGGGGAGGGGGCATTCCCAAAATGGTACAGACCGGGAGCATTCCTGACACTGGGCGACCGAGTTATTTTCCCGCCACTCCCATATTTCCCGAAATATAAACATTGGAACCGGCAGCCACTCCAATCTTCGTCGTCCCTAATTTCGTTTGCTGAAAGCTGTTGTTTACCACCGAAAATCTGGTAGACAGTCCTTTGGGAACGAGCACGCCCGTGCTGGGCCATTGCGTCACTGGATAAAACGAACGCGACTGGTTGCCGCTGACGGTGAAATCGGTCGCGTTCGGAGCAACGTCTACGATCGG
>JAICYU010000206.1 GCA_025934025.1 Terriglobales bacterium
AAAAACAGTGAGAACGTCACGCTTGCATACGCCGATGTGCTAAGCGTGCGCAAGGCTGGTATGTCGAGGGGTGCGAAGATTGGGATCGCTGCGGGGGGCGCTGCCCTGGTAATCGCTGGCCTGGCCGCGCGCGCCATCGCGTCACTTGGACCATAAGGTAATAACCCATCCGAAAGCCACACTATTCCGACAGGCTCTCTGGGTGACCCGTTTTCTTCGTTTTCTTGAAACATTGACCGGTGCTACCCCGCACCGGGCTACTCACTTGCTCGCAGGAGCGGGCGCGTCAAGAAAGGCAATGACCGCGGATACAAACTCCGCAGTTTTTTCGGCCTTAGGGATATGTCCGCACTTATCGAATGCAACCAAGCGAGCGCCGGGAATTCCGGCGGCGTATTTTTCTCCTGAGGAAAAAGGGACGAGCTGGTCTTGCTTACCCCAGACGACCAAAGTAGGAACTCGGATCTGTGAGAGCCTGTCATCAAGAAATTCTGACGCGAGCGCCGGATTATTCAAGAAGCTTTGAATGGTGTAGCCATCGTTGGCAGCAAGTCTATGCGCAAAACTTTGTCGAAGCCTCTCGTCATTGATCCAACTGCTGTCATAGAAGAGCTTTTTCAACATGCCCCTGCTGCTATTCAGGGATGCGTTAAAGTCCGGAATGGTGGGGGTCTGCTCTTTCAGGCCGGGGGCATCCGCAAGGACGAGTTTGTCCACGACCGAACGATGATCAGTGCCGGAAATTTCTGTGATGTACAGCGCGGACACCCAACCACCGAGGGATTCGCCTACAAGGCTTGCTTTCTCCACTTTCATTTGCCGGAGAAATTCATCCAGGAAATCCACGAAAGTTTGAACGCTATAGGAAACAAGCGGCTTGTCAGAGTGTCCGAAGCCGATCTGGTCAGGAATAAGCAAGCGATGACTTTTTGAGAGCGGGCCGACAACCGCGAGCCAGTCTTCTATACTACTGCCAAGTCCGTGAAGCAGAACGACAACCGGGCCGGAGCCTACGTCCCAATAATGAATAGTCTGCCCGAAGATAGGAATCGTCTTTTCCGGGGGCATGGTCTGCGGGCTCTGCGCGACGGCAGAGCCAGCGATCATTGCAAGCAGCAGAAAGATGGAGATGAAATGTGGCCGTAGGGAGTTCGCGATGCGGCGCATGGTCCTCCGATTCAGTGCGTTGGTTCTGTGGCGGATCATTATACGTGCTGAATTTGAATAAATTTGGGAATGTTGGCGTCGAATCTGTTTTGCCGGCAACGGGCCTTTTAGGTGCTTCCTTCTGGTTTGTGGAAACCCGAAACTGGCCAAACGGTTTCGGATAAGAAGAGGGAAACAATGCCGAAATAGAAGGGAGATCCGTCCCCGATCTCCACGGGCCTCCGTGCTGCGCTTGCTCCCTTCTTCATGGGAGTATCGAACGTCGCCGGGGGCTTGGTTTTTGCCGAAATTCCATCGCAGCGCCCAAAAACACCGCCGACCTCAATGCCGACCCTTCTTTACATCCAAGTTTTTTCAAGATATTTTGGGATTGAGCGTGCGATCTTCCACCGAAATCGAGGCACCGGGGAGGGCTCCTGCCGCTTTTGACAATCCCCCAAAACCCATTTTACGATTTTTGCCTCAAATCGGAGAGTGGATGTTTATGGCGTTGGTGGCTGTGAAACTGGAGAAAGCAGAAATCTGGCATGGATAATTTTGATAAATACGACGAGATCGATTACACCGGAAAGTCAGACCCCGACATATGGGAGACGCATCTCGAGTTTTTCTTTTCCAAGCAGACGGCTCTGCGCCGTTACGCGGAGATTAAACGGCTCCATCCTGAAGCTGCGAAAAAGACTGCCGTTCGCCCATTCTTCCGTCCCACCGGGGAAATAGAGATTCACCCTGACATGATCAAAGACTTTGCTTCCGAGAACCCTGATACGGCGAAAGGTGTTTGGCAGTTTGAATACTAGCTGCCCTCGACCGAAAAGCAGGCGGCAGAATATGAGGATAGGATGTCAGCCAGAGACCGGGAAGGTTGGGCGGAACATCGTCAGCGGGAGAAGCGACAGATGCATAAACCCACAGCAGAGTCGTAGCGTTCAGCGGCGTACGGCAGTTCTCCACTACTCTGTAAAGGGCCCCGCGCGTCAGTGCGCAAATCGTAAGCGCTCTTGTTCTACCGCGTAGCGGGACTATCTGCTTATCACGCTCGTTTTGCTTCGACATTCCAGCAGCATACTAGCACCTTCGGGAGTCCACATATTCAGGTCCTAATGTCCCTTTCCTATGGCTCTCTTGAGCGCTGGGAGTGACAACCGGCGGGCCACCCACCCATTGAAATATTCGGAGCAACAGAAAAAGACAATTAACGGCTTTCTGGTAAGTTCTGAAGGAATGCGGCTCTTGGCGGATTCGAGTGACAGAGGTATGGATGCCAATTCCTTCCGATTGAATGGCTAAGTTCGCCGAAGCTCCCTTTGGATTGGCTGAGTCACGGTCCTTCTTTCTTTGCCAGTTCGCGGCAGCGCTCTTTGGCGTAGTCCCAGGCGGAGAATTTGCAGTCAGAATCGTCGCTGCTAATCCAGGGGTCTTCGCCGAAATTGATGTAGTGCTTGTACATTTCCCCTGTGCCTGCCGAAACATCACACGTGCTTAGAAATTCATCCACGATCCGTTTGCACGCGGCTACAGCCGACCGGCAGTCGTCGAATTCCCCGTGCTTATACCGTTCGCTTTCGTCCATGTAGTGGAAGTTGTCGTCAACATACACAGTGTAGCGTTTTGCCATAAATTCACAGGGTAGAGACGGTGCTGAGCACGGTTTGCTACAAGCTCTTCTCCTCGTCATACACGCCCGCCAGCAAGTCATTTTTAGAGAAAAGTTTTTCCGGTCTTCTTTGCTCTTGCCACCGGGCTGTATCCATAGGACCCGGATTATAGCTGACTACAAAACAAGCGAGCGTTACACCGGCTCACGAATAAGAAACCATCTCTACCGGGCGCTTTACCTCGTCAATTGCGGCTTTGACATTACCCTGACCGGGCTGAAGCGTCTGGAAGAGCTGGGCCTCGACCGCATTGACCTCAGCGAGCATGAAGTCAACGTAGAACTGGCGCGCTCTGCGTTCAATGACGAGCTCACCGGCTACCTGCAAGGCTATGAACAGGAAGACGAGCACTACTGGGGCGACCGCAAGAGTGCAGTGGAAAGACAGCGCGCCGACCCGACGACGTCTTCTTTAAGGCCCAGGAACGCAAAGAGGAAATCAAAGAACAGATCAAGCAGCTTCAGGCCGGGCTGGCGCGCCAGCATCCAAAAGGGCGTCGCCGGGGGGATCGCCATGATCGCGCGTGATCGGAACACAAGCGCACCTTTCGCCGCTGATTCACGCTGATTTGCGCAGATGGAAACCAATTCACCGCAAAGGTCGCAACGAGGTGGAGAAAATACATAGATCCTTCGACTGCGCGCTCGCGAGTACGGGAAAGGTGGCTCTATCGAGGCGCTCCGCTCAGGATGACAACGCGGGGAGGGAAGGAATCGCCGTGACCGCCGTAATTGCAACGTGGATCGCGCGTGATCGGAACATAAAGCAAAGCTTTTGCCGCTGATTCACGCTGACTGCGTGAATAAAAAGCCCATTTCGCATCCAATCCGGGCATGGAGTTTAAAGGCAAGAAACGGGATGTAGCAGGCGTAGAGATCCTCTAACTTCGTTTCATAGCCATGGGTCAGGAACATCGGCCGATTCCATCGGCATGAACGCTGCTCGTCCGGAAGAGGCGAGGGGCCAGATGCAACGACGGAAGCGAGTAAACAATGTTTCGGTAGGTAGTGGTACAGTTTGGCTCTCTTGGCAGCACAAGGTCCCTCACCCCTACTCGCGCGCTCTGCCCATTCACGCCAAGAACAGGCGCGAATGGGGACCCAACAACGCACGCTCGTTGACGGGGATTCGGGATGACGATCTTTATTGTTCAAACTGCACCACCATGTTCCAGTCCCAGCCAGGAAAAAATCTTATGAGCACCGTAACGCAAATCACGCAAATTCAATCGCCATCAAGTATCGCCACATCTGTGGAGTCATTCAATTGGGAAGCGATCCATGCCGAACTGGACGCCTACGGCGCTGCAGTCATTGGGCCTCTGCTTTCGCCGGACCAGTGCAAAACACTCATCAACCAATATGACAACGAGGACCTGTACCGCTCCCGCGTGGTGATGGCTCGGCACGGCTTTGGCCGGGGAGAATATAAGTACTTCGCGTATCCGCTGCCTGCGATGATTGCCGAGCTGCGCCAGAGTCTTTACCCACACCTGATGAAGATTGCCAATGGCTGGAACGAGGCGATGGGTATCGACGTCCGATATCCAGCCGAGCAGGAGGCATTCAAGGCGCGCTGCCACGCCGCGGGCCAGACCAAGCCGACGCCCCTGATCCTGAAGTACGGAGCAGGCGACTATAACTGCCTGCATCAGGATATTTACGGCGAACACGTTTTCCCGTTGCAAGTGGCGGTCTTGCTGTCAAAGCCGGGGCAGGAATTTACAGGCGGCGAGTTCACGCTCAGCGAACAACGGCCGCGCATGCAGTCGCGGGTGGAGGTTGTTCCTCTTGGGCAGGGAATGGGCGTGATCTTTCCCGTCCATCACAGACCGGTCAAAGGCACACGCGGCACTTATCGCGTGAAGATGCGCCACGGCGTCAGCCGTGTCCGCTCAGGACAGCGGTTCACGATGGGAGTGATCTTCCACGACGCGCAATAGCCCGACGCCCAGGGAATCGGGTGATACGGTGATCGGGTGAGTTCATCGCCGAGATCGCACATGATCGCCGTGATCGGGCACCAAAGCAAACCCTTTCGCCGCTGATTAACGCTGATTTGCGCGGATGGAAACCAATTTCACCGCAAAGGGCGCAAAGATCGCAGCAATGTTGGACGAATGCATAGACCTTTTGACTGCGCGCTCGTAAGTTCGGAGGAAGTTTGGCTGCATGGAGCGCTCCGCTCCATGGATTGACCATGGATGCCGTGTTGCGGTGTCGGTGTCCGCTGTTTATTAGAAAGTCAATGTCCTATTTCGTAATTGTTTCGCGGCGAAAAACATGCTAATCTTGTCTGATTTATTCGGAGCCTACTGTGAGCGGCGGGCTGAGCTACCGAGGGTCATTGACAATTTGAAAGAGGGTAGTTGGTACTTGGTATTGGGTACTTGGGAACGCAACACCACCCCAGGTTCACTCCGGGGTGACGGCGCGTAAGTCCTTTGTTTCTGGGGTGGGCGGAGGAGTACCCCCGACGCAAAATCAGAACACCTACCACGGAGTCACGGAGACACGGAGGGAGCCAAGGAATCCGGTGATCGCGGTGATCGGAAAACCTGCAGCACAGATAGAGGGAAGATTTGGCTATTGAATGCTGCTGGCACGGGTGACACATCTCCATGGCGCTTGCGGGCAGCCTGAATTCGTTTATCGCATCTTACCCGTGTAGTCACCATGGGAGGACAAGACGAATGCAGACTGCACATGAACTTTTTTTACACGAACTGGCCGACATCCTGGACGCGGAACGCAAGCTGGTGGATGCATTAGGAGAGCAGGCGGAAGGGGCCGAGAATCAGCAACT
>JAICYU010000023.1 GCA_025934025.1 Terriglobales bacterium
CACGCCCGCGGCTACGATGAAATAGCGCTTTCCCGGCCCGGACGAGCTTTGTGAGGTTATCAGCCCCGGCTGAATCTCGCGCGGCTGGTAAGTCAGTAACGCGCGGGCTGCAGCAACAGGATTGTGCGGCAGACGCAGATCCGTCGCCAGCAGATTGCCGCTGCCGAGCGGAATCACACCGAGGGCGGGGCGGCGTGAGCTGCTCATGATTCCATTCAGAGCTTCGTTTGCTGTGCCATCGCCGCCGCACGCGATCACGGTATCGAAGCCGCCTTCCGCTGCCGCACGCGCCTGCTCGACTGCACTGCCCGCGTGAGTGGTCGCGCATAGCTCCGGATTCATGCCGGCAGAACGAAACATCTCGGCAACGCGCGCCATGATGTCCGCACGCCGTTTCCGCTGTTGCCCCGAGGCCGGGTTATAGAGGAGAAAGGGCTTGTTCACGCGATTAGGAAGATTTACCGCTCCCAAGATAAGGCTTGAAGACCAGGCCGCACTAATCCCTTATTGAGCAAACCGGCTAAAGAATTTAATCCATTCGTCGGCTTCGATCCCGCACAATCGAGTCTTCTTAGCTTCTGCGAGATAGGAATCCATGATTCCGGTCCTCGCAAATCGGCCGAAGTTCCCTCCTGAATCGGATTCGGGCACATCGCTGATCGGATCACTCTTCTTTGGGTATGGTGTAACGGTGCTCGGTTTGGTAATTCCGGGGGAAGATTTTGCTTTTCTTAAGTGTTGCTAATGATAGTTACGGTATGCAGCCGCGTAGCGCGCATTTTCAACATAGGGGGTAAAAACGGTTGGAGATCCCGATAAGACATTGGAAAGTGCCCACGGAACGACGACCACCAGATCTTGGACTGCACAGGCCATCTCGGTCACGCAGAACCGGAAGCTTGGTTCCGCTTCTTTTGCAAGCAAATACCATCCCTTGAGTTCAATTCCCAGTATTGTGTCGTGTCCGTTGTCTCGCTTCCGCAAGAGTACATCTGGAAAAACCTGGCCTTGCCGGACAAAGACGTAGAGGCTGTAAGTGCCGTCCGGATCCCAGATGGGGCGCATTTGATTCAAAGTCCGAACAAGTTGGTCTTCAATAGTGGCTCCCAGCGTTCCGCCAAGAGTGAAAATGTCGGTTGCTGGAATTCCTGAAATGACCGTCTCTGTTTTGAAGTATCCAGGAAGGGCGAAAATTGCCGATCTGACCCTATTGTAAAGTTCAAGATGCGGCCAGTTCTGCGATGGCAGGCTGCGTTCGGGAGTTGTTGAAGATCTGGTGTTCGAACCTTTTTTTTGCATATTGATAATATTCCGGCAAAATCTCGGCGCTGAAACATGCTCGACGTAAGTTGTAGGACGCGAGGGCAACTGAACAGAGTCCGCCAAAAGGCTCCCATATAGTATCGCCAGGATCAGATGAGGCGCTGATGATGCGCTCAAGTAATCTCAACGGTTTCTGGTTCAGGTGAATACACTTGTTTCTCTTCTTCAGTCGCTCTGAACCTCTTACAGGAGGCTCCAGCCAAACATTAGTCACGCCATAGTGACAATGAAATTTGGCGCGCATCCTTTCCCATTCTTTTCCCGTAAGCGGCTGCTTTCCATTCAGTGAGAAGTAGGGAAGGCCCTGTTTTTCACCGTGCTTATTCACGAAGGCCACTAGTTTTTCAAAATGTTGCGAAGGAGGAAAGTACCAAAGGTGGCATCTCGTGAAATATTTCCGAGTCGCCGCATTGCGAAGGCCACAAGCCTGATTTGCAAGAGACAGAGGCAACCCACTACGTTCCCACTCTGCGCGAAGCCATTGTTTGATGGGAATCATCTCCTCTTTGAACGGCAAACGCGTCTTTCTTACATATTGCACACAAACTTCGGACACAACCGGAAATTTGCGGAGCGTCTTGGTATTGGCGTTTCCTGCTACATGTCCCTTGCCCTTGTCCCAAATATGGCAAGAGCGATATTCCCAATCTTGTGATGCGAGCAGCGGATGAACATTCGCCCAGCCAATCTCGGTATTCCAAAACCAGAGAGTAGTTTGGGGGGTTGCATGTCGCGACCAAGCCTCGACGTGAGGACGATACCAATCCAAAAGACCCTCCGACGTTGGAGGATCCCCCGGAAAACTGCCCACTCCATAAGGGGCCGTCAGCCACTATGACGGTTGGCGGCACCCACTCATCATAGAGGGTCAGTGCATCCGCACACGTAAGTTCTATCTCACCGAATTTGTGGCGATCTGTCGCAGGCCGGGAATGGCTCATCGCGCTTCAACTTTTACCAGATTTTCGCTCCCCCTTCAAACCTTTTTCTTCATTATGCCATTGCAAACCGATAAGCGGCCTGTACTCGCGTGGGAATAGCTGTTACCCTTTCTGCTTCTCGCGATCGCACACTTCTCTGATTCTCGGTGGTGTCTATGAAGAAGTCTTTCCTGCCCTTCCTGTTCAGTTCCGCGCTCCTGTTTTTCGTTGCCAGCGCTCATGCGGCCAGCCCGCTGTTGCTGCAAACGCCGACCCTCTCCAAAAAGCAGATCGCTTTTGCTTACGCGGGCGATCTCTGGACGGTTCCGCGCGAAGGCGGCGAAGCCCATCTGCTCACCAGCGGCACGGGAATCAAGAGTGGCCCAGTGTTTTCGCCCGATGGCACGATGATCGCTTTTACCGGCGACTACGACGGCAACGTAGACGTTTACGTGATGCCCGCCGAAGGCGGTGTCCCGCAGCGGCTCACCTGGCATCCGGGAGTGGATGAGGTCATCGGCTGGACTCCCGACAGCAAGCAGATCCTGTTCCGCTCCGCCCGCAACAGCTATTCGCGTTTTGACCGGCTGTTTACTGTGGGACTTCAAGGCGGATTGCCGCACGAGTTGCCGCTTCCTATGGCGGAAGCCGGATCGTTCTCGGCTGATGATAAGTACATCGCCTATGTCCCTACCGACAACAACCGCCGCCTGTTTGCCATTGGATGGAAACGGTATCGCGGCGGCAAGGCATCGCACATATGGCTGGCTAATCTGAGCACGTATGACATCGAACAGGTGCCGCATGACGCCGCCAATGATGGCACGCCCATGTGGATCGGCAACAAGGTCTATTTCCTTTCCGACCGCACCGGCCGTTTCAACTTGTTTTCTTACGACGTGAAGTCGAAGCGAGTCGAACAAGTTCTGGCCGATAACGGAGCCGACATCAAGTCAGCTTCCGCAGGGCCGGGCGCGATTGTTTATGAGCAGTTCGGCTCTTTGAACTTGTTTGATCTGGCAACAGGCAAGGCGCATCCGGTGAACGTGACTGTCCCGGCGGACCTGCCGCAGGTTCGGCCGCACTTCAAGAAAGTCGAAAGAGAGATTGCTGCGGCCAATCTCTCGCCCAGCGGCGCGCGAGCGGTCTTTGAAGCGCACGGCGAAATTCTTACCGCGCCGGCGGAAAAAGGCGATATTCGCAACCTGACCAACACGCCCGGAGTGATGGAGCGCGACCCAGCGTGGTCGCCGGACGGCAAGTGGGTGGCGTATTTCTCCGATGCATCGGGCGAGTACCAGCTTCACATCAAGAGCCCGGACGGGATGGGCGAGACAAGAAAGATCTCGCTGGGCGCGCCCGCGAGTTTCTACTATCAACCCATATGGTCGCCTGACAGCAAAAAGATCGCATACACCGACAAGCGCCTGAATCTCTGGTACGTGGATCTCTCCAAAGGGACACCGGTGAAGGTTGACACCACCTCTTACGATTCGCCTTTTCACTCGTTTGATCCGGCGTGGTCGCCGGACAGCCGCTGGATCGCTTACAGCAAAGAGTTGCCCAGCCACATGCATGCCATCTTTGCCTACGGCCTGGATCAATCGAAGCCTCTGCAGCTTACTGACGGCCTGAGCGATGCACGGTTCCCACAGTTTGACCGCAAAGGCCAGTATCTCTACTTCACGGCCAGTACCGATGTTGGGCCGACCACGGGATGGCTTGATCTCTCGAGCACCAATCGGCCAGTCACGCGCAGCGCGTATCTGATTGTGTTGCGCAAAGACCAAGCTTCGCCGCTGGCGCCAGAGAGCGATGAAGAGAAGACTGCTGCGGACCAGTCCAAGCCGGACACGGACAGCTCTGCCGAGGGAAAAGCCGAAAGCGATCAGGAGCCGATGAACCCGGAAGAGAAGGCCAAAGCGGCGGACGCAAAAGCCGGTCGGACAACTAAGGCCGAAGCTGTGGCGGTGAGAATAGATGCAGAAAACATCAGCCAGCGAATTTTGGCGCTCCCCATTCCCGCGCGCAATTACACCTCGCTTCTTGCGGGAAAAGCAGGAACCATCTTCCTGCTGGAAGAGTCGCTCACGCCGCGGCGCGGCCAGGAAACCGATACGACGTTGTGGCGGTTTGATCTGACTTCGCGCAAGCCGGAAAAGCTGATGGAAGGCTTGAACGATCTCACCATCTCTTTTGACGGCAAGAAGATGCTGTACAGCAAAGGGCGTCCGCAGCACCAGAAGTGGTTTATCAGCTCAACTTCCGCGCCGGCGGGGCATGGCGACGCGAGCGCTGCCGGCAAACCTGAAAATCCGCTTAACCTGGCGGATATGGAAGTGCTGGTGGATCCGCGCGCGGAATGGAAGCAGGAGTATGCCGAGGTTTGGAGGATTGAACGTGACTTCTTCTACGATCCCAACCTGCACGGGCTGAACCTGCCGGTCACCATCAAGCATTACCAGCCGTATCTTGAAAACGTCGGCAGCCGACTCGACTTCAGCTATCTGCTGTCTGAAATGCTGGGCGAGCTGACCGTCGGGCACATGTACATCCGGACGCCTTCGGATCCGCCATCCGACGAGGGGAAGGTTGGATTGCTGGGCGCCGATTACACCATTGAGCACGGCCGCTATCGTTTCTCCAAGATCTACGAGGGCGAGAACTGGAACCCGCAGCTTCGCGCCCCGCTGACTCAGCCCGGAGTGAACGTGCAGCCGGGCGATTACCTGCTGGCCGTGAATGGCCGCGAACTCAAAGGCACTGATGAAATTTTCGAGCTGTTCGCCGGTACCGCAGAAAAATCTACTGTGCTCAAGGTTGCGCCTTCTCCGGACGGAAAAGGCGCGCGCAACGTCACGGTTGAGCCGATTGAGAACGAGGCGTCGCTGCGCAACCGCGCCTGGATTGAATCCAACCTTAAGAAGGTGGAAGATCTCAGCGGCGGCAAGGTGGCCTACGTCTATTTGCCGGACACGGGCTTTGGCGGCTATACCTCATTTAACCGCTACTTCTTTGCCCAGGTAGGACGCGAAGGCGCAGTGATTGACGAACGCTTCAACGGCGGCGGCTCCGCAGCCGATTACGTGATTGATTACCTGCGGCGTCCGCTGGCGAATTACTGGCACACGCGCGAAGGCCAGGACTTCACTACGCCGGTGGGCGCGATTTTTGGGCCTAAGGCGATGATCATTAACATGTATGCGGGATCCGGCGGCGACGCACTGCCGTGGTACTTCCGCGACGCCAAGCTCGGGCCGCTGGTCGGCACGCGCACCTGGGGCGGGCTGGTGGGCATCTACGACTACCCGCAGCTCATGGATGGCGGTTCGGTCACCGCTCCGCGCGTGGCTTTCTACAACCGCAACGGGCAATGGGACGTGGAAAATCATGGCGTTGATCCCGATGTGGAAGTTGACGTGACGCCCAAGGACTGGATGAGCGGCCACGACCGCCAACTGGAGAAAGCAGTTGCTCTGGTAATGAATCAGCTCAAGGGGCACCCGCTGCCGGTGGCTAAGCTTCCGGCCTTCCCGAACTACCATACTGCGGAGCCGTCGGAAGGAATGCCCGCGGCGGCGGGAAACGGAACGTCGGGAAGACGGAGGAAGTAGCATTTCAGCTGTTGGCAGCCGAACAAAGTTGACAAGCAGCGCGGCCTCTCTTTGTCGTCATCCCGAACTCCGTCAGCGAAGGCCGCGCTGTCTTCAGCGGCCGAGCAGGAGTGAGGGACCTCTGCGCGCTTTCGAATACGATTGATTGGCGAGGTTTAACTCTGAATGCTGCGCTTCTCATACGTCTACCTGATGGGCAATAGCTCCCGTCGCGCGTTATACACCGGCGTGGCGGCATCATTGTACAAACGTGCCTTCGAACACAAGTCAGGTCAGGGCGGCTACTTCAGCGCCAAATACAAGTGCCACCGGCTGGTGTACTTCGAACAGTTCACAAACATAGAAGCTGCGATTCTGCGTGAGAAGCAGATCAAGGGCTGGTCTCGCGCCAAGAAGAATATTTTGGTTGAAGCTGCCAATCCTGGGTGGAAGGACTTGGCACGAGAGTTAAGGGATCGCTGGGAAAGTGGAAGGTTTAGCTTTGTCTCTTCACAGTTTAGAGAACTGTTTACTCTGACCGTCATCCTGACGGCCGTAAGGCGAGCGCGCGTAGTCGTCAGCGCGCGAGTAGGCCGGAAGTACCTTGTGTTTCCATCAAGCAGACTTGCCGTTCACACCCGGCGGGTCCGAAAATGAAATAGCGGGAGAATCAATCATTGCAGGAAAGATGGTGCATGTTAGGACTGTCGGCACCACGTCATTTCGATAGAGCAGCCAAGGATTGCCGAGACAATTCACCTCTGGGCTTTTGGAGAACTACATTCGCCACCGCTAGTGTGTTCCGATCCAAAGCTTACCGGCCTCAAACAGACAGATGAATACGCCGATGAGAAAGTAGAGGTTCTGGGCGGTTGAGTCGCTGGGAGGCGCGGGGAAATAGACGCCGCGCTGCCGGAAGAACGCGTCCAGAGCGCGTTCCTGTTTCATGATTGTGGTGGCGAGCGGGCGATGGAATATCGCAATCAATACGCCCAGCAGCAAACGAGTGAGTTCCACAATCATGCTGCGAATTTAGCAGCCCGGCAGGTACTCGCAATCGGTTGAAAAACCTAGCCATAGCGGCTGAGTGTCGCTTAAATAGCACCTCCGGCGTGCTAAAATTCAATGCAGCCCTCCCCATGAACTATGACTTGGAAAAGCTGATCGAACTGGAAAAAGTTGACCGGGAAATCGCCCGGCTGAGCGACGAAGTTTCGGCCCTGCCCAAGCGCGTATCCGCAATCGAAGAACAGCTTGCCGACCACAAAGCGGCGGTCGAGAAGGCCAGAACAGCTATTAAGAACAACGAGGCCAGCCGGCGCAAGCTGGAATCCGACATTCAGGATTCTCAGCAGAAGATCGTCAAATACCGCAGCCAATCTTCCAGCGTAAAAACAAATGCCGAATACAAAGCCTTGATGCAGGAGGTGGAGTTTGCGGAAAAGCAGATTAGCGCCTGCGAAGACAAGATTTTGGACCTGATGATCTCGCTGGAAGTCGAAGAGAAATCGCTGAAGGCGGCCGAATCTGAGCTGAAGACGGAAGCGATTTCGGTGGAACGGGAAAAAGCCGAGGCACGGACCCGCACCGCTGAAGACGAAAAGCAGCTTGAAGGATTCGAAGCCACACGCAAAGAGCTCCGCGCGGCCGTTTCCGACGGCTCTCTTGCCCATTATGACCGGGTGATGCGGCAGCGCAGATCAGCGATTGCCGAGGCCCGCGACCAGAAGTGCCAGGCATGTTACGTAATGCTGCGCCCTCAGACCTGGCAGGAACTGAAGACCAACGGCCAGATCATCACGTGCGGCTCCTGTGGACGCATTCTCTTCTATGATCCAGCGCATGAGCCGCCTCCGCCGGAACCGCCGAAAAAGAAACGCTCTCGCGCTGCTGCGCAGGCGGAGACGGATTCCGAAGTCGCGCAAGAGATCACTCCCATACCGTAAGCCGCGCTCCTATATTCTGTTTGCTTGATGGCAGACCGCTCAGCAATTCTCAAAGTCACTATCGCAGATCGCGCCGTGGGCCGCCTGCGCGCTGGTCATGTCTGGATCTATTCGTCCGATGTGATCAGCACTGAAGCCGCTTCTCCCGGAGCTCTGGTGCATGTGGTCAGCCGGCGCGGGAAGCTGCTGGGATCGGCGCTTTACAGTTCGTCTTCGCAGATCAAGCTGCGAATGATATCGCGGGAGCCAATCGCAGGAGAAGAGCAGTTTCGGCAACTCGTTCGCATACGTCTGAAGACAGCCATGGAATACCGCGCGACGGTGGTGAGCAACTCCGATGGTTATCGGCTGGTCTTCAGCGAAGGCGACTTGCTGCCAGGCCTGGTTGTGGACCGCTATAGCGACGTTTTCACTCTTCAGGTGCTTACGCAGGCATGGGGCCGTGAAGATCGCAAGCAGATGCTTGTGGACGCGCTGCGGGAGTTTGCCGGCGCTGAGCACGTTCTGGAGCGGGTTGATCCGCGAATCCAAGAGCTGGAGCAGCTCCCTCAGCATGGCCCGGAGATGCTCCTGGGCAGCAAGAGCACGACCGTGGTGAACATGAATGGAATACAGTTTCATTATGACGGCTTGGCTGGGCAAAAGACCGGCGCATTTCTCGATCAGCGCGAAAACTATGCCGCGGCGGAGTCGTATGCGAAAGGCGAGGCGCTCGATGTCTGCACCTATCAGGGAGGATTTGCCCTTCACCTGGCCCGCCGCTGCGAGCATGTGACGGCCCTCGACATCTCGCGCGAGGTCCTGGAAGTGGCGGAGCAGAACGAAAAACTGAACAGCGGTTCGCTCAAGAATGAAGTCGAGTGGATTGAGGCCAATGCCTTTGACCTGATGCGCGACTACGCCGATGCCGGACGACAGTACGACACCATCGCTCTCGATCCGCCAGCCTTCGCCAAATCCAAGCGGAATCTGACAGCAGCCATGCGGGGATATAAAGAGCTAAATCTCAGAGCGCTGAAAATGCTTCGCCCGGGTGGTGTTCTGGTGACCTGTTCCTGCTCGTTTGCCGTTTCTGAAGAAGACTTCCTGGGCGTTCTGACAGAAGCGGCGCAGGATGCCCACAAATCAGTGCAGCTCATTGAAAAGCGTACTCAGTCCAAAGACCATCCGATCCTGCTGGGAGTTCCGGAGACCTACTACCTGAAGTGCCTGATTCTGCGCGTGTCATAGTCTGCCGTAGCAGCAAGATTTATGGCTATAAGATGCTAATTTCGAGGACATCTTATTTACGAAGACAAGCACAATCTGGTGCTTGCAAGCCTTCCAAGAAATGTCATCTAATCGGGGAGGCGTCTGGCCTCCCTTTATTGCAAGGCTTTAAAATTTGGGAGTGATACATGGCAATCCGTTGGGACCGACTCACGATTAAAGCCCAGGAAGCAATTCAGCAGGCGAATGACATCGCCTCGCAGCACGGCAACCCTGAGCTGATGCCGCTGCATTTGCTCGCGGCCCTGGTGCAGGACCGCGAGGGGATCATTGCGCCGGTACTCACCAAGCTCGGCGCAGCGCCCGGCAACGTGGAATCGCAACTGATGCAGCGCATAACCTCGCTGCCGAAGGTCTCCGGCGGAGGCGCCAATCAGGCCCATCTTTCGGCCAATGCGCAACGAATTCTGGAGCAAGCTTTCAAAGAGGCGGAAAATTTCAAAGACGAATACGTCTCTACCGAACATCTCCTGCTTGCCATCGCCGGCGACAAAGGAAAAGACGAAGCCGCCGACGTGCTGCGCTCGAACGGGATTACCTATGACGGGATCTTGAAGGCGCTGACCTCGATTCGCGGCTCGCAGCGCGTGACTGACCAGAATCCCGAAGGCAAGTACCAGGCGCTGGAACGCTATGCCAAAGACCTGACCGAACTGGCGCGTCGCGGCAAGCTCGATCCCGTGATCGGGCGCGATGAGGAGATTCGCCGCGTGGTCCAGGTCCTCTCGCGGCGGACGAAAAATAATCCGGTGCTGATCGGCGAGCCGGGTGTGGGAAAAACCGCGATCGTCGAAGGCCTGGCACAGCGCGTCATCTCAGGCGACGTTCCGGAGATTTTGAAGAACAAGCGTGTGGTGGCTCTCGATCTCGGTTCCATGCTCGCGGGAGCCAAATACCGCGGCGAATTTGAAGACCGGCTCAAGGCGGTGCTGAAGGAAATCGAAGATTCGAACGGGCAGATCGTCCTGTTCATTGACGAGCTTCATACCCTGGTCGGCGCGGGCGCGGCAGAAGGCGCGATTGATGCCAGCAACATGTTAAAGCCCGCGCTAGCTCGCGGAGAACTACGTGCCATTGGCGCAACCACTCTGAATGAGTACCGCAAGTACATTGAGAAGGATGCGGCCCTGGAGCGGCGCTTCCAGATCGTCTTTGTCGGCGAGCCCAACGTCGAAGACACTATCTCCATTCTGCGCGGCCTGAAGGAACGCTATGAAGTTCACCACGGCGTGCGAATCAAAGATTCCGCCATCGTTGCAGCCGCGACACTTTCTCATCGCTATATCTCCGACCGTTTTCTGCCCGACAAAGCTATTGACCTGATTGACGAAGCCGCTGCCTCGCTGCGCATCCAGATTGATTCCATGCCTACGGAAATTGATCAGCTTGAGCGCAAGGCTACGCAGCTTGAAATCGAGAAGCAGGCGCTCAAGAAAGAAAACGACCCAAATTCGCGCGAGCGGCTTGCTGCTGTGGAGCGCGAACTGGCGGAGGTGCGCGAGCAGTCCCACGCTCTGAAGGTCCGCTGGAAGCAGGAGAAAGAGGGCATCACGCGTATTCGCCAGCTCAAGGAGAAGATCGAGCAGTTGAAGCTCGAAGAGCAGCAGGCGGAGCGCAAAGGCGACTTGGCGCGCGTGGCCGCGATCCGATACGGCGAGCTGCGCCAGGCGGAAGCCGAGTTGGCCAAGCTCAATGCTGATGCTGATGCGGCTGCTACGAAAAGTCGCATGCTCAAGGAGGAAGTGGACGAGGAAGACGTCGCCAGGATCGTCTCCAAGTGGACGGGGGTTCCTGTTTCCAAAATGCTTGAAGGTGAAGTCAAGAAACTTGTCAATATGGAAGATCGGCTGCGCCAGCGCGTGGTGGGACAAGATGCCGCGCTGACCCGAGTGGCTAATGCCATCCGGCGCTCGCGCGCAGGACTGAGCGATCCGCGCAAGCCGATCGGTTCGTTCATCTTCCTCGGTCCCACGGGTGTGGGCAAAACCGAACTGGCGCGGGCGCTCGCGGAATTTCTGTTCGATGACGAGCACGCCATGGTGCGCATTGACATGTCAGAGTACATGGAGAAGCACGCCGTGGCGCGGCTGATCGGCGCGCCTCCGGGATATGTCGGTTACGACGAAGGCGGCCAGCTCACTGAGGCCGTCCGGCGGCGGCCGTATTGTGTGATCCTCTTCGACGAGATCGAAAAGGCTCATCCCGATGTCTTCAACGTGCTGTTGCAGATTCTCGATGATGGCCGCCTGACCGACTCGCGCGGCCGCACCGTGGACTTCAAGAACGCGGTCATCATCATGACGTCGAACATCGGAGCGAGCTATTTGCAGGCTGAAGGCCTGGCATCGCCGGAAGCGTTTGCCGAAGCCACCGACCACGTGATGGAAGCGCTACGGCAGCATTTCCGCCCCGAGTTCCTGAATCGCGTGGATGACATCATTGTGTTCAGTCCGCTGGGCGAGGAACAGCTCACGCACATCATTGAACTGCGCCTCGACGATCTACGCCGGCTGCTGGCCGATCGCAAGATCACGGTCGAACTGACGAACGCGGCCAAGGAACTGCTGTTCATCGAAGGCTACGACCGCGCGTATGGCGCTCGTCCCCTGAAGCGCGCAATCCAACGCCTGGTGCAGGATCCGCTCGCGTTGAAGATCCTGGAAGGCGAGGTGCTGCACGGCGATCATGTGGTCGTTGACGCTGATGTGGGAAAACGGCAGATGACGTTTGCTGTGAGTGGGAGAGTATCAGAGAGCGCCAGCGCGAAGCGCTGAAGAACAAGTTTCTCCGCAGCATGGACTTGCCAGAATCGCCGAAATTGCCAAGGATTGAAAATCGAGTTTGTCCAATGGATCCTTCGCAGTCTGTGCTCAGGATTTCGGCTGAAGCCTCAATTGGGATTCTTTGGCAATCGTGGCAATTCTGGCAATTTCTCTTCCAACCCACTCCGTAGCGTTCACGTCTCACTTGTAAAGGGAGAATACTGAATGGCAACGAAATCGCGTTCTCGCAAATCGAGTTCCTCATCCAGCCGCTCTAAATCGAGTTCGAAGAAGAAGTCCAGCGGGCGCAAATACGGAAAGAAGGCGAGTCAGGAAGTGCGGACGGAAATGCATCACATGAAGTCCGGCAAGCATTCCAAGAAGCATCCCATCAAGAGCCGCAAACAGGCAATCGCGATTGGATTATCGAAGGCGCGCAAGAAAGGCGCCAAAGTCCCGTCCAAAAAATCATCGAGCAGAAAAGCGGCTTAGCTGCTCTTCTTGGTTTCGCCCTTTTTGCTTTTCGGCGAAGCTTCTGTGCTCTCTTTCGCCGCAGATTTCGTGTCTCCCGCGGGCTTCGATTCCGTCGAAGATTTGTTGTCGTTGTTCGCGGCCGATGGACCATCTTTGCTCTCTCCCGAGCTTTTCTTCGCGTAGTCGGTCACATACCAGCCGGCACCCTTGAACTGCAGGGCCGGCGCGTGAAGCACGTTTTCCACCTTACCGCCACATTCGGGGCACTTTTTCACCATCGGATCAGAAAATTTCTGGATCTTCTCAAAGCGGTGTTTGCATTTTGTGCAGAGGTACTCGTAGAGAGGCAAGCCAAATACCCTTCAAAATCAGATGAGCTATTCTGATTCGATTGTAGGAAGGATGGCGTCGCTGCGTCAATACGACGAGGACCTTTCGTAAAGGGCAGAGACGCGGCATGCCGCGTCTCTGCGATTTAGTCTTATTTCTACGCTGCTCTGGCTTCTATATTGATGTGTCCTGCCAGTTGGCTCAGCTTCAGATCAGTATCTTTCTCTTCCTGAAGGGTTTGCTCCAGCAGTTGCGCCCAGTCGCGATGACCCAGTTGCTCGGCATAGGTGCGGACTGTCCCATAGCCGGCGATTTCGTAGTGCTCCACGCGCTGCGCTCCGGCGATCATGCCAGCATCGCGGACTTCCGGCTCACCCTTTGCCTTTACCACGTCTTCGCCGTCTTTGATGATGCCCTTCATGCCTTTGCAGGTCTTGCCGTTACGATCAACGTCTTTGCCCAACTGATCAAAAATCTGGTCCAACCGGCGGACATGCCCGCGCGTCTGCTCCAGATGGCTCTGGAAGCCCCGTCTCAAGTCCGGCGATTGGGCTTTCTCAATCATCTTGGGCAGCGCTTCCAGGATCTGGTTTTCGGCGGAGTATAAGTCCTGCAGTTCTTCAACGAACAACTCGTGTAGCGATTCCAGCTTCATCTTGCATTCTCCTTTGCGCTTAGTGTGATGCCATCCCGCGCGTCCCCCGATGCTATGCTGTGAGACCTGCTGAAATGCCCGGCCCTGTGGAAAAAGGCGTGCTCTACGTGGTGGCCACTCCCATCGGCAACCTTGAAGACATCACTTTGCGCGCGCTGCGTGTGCTGCGTGAAGCTGACCTGATCGCCTGTGAAGACACGCGCCACACGCGCAAGCTGCTCGACCACTACGAAATCGCGCGCCCGGTGCTCAGCTACCACGAGCACAATGAGCAGGAGCGTGCCCGCGAACTGGTAGAAAAACTCGAGCAGGGCCTCAGCGTTGCTCAGGTTTCCGACGCCGGAATGCCCGGCATCGCCGACCCCGGCTACCGCGTGATCAAGTTGGCGATCGAGCGCGGAATCCCCGTGCGCCCGGTTCCTGGACCCTCGGCCGCCATTACCGCTCTGGCCGGCGGCGGCTTGCCCACTGACTCGTTCGAGTTCCTCGGCTTCCTGCCCGCCCGCTCCGGACAGCGCCGGACGTTGATTGAGCGCTTGCGCTCGGCGTCTGCAACTGTCGTTCTCTACGAAGCGCCGCATCGCATCCGCGAGACGCTCGCCGAAATCGTCGAGGTGCTTGGCCACGAGCGGCCGGTCGTGATCGCCCGCGAGCTGACCAAAGTGCATGAAGAGTTCCTGCGCGGAACCGCCGGTGAACTGCTCGAGCGCATTGGGGATCGCGAACTCAAAGGCGAGATCACTTTGCTGATCGGCCGCTGCGAAGGGCCGACTTCCCAGGCACTCGGATCGAGATCCGCTGCCGACCTCAACCAGCGCTTGCAGCAGATCATGCGCGAGCAGGGTTTCGACGAGAAATCAGCTTTGAAGATCCTGGCCCGCGAGCTCGGGCAGCCTAGAAGTGAGGTGTACCGTGAACTGCTGCGGGTACGCAGCCGAAAGAAACCTTGAACACCTTACCGGTGATCACGCGGATGGACGCAGATCAGAAGAGCTGTGATGCTCGTTTTTCGCGGCTAACCCAGTCCATGTGTGTCCATTAGTGCTCGTCTGTGGCGGATAGAATCCGTGCTACCGTATTCCCCGTCTGACCGTCTTCTTTGAAAGACCAGAACGGCATGCCATTTCAGCGCCAGATACTTCTCTCAACCGCGCCAGTTCCACGACGGTCCGTTGTCTTGCTGTCGGCCGGTGCGCATTTGGCGGCTTTGGTCCTGCTGCTGGCGCTTCCGCATTGCGGGCCGCACATCGTGCCGGCGAAGACCGAAACCGTTCAGGCGATTTCCGGCGCAGCTCATCTCGCCTACCAGCGCGGCGGGCAAAAAGCCGCACGCCCGCAAAGCAGGTCCTCGCTGCTCTCCTTGCGCAAACGCACCACTCCCGTGCCGCCCATCGGCAACGCCAACGTAGGTGCGGCGCTGCTGACGCTGCGCGGGCACGCCAAAGCCGCAACGGCCGGCATGGTGGAGAGCCTGAAGGCGCGCGGGTTCTGGGGCTTTTCTTCTGAGCAGTATGATCTGCCCTCGCAGACCGCGGGCAAGCTACCCAACATCTCAGCTACGGATCTGCCGCCGCGGTTTGAGCAGTACGTGACAGTGGAAGTCACGATTGACGAGGGCGGCCACGTCGCTGACGTGCGTATCGTCGGCGGTGAGGCGCCCGCCGGCGTCCAGCGCCGGCTGCTCGCAGCCATCCGCGAATTCAAGTACACTCCCGCCCGCCGCGACGGCACGCCGATCCCTTCGCAGTTGGATATCGTTGTGCACATTCCAAGCTGAAACGGATTAGCCGCTGATTAACGTAGATAAACGCAGAGACTTGAAGGCGGCAAAACCTAACCGCTGATGACGCAGATCACGCTGATTCAAGGAAATCGGAAGTGATTTGCACATAAGCGCGGACTAGCTCAGATGTGCGACAACTCCATTCTCTCCGTGAGTTCTGCGTTCTCTGCCGTTCAGCCTGCCGGGGAACAAATCCGTGTAATCAGCGGTAAGGGTTTCAGACCCCTGACGTATGGTCATGCACGATCCGCCAGCCCTCGGGCATGCGTTTGAAGATGAGCGTGAACAGGCCGTGCGGAGTTTGGCCGGTCTTCATCGTGAGCTGCCATTTTCCTGTCACCACGGCCGAGCGCCGGCCGAGCAGGTCAATATCCAAGTCCTGGAACTGCAGCTTGCCCATCTCGCGCCCGTCGCTCTGGTAACGCTGCTTGTAGCGCGCCAGCGTCGGCGCCCAGCCCTTGGTGGTCGCCGTCCCGGAGAAGAAGGTCAGGTCAGGCGAGTTCCAGTAGCCTTGCATAAATCCTTCCAAGTCGCCCTTGTTCCAGGATTCCACTTGCGACACCAGCAAGTGCCTGATGCCTTCTTCCAGGTTTTGCCGTGCTTCTTCCGGAATCTCGTTCTTCTGGCCCGCTTCAGCCTGATCCGCGTTCGCGCCCGCCGCAGCCTGTGGCATCAGCAGAGCGGGAGTTAGCAGGACTTCATGGACGAGGTAGGCTGAATGGACGGGGTGAACCGAGGGAGCCACCAACAGCATCGGGCTGAGCAGGAACACCAATAATGTGTTGAACATGAGCAAGATTGTAGGCCTCTTACCAAAGTCACATATTAAGTGAAAAGGTACATTGACCCCCAAGGGCCGCCGGGGTACCGTCAAGTCACTTGCGGCAGTGTTTCTATCGCTGTCAATTCGTGCTTGCGTATAGGCGCGAATGAGCAGTAATGAGGGCGCCACAACGTCTTGAATTGCAGGCCCTTATGTCACTGTTGACGACGGTTGGCAGATACGAAATCACGGGCGAGCTCGGCCGTGGCGCAATGGGGGTGGTCTATAAGGCCAAAGATCCCACCATTGGCCGCACGGTTGCGCTCAAGACCATGCGGCTCGACGTCCACGGACTCGAATCAGCCGAGATGGTGCGCCGTTTTCAGAACGAGGCCCGCGCCGCCGGCCTACTGAGCCATCCCAACATCGTCACCATTTATGACGCCGGCGAGCAGGACGGCATTTTCTACATCGCCATGGAGTTCATCCACGGCACCACGCTGCATGAGTTGCTGAACGAGCAGCGCATCCTCCCGGCCGACGACATCGTCCAGTACTCGCGCCAGATCTGCCGTGGCCTCGACTACGCGCACTCGCACGGAATCGTTCATCGTGACGTGAAGCCGGCCAACATCATGATTACCGCCAACGGTATGGTGAAGATCATGGATTTCGGCATTGCCAAAGCCGGTGGCAGCATGACTTCTACCGGGCAGGTCCTCGGGACACCAAACTACATGGCGCCGGAGCAGGTGAAAGGCAAGCTGCTCGATGGTCGCTCCGACCTCTTCAGCTTTGGCGTGATTCTCTACGAGATGCTCACGGGCGAAAAGCCCTTCGTGGGCCAGAACGTCACCACTATTATTTATAAGATCGTCAATGAAAGCCCGATCGCGCCACGCGATCTCGATGTCACTGTCCATCCCGGATTGAGCGCGATTGTTACCAGAGCGCTGGCCAAATCGCCTGAAGAGCGTTATCAGTCCGGGGCCGAGCTCGTCCACGATCTCGAAAACTACAAAACTGCCGGCGCCCAGATGCACGCCACTTCTGTCCTTCCGGCTTACACTGCCTCGCCGGCAAACGGAAAATCTTCCGTGACGTCGGCAATGGCATCAGCGGCTGAGAAGACTGTTGTTCTGCCGGTAAAAGTTTCCGGAAACACAGTGCGGACAGCGGCGGCTCCAGCCCCGGCGCGTGCTCCGGTTCGGCGACCCATGCCGGTATTGCGAAACCCAAAATTCACAGTTTCCAAATTCAGAGTGTATTTCGGAAGCAAGAAGTTTGTTCCGGGCACGATTCTTGCCGTCTTGCTGCTCGGCTCACTAATGGGCGCATTGGCCTACCATCGCACGCGCACGCAGATGCGCCAGCTTGAATCGGCGGTGAAAGACCAGGCCGAATCGCAGCGCGAAGCAGCTCTGCGCCAGCAGCAGGATGTGCTGCCGGAGATCGTCAATCCCAAACCCGATGTGACGATTGCACCGGATACCACAGTCAAATATTTCAAAACCAGTCAGCCCGCGGCGCGGCAAACACTCATAGCTGCGGATACAACCACTCCTGTTCAGCCAAAGCCGCAGAAGGCCACCAGCTCGCCCAATCAGGTTTACACACAGCAAAGCGAAATCAAGTTCACATCAAATCCTGACGGCGCTAAGGTGGAAATTGACGGCTGGAGCGAGCCCAACTGGGTTACTCCGTTCACCGCGTCAAATCTTGCTGGCGGCTTCCACCTGGTTTCCTTCACCAAGGCCGGATATCTCACGCAATCGCGCGGAGTTGAAACTACGGCAGGTAAAAGCTTGCAAATGTCGGCTGATCTGGCGGCGGCGCTTTCCACCATCGTGGTTTCCAGTAACCCGCAAAGCGCAAGTATCTGGCTTGACGGCAAAGACACTGGTCGGGTGACACCAGCGCAGCTCACGGTTGATAAAGGTCCGCATCGCGTGCTGGTGCGCAAGGCTGGATTCAAAGATGCCGTGTCCGATGAAAATCTTTCCGAAGGCCAGACCATCAGCTTTACTCCCGTGCTACTGAGCCAGGGCCAACGCGCTGAGGACGGAGCAAGCAATAGTTTGCTGCACCGTCTCTTTGGAGCTGAGACTGTACCCGACGGTAAAGGATTGGTGCATGTTCGCACTGAGCCTGAGGGCGCAACCATCATTGTGGATGGCAGAGTCGCCCCCAAGAAGACGAACGCGCACTGGCCCGCCGATCCCGGCGTTTACACCATTCTTCTGCAGATGGATGGCTACAAGCCGGTGCACCGCAACATCCGCGTGCAAAAAGGAAAGATTATCAACCTGGATGAGATACTAGAGAAGCAGTGATGCTGTTTTCGCTGGTCTATGGCGCGTCTCATCATTTCCTCTCCTGACGGCAAGCGAGGCATTCTCGAACTCACGAAGCCTGTGGTCACGATTGGCCGCGGCAACGCCAATGACCTCGTCCTTAATGACGCCAGCGTCAGCCGCTTTCATGCTGTGGTGAAGCTCCTGGAAGACGGAGTTTTCATCTCCGACCGCGGCAGTACCAACGGCGTGCTCGTCAACCAGCAGCAGATCGCGGCAGACACGCGGCTCAAGAATGCCGATATTGTCCAGATTGGACTCTACGACCTTCGCCTGGAAGATGTGGATGAGAAAAACATCCAGGTGCGTCGCGCAGAGTGGTCTTCCACATTTGATCATCTTGTGCGCGCGCGAACCGGACAGATCCCGCTCGGTCGCTCCGGCCCACCGGACACAACCTCAGCCGTAGATCATGCGCAAAGGGTCAAGAAACTCGAGCGCGAAAATTATCTGCTCACCGTGCTCTACGAAGCCGGCAAAGCGCTGCAAGGCAAGCTCTCCATCGAAGACATCGGCCAGCAAGTGATTGCTCTGGCCGCGCTCATTGAAGGCGTGGAGCGCGGCTTCGTGATGCTGCTGGATGAATCCGGCGAAGTGATGCAGCAGAGCGAGGTGATCTACCGCAATCCGGAGAACGCCGCTAACGCGCCGCAGATCATCCTGAGCAAGAGCGTGCTCGATGTGATTCGCAAAGAGCGCCAGCCGATTCTCATCGAAGACCTCACAGCCGACGAGCGCTTCAGCGGCAGCGAGAGCCTGAAAATTTCCGGGCTGCGCTCCGCCATGTGCGCGCCTCTGCTCGGCCGCAACCGCCTCTTCGGCGTGCTCTACGTGGACAACATGGAGCGCGCCTCCGCCTTCACCCAGGAAGAACTCAACGTGTTCGCGCTGATTGCCGCTCAGACCGGCGCTGCCATAGACAACTCGATGGCGCACCAGAAGATCGCGCATCAGGCGCAGCAAAGGATGGCGCTGGAGCGCTTTCTCTCTCCCGAAGTTGCAGAGATGGCCATGGCCAATCCTGACATCCGGCTGGGTGGTGTTAACCAGAAAGTTACGGTTATGTTCGCTGACATTCGCGGTTTTACCACGCTGAGCGAGAGTCTTGAGCCGGAACGGGTGGTCGAATTACTGAACGAATACTTCACCCGCGTAACGGACGTGATTTTCGACCACGGCGGAATGATTGACAAGTACATCGGCGACGCCGTGATGGCCGTCTTCGGCGCGCCGATCTCAAAGGGCAATGACGCAGCGCGGGCCGTGGAAACGGCAGTCCAGATGCAGCGCTTGATGGCGGAAATCAATCGCGATGCTCAGGCTCGGCACTGGCCGGAACTGCAAATCGGAATCGGCATCAATACAGGCCTGGTCACCGCCGGCAACATCGGCTCGCCGCGACGCCTGGATTACACCGTCGTCGGCGACACAGTCAACATCGCTTCGCGCATCATGGACAGCGCCGATGGAGGCAAGATTCTGATCTCTGAATCCACCGCCGACGAACTTGACCAAAATTATCGCCTGCGCAAGCTGCCGCTGAAGAGAATCCGCGGGCGAAGCGAACCGGTGCGCGTCTTCAGCGTGGAGTGGCGCGCAACACCAGCCGAAAAAACAAAACGGCGCTCAGAATAGAGCGCCGCGAATTTCATTTGGCAGAAATTATTTCGCAGCTGCCGCACTCTTCTTGGACTTCTTGCCGCCATGCGCCACAAGCTGGTCCTTTACCTTGTCATATTGATCCTGAGTAAGAATGTTCTTGCTGACCAGGTCTTTTTTGGTCTTGTAGGGACGGCCATCAATAATCTTCTGGGCCGTTGCATCGTCAATGCCCGAAACTGCTGTGAGCTGGTCTTTGCTGGCGGAGTTCACGTCCACCTGCTGGCTCTTGGGCGTTTTGGCTTTCTTGCTGCTTTTCTTGGTGGAAGTGCTGGTACTCTGGCTGGCGCTGTCGGTCTGCGCGTAGCTGATGCCGGCAAACAATGCCAGCGCACAGAAGACGGCTGCTATGCGAACAATATTCCGGATCATGGGGCAATCTCCTTCGTTCGAAATAGACACCTGTTTTCGGCTAGAAGTCTATTTGGAAGGCGAAGAAAATGTCAAAGCTGCTCGGGCTGCGATGTGCCTAAGCCCGCTTCCCGTTGAACTCCGGCTTACCTTCCCACGCACGTTGCGGACGCTGCGATTCCGGCAGGTCGCGGTCCTTGACCCGATCGTAAACGTAGCGGTCGCTCACCGTCCCAAGCGACTCGTTGTAAAGGCTTACCTGGCCCATTCCTTCGCGCAGCTCCTCAGAGAACTGGTGCAGCGCTTTGAGGTGGTCGGCTGTGGCCGGGACTTCAGTTTTGCTGGTTTTCAGGAACTTCTGGTAGCCCTTGTCAACCAGGCGCGAGATCTCGCCGCCGATCAGATACCCAGGTTTGGCGAAAAGCCGCGCGCTTTCGTCTGGACCCTTTTCGATGGCCGCAGAACAGCTCAGCTTTTTGAGAAACACGCGATTCTGAGTTCCCGGCGCTTCCAAGACCTCAAAGCCGTGATCGCGAAGCCAGTTGACGGTTTCTTCGTAGGTGCGTTGCTCTTGTTTTTTCGCCATGGCTCAAACCGAAGCGATACTGTCGCACATGGAGAGTTCCCGGCGCAACATTACCCTTGTGCAGAGGTAACCCCAGACGTTGGGGTTGCCCCCGGAGCGCATGGTGAGCCTGCGACGCCGAGATCCCAGAGATCATGCGGAGATGAGTACCTTCAAGAATTGAGAGTGGAAGAGGCTAAAACCGGCGCCTATTCTCCCCCGAGATTTTCGGCGCCGGCTCCAGAAGCTCTCCCCCGGTCAGTGGAAGGAGAACCAAGGCCGCTCATCTACATCGGCCAACTTGTACAGCAGGTAACCAGAGTTCCAAGATGAACGCAGCAGGAACTCTGGTCAACCGCAAATCGGTCTTTGCTATTTACTGATGTGATAACCGGGGCAGACCATTCGAGCACTTGCCCAGGACGCCCCAACGGTCCGAGAACTCTGCCGAAAATGCGCGTACCTGATGTATACTGTGCCCGATTGCGAGGGGATTATTAAATTTCATAGAACCCTCGCGGAAGCTGTGTGGGGACAGCTTGTATTAGGGGTGCTGTAAGCTCATTAGAATTTTAGCCTTTCATTTGCTGCACCTCCGGTAGGGAGGGTCCGATGGATCTCTGGATTATTCGCTCTGTTTTTATCCTTGTTGTTACGGTTGCCTGCTGGGTGCTCCATCCTTTTGGGTTGCACGGCGCTCCTGCTGTTGTGGCCGGCGCCGTCATGGGTATTCTGGTGGTCGCCTTCGAGATGCGCCTGCGCGTGGTCAGCCTGAAGCGGCTGATCGGGGCGGTCATTGGCAGCATTTTCGGTATCCTGGGCGCCTATCTGTTCAGCGTTGTCATCCGCAACAGCATCACGCATCCTGAGACACAGCGCTTCCTTCAGCTCATGGTCATGCTCCTGATGTCGTACGTCGGCCTGGTCGTCGGGGCCAACAAAGGCGACCTGCTGAACCTGGCGGCGCTGGGCGGAGTTTTTGGAGCGGAAAAGCAAGGCCGCAAAAGCTTCAAGATCCTTGACACCAGTGTCATCATTGACGGCCGCATCGCCGATATCGCAGAGACCGGTTTTCTCGACGGGATGGTAGTCATCCCGCAGTTTGTTCTGCGTGAGCTGCAACTGGTGGCCGACTCCGCCGATTCCCTCAAGCGCAACCGAGGGCGCCGCGGGCTCGATATCCTTCAGCGCATTCAGAAGATTGCGACGGTAAATGTTCAGATCGTGGAAGATGACTTCCCTACCATCCGCGAAGTGGATCTGAAACTGATTGAGCTGGCCAAGATGTATGAGGCCAAGATCATCACTAATGATTTCAATCTGAACAAGGTCGCCCAGCTCCAGGGCGTGGCCGTGCTGAACATCAACGAATTGGCCAATGCGCTCAAGCCGATTGTGCTGCCGGGCGAGACCATGAAGGTCTTCATCCTCAAAGAAGGCAAAGAATACAATCAGGGCGTGGCATACCTCGACGACGGGACCATGGTAGTGGTGGATAATGCCCGCAAGCTGATTGGCAAAAACGTTGATATCGCCGTGACGTCAGTGCTCCAGACCACCGCTGGCAAAATGATCTTTGGCAAATTCGACGAACGGCAGCGCCCGGCGCCTGACATCCGTCTGGAAGCCGGCAAACCGGATGTGAGAAAACCGCAACCGATTGTTGTTGAATCCGCTTCTCATGGGGCCTCAGAATAGCTAAAGAGCCGGGACTTTTCTGCGGAATGGGACCGTCCATGATTGGTGCCCGGACTGCTTTGCGGCGAAACCTTTCAGCCATGGCTGAGTCCATCCGATTGCGCTTCCTTCTTCTACTTCCACTCTTTCTGCTGCTCCCACCTTCCACTTGGGGACAGCCGCAGCCAGGCTCTGCACAGTACGGTCAAATTGAAGTTACTGTTATGGACCAGAACGGCCAGCTAATCTCTGGCGCTTCCGTACAATTGCAGCGCAATGGAAACCCCATAGCCAACCTGCGGACCACGCCAACCGGAATCGCGGATTTCCGTCAGCTCTCCCCGGGCTCTTATGTGATTTTGGTTGAACGCCAGGGCTTCTACACGGCTCGCAGCGAGGCAGCAGAAGTTGCTGCCGGCGAGAAGCTTCCGGTTGAAGTCCGTCTCCAGGCTGTGCGGGAATATGGTGAGCAGGTTGAAGTCACGGCGCAGCCCTCGCCAATTGACCCCGAGCAGCCGGCAGTCTCAACTTCGATCACCGCAACTGACATCTCCAACATCCCTTATCCTTCGACACGCGATTACAGAAACGTGCTGGCCTTTGTTCCCGGAGTGGTTGCGGACGTTAACGGCCAGATTCATCTCGCTGGCTCCAGCACGCAGGAGGTCCAGGATTATCTCGATGGCTTTGAAGTCAGCCAGCCGGCCGGCGGGACGCTTGCAGTGCGCTTGAACCCTGATTCCTTGCGGAAAATCGAAGTACGTACCAGCCGTTACTCGGCCCGCTTTGGCAAGGGTTCGGGCGGGATTGCAGACCTTGAAGTCCAGGATGGCGACAACAAGTTCCGCTACAACGCAACCGATTTTGTTCCCACTGTTCAGATTGTGAAGGGAATTCACTTCAACAACTGGACTCCGCGAGGCTACGTCTCGGGACCGATTGTGCGCGATAAATTGTGGTTTGATGTGTCCCATGAAGGCGAAGAGGATCTGAACATCGTCAAGCAGCTCCCGGACGGAGCAGACAGTAATTTTCTATGGAGGACTGCTGATCTGCTGAGGCTCCGCTGGAATGCGACTCCGGGAAACGTGATTACTGCAAGCGCTTTAGTTAACCTCTTCCATTCTGACAATTCCGGGATTTCCGCCCTAACTCCGGTCTCTGCTTCTTTCAATGAAGACACGAACCTGTATCTGTTCACGCTGAAAGAGCAAGCTTCAATAGCGCAGAGTCTGCTGGAACTGGGCGCGGGGTTTCACACCACTCGAACCGACACGCTTCCACTCGGCAACGGGCCAAATATCTTCCTGCCTACTCAGGTCGCGGGCAATTTTTATCTGACCAGCCGGGGAACATCAGACCGAACGCAGGGCTTTTCCAATTTCTTTTTGAAGCCAATCAAGAAATTCGGCAATCACCAGTTCACGCTGGGCGCAAGCGTTGACCGGATCGTTTTTGATGGAACGTCCTCACGCTCTCCTATCCTTTTTGAGGATGCAAGCGGCGCTCTGTTGCGGCAGATCAATTTTCAAGACGTGCCATTTTTCAGTCTCTCAACGCTGGAATCTGGCGCGTACCTTCAGGACAAATGGTCGGCGCGGGAGCGGATCACTGTAGAAGCTGGCGCGCGCTGGGACCATGACAGCTTTACCGGACGCGATCTTTACTCGCCGCGTATGGCCGCGTCGGTTCTGGCTGCGCGTGCTAGCGAAACGAAAATTTCCGCCGGCATAGGCATTTACCATGACCGTAGCAATCTCTCGATCGTAAGCGAGGGGTTTCAGGGGAGCAGCGTAGACGAGTTTCTTCGCCTGCCCTCGAACCCGCAGCAACCCCTAGTTCCGCCGCAGGTCTTGCCCGCTTCATTCCTGGTGAATCCATCACAATTGGCAATGCCGAGGTTCACTAATTGGAGCGGGGGAATCGAACGCAGGTTTCCCTGGAATATTTACGCGAAGCTGGACTACATCAGCCGTCACGGAAACCATGTGTGGGCCTATGAACCGCAAAGCGCGGGTGTTTTCCTGCTTCAGGATAGAAAAACAGATCTCTATGACGCGGCACAAATCACGTTGCGCAAGGATCTGAAGCAAGGATATCCATTTGTGCTGGCCTACACGCGCTCACGCGCCCGCTCCAACGAAACCATCGGGTTCTCGCTGGATAACTTCATTACCGGGAACCAACTCGGCGGGCCGCTGGACTGGGATGCTCCCAATCTGGTGCAGTCCTGGGGGACCACACCGCTGTTCTGGAAATTCAGGAACTTTGATTTCTCCTACTCTGTTCTTTGGCGCAGTGGCTTCCCGTTCTCAACGGTAGACCAGTTCGGAAGGCTTGTGGACGGACCAGCGGCGCATCGCTTCCCTAGCTTCTTCACCCTGAATCCGGCCATCGAACGCAAGTTCAACTTTCATGGCTACCGCTGGGCGGCGCGAATCGGAATTGAGAACATCACCAACAGCGCAAATCCAGTCACCGTAGACAACAACGTGGACTCTCCCACGTTCCTCAGCTTTTTCGGCCAGGGCCGCAGAACGCTTAACGGACGGATCAGGTTTTTGGGCAAGATCCCTTCAACTCCATAGTTCCGGCTCGGGTGTCGCGGCCAACAAGGTACGCGTATATTCGTGAGCCGGGCTGGTGGTGATCTGCCCGGAAGGGCCGCACTCCAGAATTTCGCCGGCGCGCATTACGGCAATGCGATCGCTGAGATATCTGACAACCGGCATAGAGTGCGAGATGAAAAGATAGGTCAAGCCGAACTCGCGCTGCAATTGCCGCAGCAGGTTCACGATCTGTGCGCCCACGCTTACATCAAGCGCGGAGACGGGCTCGTCGCAGACGATCAGGCGCGGCCGAAGAATCAGTGCTCGTGCAATGCCAATGCGCTGGCGCTGCCCTCCAGAAAACTCGTGGGCATAGCGGCGCAGAGACGCCTCATCCAGCCCAACTGCCTGCAGCATTTCCAGTGTCCGGCTGCGGCGTGAGGCGCCGTTTAACGAATTCTCATGGATCAGGAGCGGCTCAGCGATAATCTCCTCTACACGCATGCGGGGATCAAGCGAGGCAAATGGGTCCTGGAAGATAATCTGCATCTGGCGCCGCAAGCGTCGCATTTCCCCTGCCGACGCGGAAAGCACATCACGGCCGTCAAATTGAACGCTGCCTGAGGTCGGTTCGATCAACCGCAGGATCATCCTTCCCAGCGTGCTCTTGCCGCAGCCGGACTCGCCTACCAGACCGAGCGTCTCCCCCGCATGAATGTCCAGCGAAACCTGGTTCACGGCCCGAAGCTCGCGCCCCGCGCTGCCGAACAGGCCTTCTTGAGTCTGATAGATCTTGGTGAGATTGCGGATTTCGAGCAGGGACATGGTTCCCGTATATCTTAAGCGGGACTGTCCGCTGAACAAGCAAAAAGCTTCCATTCCGATTCAGGATCGCTCCAGCAATGTTGCCATCAGAAGGAGCCGAAGAATAGAAGCCTTTGCTTTTGCGCGCGCGGTTAAAAACCGGCAGCCAGGAGTTGTCGGTTAACATTCTCCGCTTGCAGGCTGCTCAAAGGTAAGAACCAGACAAGCCGGGCAGGGTTGCCAATTCATCCACGATGGCGGGCGATGGTTGAGATTTCTTCCCGGAAATCCACAATTGCCGCAGCTCAGAATCCAGCATAAAATCAACCCATCGGAACGCCTTCGAGCAGGACCTCTATTTGAATCTTGTACGCGCCATCTATCCCGGATCGTTTGATCCGCTGACCAACGGCCATCTCGATCTTATTGAGCGGGGCAGCAAAATTTTTGACGAACTGATTGTCGCCATCCTGCGTAATTCCGAAAAAGACCCTCTCTTCACGCTCTCCGAACGGCGGGAAATGCTGGAAGAGATGGTCAAGGGCTATTCCAACGTGCGAGTAGACACATTTGAGGGGCTGCTGGTGGATTATGCCATTCAGAAACAGGCCAAGGCGGTCTTGCGCGGCATTCGGGCGATCAGTGATTACGAATACGAACTGCAGATGGCGCTGATGAACCGGAAGCTCCAGCCCCATCTGGAGACGGTCTTCATGATGCCGGCAGAAGCCTATTCCTATTTAAGTTCCAGGCTGGTAAAGGAAATCTTTCGCTTGGGAGGCTCGGTCCGTGGACTGGTTCCCGAGCTGGTGGAACAGCGGCTGAGAGAAAAATTCCAGACCGCAGCGGCAAGAATTTAGAAACACATCCGGAAGTGAGGAAGCATGGCGACGTTACCCGCAATAAAGCAGTTCAGTGATCGAGTTAATCGTATTGAAATCTCGGCCACCATGGCCGTTGTAGCCGAAGCCGCCAAATTGAAGGCCACCGGAGCTGATCTGGTGGAGTTCGGCGCCGGCGAGCCGCATTTCTCAACCCCACAGCACATCAAAGATGCCGCGATTGCGGCGATTCAGCAGAACTGCACTCGTTACACAGCGGTGGCTGGAGTTCCAGAACTACGCGCCGCCATCGTGAAACGCCATGCCGAAGATTTTGGCTCTGAATACAAATCCGATGAGGCCATTGCTTCCACCGGCGGCAAGCTTGCCCTCTTCAATGCGATTCAGGTGCTCATAGACCATGGAGACGAAGTGATCGTCCCTGTGCCTTATTGGGTATCGTTCAAAGACATCATCGAGTATGGGGGCGGTAAATGCGTCTACGTAGACACGGACGAGAGCGAAGGCTTCCGCCTGACTCCGGAGATGATCGAACGAAAGATTACGCCACGTACGCGAGCAATCATTCTCAACAGTCCCAATAATCCCAGCGGCGCAGTCCTGGAGCCGGAGGATTTCACTGCAATTCTTCGGCTGGCGCATCGTCGCGGAATCTATGTGATTTCCGACGAATGCTACGTTTACCTGAACTACACGGGCCGTGAGTTCTCTGCCGGCTCTGTCCGCGACGCCAAGGAGCATCTGGTGATTGTCGGTTCGCTCTCGAAGACCTATGCCATGACCGGCTGGCGGCTGGGCTATGCGCTGGGACCAGCGCCGGTTGTGGCTGCCATGACCAAGCTGCAGAGCCAGAGCACCTCCAGCACTGCGCACATGATTCAGAAGGCCGCGGTAGCTGCCTTGACCGGGCCGCAGCAGTGCGTGGCTGAGATGAAGCGTGACTACATCCAGCTGCGCGACCTCACGGTGAGCCTGCTGGCGAAAATTCCTGGAGTGAGTTGCGTTAAGGGGGATGGGGCTTTTTATGCCTACCCCAACGTCTCAGCCTATTTTGGCAAAGCGGGCATCGGATCAGCCGCAGAGGTGGCGAAAAGGCTTTTGCATGAAGCGCATGTCGTCACCGTCCCCGGAGAGGCATTCGGCACGCGCGATCATATCCGCATTTCTTACGCGACCTCGGCGGCGGAAATTAGCCGTGGCCTGGAACGCATGCAGGCGTGGTTTGCCGGGCTCTAGCTGGACAAGTCCTGCTTCGGTGCAACACCTGTGCTGCTGATTGCACTCTAAAGAGGTGCGGCCTGCAAACAGGTCTCGCGATAGTTCCGTTCCGGCATGATGCCAGATCTATATCCATTGTTGTTGCGGCCGCAATTTCACCAGCGCGTCTGGGGCGCAAAGAGCCTTGCTCCCGTCTACTCCCAGCAATTTAGCGATCCTGTGGGTGAGGCCTGGCTTACTGGAGAGCAGTGCCAGGTCGCAAACGGTCCTCTCGCGGGACGCACCTTGGCGGAGCTGACCCGCAAGTACGGTACCGAATTCATTGGCACAGCGCCAGACAAGTCGCGATTCCCCCTGCTCATCAAGTTTCTGTTTCCGCAGGACAAGCTTTCTGTCCAGGTTCATCCCGATGATGACGGCGCAAGAAGGAAAGGCCAAGCCTGCGGCAAA
>JAICYU010000157.1 GCA_025934025.1 Terriglobales bacterium
ACGACGTTCCAGGCTACGGATATCTGTGGCAGCCCAACGGAGTGAATCTGGGCTGGGACCCGTATATGAACGGATACTGGACCTACTCTCCGGGATTTGGATACACCTGGGTTTCCGCCTACCCGTGGGGCTGGATGCCGTATCGCTACGGACGCTGGATCTTCGTGAACGGCAATGGGTGGATGTGGCAGCCGGGCAACTGGCAGGGATGGCAGAGAACTCCGGTGCTGGTGAATACGCCTCCGGGATTTCATCCGCCAGCGCCGCCGGCAAACACGTTCCCTCATAACGGACCCGTGCGCGCCAGCACCTTGCCCGCTCGTGTGGCCAGACAGAACCCCGGCGTGATCACGAACGATCCCAGGCAGGTCCCGCGCTTCCAGGAAGGCAGGAACCCCATAGGTCATCGCGTGTTCAGCAATGAAGATTCCCCTGGATCTCCTCCGGTACAGCATGCGCATCCGCTGCCTACGATCGTTGGCAGGGAACCTGCACCGCGACCTTCGCAGTCCGGGCCGAGCGCGGGTGGCAGTCAATTTGAAGGCCGGCCGCGGCCGGTAGAGCGCACGCAGCCGGCACCCGGACGACCTGTGGAAACTCGTCCGGCTCAAACTCCACGCGTGCCGGAATCAAGACCGAATCCGCCGGCCATGCACACGGAGCCGGTTCGTATTCCGGCTCCAGCACCGGCTCCTCGCGTAGCTCCGGCTCCGGCGCCCGCACCTCGCGTTGCGCCCCCTCCAGCGCCCGCGCCGCGTATGTCGAATCCGGCGCCAGCACCGCATCCTTCGTCTGCACCGCCGGCCCCGCGCTTCTCCATGGAGACGAACGGTGGCAGCTCTTCCGCAGGAGCAGCACGCCGACAGAAGTAAGTCAAAGCTAATAAGCGACGCAGAGGAGATTCTATCTTCTCTGCGTTGTTTTACTTTGTAGCTGCTCCAACTGTTTGCCCCAGAGCGTGTCCTGGACGGAGCCAACGGACAAATTCATTGAAACTCCACAAGTCCCAGACAGTCGCGGCCTGCGCTGCGTGCAGAGCGTATTTAGAATAGACTTTTGTTCCCATCGAATGAGACACCGCCCAAAAGGGTTTTTTGTTCGTCATTTCGGACTGCGAGGCGTTGCGCTCTTTGAAGCGCTTAAAGGAGCGGTGGCCGTGCTGGCTTCGCTCTGGGTGCTCACGCTTCGCCACAAAGATCTTGAGGAAGTCGCAGCGCACATTCTGCGCATCGTTCATCTTGGTCCTGAACACAACAGCGCACGCTGGCTGCTGCGCACCGCGGGCCGCATTACCGGAAAGCAATTGGGCCTGGTGGTGATTGGAATCCTGGTGTATGCGGCCATCCGCTTCACTGAAGCTGCCGGCTTATGGCTGGAGAAGGAGTGGGCCGAATGGTTCGCTCTGCTGTCCGGCGGTCTGTATCTGCCATGGGAAATTTTTGAGCTGGTGCGGCGGCCGACCTGGTTCAAGTGGGGCGTGCTGGGGATCAACATCCTGATTGTCTTGTATATGGCCTGGCTACTGGCTGATTCCTATCGGCGGAGAAGAGCAGGGATGGACCTGGATGTTTGAGCAGGACTAAAGAATTTTCGGCTGGGCCTTTAGCAGCGGCGGTTGAGCTGTCTTATTGCGTGGGTCACGCTCCTCCTGGTTCTTCTTGCTTTCCATCGGGAATGCGCCTTTCGCCGGGCCGCTGGGAGATTGCAGCAGGAACTCTACTGCGGTCTGAAAGGTGAGCTTAGGCGGCGTGCGGCGGAATTCAGTGTCGCGCTCGTCGCGCTGCAGGCGGAACCCGCCGAGAAAAACCCGGCCTTTTACGTCAAGCTCAAGTCGGGTGATGTGCCAGACGCCGGGGCTGGTCTGCTTCTGCTCGATCTCATAACGCCCACCTTTATCCAGCTTGCCAAAGATGCCCCAGCCGAAGGAGACGTCCTTGGTGAGAACGCCTTCAATCCGCGCCAGGCGCTGCGAACCTGGCGATACCCAGACCGAACCTGTCATGCCGCGATACACCTGGCTTTCACGGCTGGGCGGAGAAAAACCGGGCTTGGGAGAGAAGGTGAACTTCAGCAGTCCTCCGAGGGCATCGCCATCGGGCTGGAAGAGGAACGCCTGCGGAAAAGCCTCCATCATATGGATGCGCCGGCGGGTCTCTGCCTGGTCTTCTTCGAGCGCGTGTTTCCGGGTGTCGCGGTCCGCCAGCAGCTTTTGCAATGCTCCAATCTGCTTCGCCAGTTGGTCCGGACCGAGCGGCTCATCGTTGAACTCCACAACCCTGCTGGCCGCTCCTTCTGAAGTCTGGAAGACTCTGCGCGTCTCCGTTCCCCAGTTCCATTCCAACCTTTGAAAATAGCTGCAAGGGAGAGGTTGCTTTAGCGCTGCGACCTCATTTTCTGCCGCGCGCTGAATCAGTTCTTCCGGACCAGGAACTTGCTTCTTCCTGGGCGCGCTACTTACGTTTAGCGCGGAGAGCAGCAACGCCAGTAGCAACCAGATTGGGCGAATTCTGTTTCTGGAGTTTGGCGCGATAGCGTTCGTCACCCTTGCCCCCTCTGAATAAGATATACCGGCGACGCGGAGGGGCTATCGAAGCCATAATTCTCAAGCATTTCGGGGTGTTTTCCTGCTCTCTGGAAACTATGTGTTACTTAACAATTCCGCTGGTGACGAATCGCCCTTTCCGGTGTAGTATCAGTGACCGAATTTCACCTTCAATCATGGCCAACAGCCAGAGCTGCCTCAGGCGGGAGAACGCCTACGCGCCGGGACTCATTGAGTCCTACTGCGCTTTTTGCGGGCTGCTTGTTGCCGCCAGCCCGAACAGGTCTTTTTTGCAAGTAGCGGAAACCGCGCACATCTGTCCTGTGTATCTCCACTATCCGCAGCCTGCGCAGCGCAAAGCGCCGCAGAGCGCGATGCGATCTCCTCGGCAAAAGCGCACCCGGGAAGAGTCGTAGGTCACTGGTACTCTGAATACTCTCTCAGTTCTTTCTCTTTACAATGTAAGAGTAACTTTGTACTTACCTTTACAATTACGCTGTTAAATTCCCAATTAGCCTGAAGATTAGTAAGAATTTAAGCCACGAGAGCTGCACCGGGAGCATCATAGCAGTTAAGCGAAGTACAACATGCGCCACGCGGCAGATCCAGTTCCGGGCGATCTCCTCATCCCAGCGTTATCTCACTGCTTCGCATCAGCCAGTCCCGCCACCCGTGTTTCTGGATCCCCCCACATCGAAAGCCAGCGATGTAGCTACCTGGCTCGAGGCAGAATCTATGCAGACCCTTCGTCGTATCGCACTCATGGCCGTTCTTTGCCTGTTTATGGCAGTACCTGTTCTCGCGCAGGATTTCACCATCGTTGCCCTGCCCGACACGCAGAATGAAGCTCAGTTCTTTCCCACGGTGTTGAACTCGCAAACGCAATGGATCGTCAATAACCAGCAGGCGCTGAATATCCAGATGGTGCTTGGGGAAGGCGACATTGTGAATGATGGCGCCGATCCAGCCCAGGAGCAAAACGCCGATGCTGCATTTCGATTGCTCGATATGGCCGGAGTTCCCTACCTGCTGGCCATCGGCAATCACGATTACGACGGCGCAAATCCCAAGGCCAGCCGGAGCGTCACCGGATTCAACAACACCTTCGGGCCGGCGCGCTATGCCGGCAAGTCCTTCTACAAAGGTATGTTCCCCACCGGCAGCAATGAAAACTTCTACGGCGTGCTCACCATTAATGGCCAGCAATATTTGTTTCTTATGCTGGAGTATCGCCCGCGAAGCACCGCTTTGAATTGGGCCGAGGGCATTCTCTCCGCGAATCCTGCGATGCAGGCTATCGTCGTGACGCATTCCTTTCTCCAGTCGAACGGCAAGCGCGAAGACGTTTGCGACACGCAAGATATGCCCCTTCCCGCCAATGCCGATGGCCAGGACATGTGGCAACGCCTCCGTACTCACGCCAATGTCATCATGGTGTTGAACGGCCACTACACCAACGGAAATACGTCTCACCGGACCGACCTGGGCAACAACGGTAATCTGGTGAATCAGGTCTTCATCAACTTTCAAACCGTGGCTAACGGCGGCGATGGATGGCTGCGGATTTATACCTTTCATCCGGCTTCCAACACTATTTCCGTGCAGACCTATTCGCCATTTCTCAACCAGTTCAAGACGGATGCGGCTGACCAGTTCACTCTGACATGGCAGAATCCCAATCCAACCACCGGCGTGGGCAGTATCAGCGGAAAGGTACGCAACAAATCCACCTGCGGCGCGCTGTCCGGCGTGAGCGTGAGCGCCGGCGGCGCTTCCACCACCACCGCTGCGGATGGCACTTATCATCTGGCGATCGCGCCCGGAACCTATGCCTTCACAGCAACAGACAATGGATTCAACGGCAGCACCACGAACGAAACCGTGAATGACAGCCTGGATTCACAGCTCAATTTTTACCTGACCGCGCAGGCAGGCGCGCCCGCTTGCACCCTCAGCTCGACCAATCCCAGCGTAACCATCTGCACTCCGGCGCCAAACGCCACAGTCTCTTCGCCGGTGCATGTAGTCGCCAGCACGACAGATTCCAAAACTGTTTCTTTTGTGCAGGCCTACGTGGACGGTGTCGCCAAGGTGACGCAGACCGGCAAGTCGCTCGACGCACAGGTGCCGATGACGGCAGGCACGCATCGCCTGACGGTTCAAGCAAAAGACAGTGCAGGAACGGTATTCAAGCAGACGGAAAACATCACGGTCAACACCAGCCCGACGCCAACACCTACGCCAACTCCAACCCCAACCCCAACGCCGACTCCAACGCCAACCCCCACACCGACGCCTACACCAACGCCGACGCCTACCCCCGGGCCGTGTACGGCGGGTCCCGCTTCGCCGTCGGTCAACATCTGCTCGCCCACCAACGGAGCAACGGTCACGTCGCCGGTTCACGTGGTTGCGGCCACCAAAGATTCGGTGGCAGTCTCATTTATGCAGATCTATTTGGATGGCGCCGCCATCCTCACCACCAAAGGAGGCTCGATGGACACCACGGTTGCAATCGCCGCCGGAGCGCATCGGTTTACCGTGCAGGCCAAAGACAACTCCGGCGTGATCTTCAAACAGACCATTAGTATTACGGTGCATTGAGGAGGGACAGGACCGGTTCGGAAAATTTCAGAAGAGACGGCACTGATCTGGGTTTTTAACTGCTCTAGAGGCAGGTTCTTGCGGTATGCTTTTTTTTGAATGCCTGCCGCAGCCAAGCCCGCAAAGAAGAAACGCCACAAGAAACCGGTACCGATCAATCCCAAAACCGGGCTGCCCTATTCCAAGGGCACGCTGAAGATGCGGCTGCTCAACCGGCTCAAGTGTACGCAGAAGTTTGAGAAGCTGGCCTGGGCAGCCGGCGCGCAATTGATCGCCGGCGTGGATGAAGTCGGACGTGGTTCCCTCTTTGGACCGGTAGTTGCCGGAGCGGTGATCCTTCCGCCCGATTACCGCATCAAAGGTTTGCGCGACTCCAAACTGCTCGACGCTCCCACGCGCGAAAAGCTGGCGGAACGGATCAAGCAGCACGCCATTGCCTGGGCCGTGGCCGCGGTGGATGTCGCGCGCATTGATCAGCTCAATATTTACTGGGCGTCATTGCTGGCCATGCGCAATGCCATCGCACAGCTATCGCCCGCGCCTGATCATCTGCTGCTCGATGCCGTCCGCGTGGACTGGCTGTGCCCTCAGACCAAGATTATCCACGGTGACGCGCTTTCCATTTCCATCGCGGCGGCTTCGATCGTCGCCAAGGTTGAGCGCGACGCGATGATTCGCCGCTGGGGCCCGGTCTATCCGCAATATGATCTCGCGTCGAACAAGGGCTATCGCTCGCCCAAACACCTTGCCGCTCTCAAAGAGCACGGTCCCACGCCGCTGCACCGGCTGTCGTTTGCGCCAGTATGGATGTGCAATGCGGTCCTGCAGGAAGAGTTCACGTTTGCAGAAGAAGACGAGCAGATTCAGCCTTTGATACCGCAGATGACCGCAGATTAATGCCAAGCTTTTCTGATCAGTTCTTATCAGCGTTAATCTGCGGCGATTTGATTTCCGTGATCTTCTTTACGTCCCCCGCATTTCCTTTCAACAGACCCCGCAACACCGCTACTTCGGCGGCAATTCCGGTGTGCAAGGCGGGTCCGTACACGGGCGCAAACAGAGGCGAATGGTTCGACGGCAGCTCGGCGTGGCGCGCGTGCGCTGCTGCCAGCTTTTGCGGATCGGCTACTCCCAGAGTGAAGTAAAATCCCGGCACGCCGTGCTCCACATAAACGGCCCAGTCTTCTGACGTCATCAGCGGCTCTTCATTCACGACATTTCCTTTGCCCACCACCGATTCAAGCACTCCGGCCATGTGTTTGGTAAGCACGGGATCGTTGTAAACGGCGCCAGTGGATTCGTAGTGCTCGATCAGCGGCATCTTCTCCGCGCCGCTGGCCTCGGTTTCAGCTTTGGCCACGCGCTCAATCGCCGCCAGCAGATGCTGCCGCACTTCCGGCGTGTATGATCGCACCGTAAGCCCCATCTGCGCCTGGTCGGGGATGATGTTGTTCTTGGTTCCAGCTTGAATGTAGCCCACGGTGATGACCGCGGCGTCTCCAGGATGAATTTCTCGTGACACGATTGATTGCAGCCGCACCGCGATATTGGCCGCCATCAGCACGGGATCAATGGTTGATTCAGGCCGCGCGCCGTGGCCGCCTTTTCCATAGACGGTGATGCGCAGGGAATCGGCGGCTGCCTTGGAATATCCAGGCGTGACGCCGACCTGCCCGACGGCGATTCCGTTTTCGTCGTGCAGCGCGACGCCAATGTCCGGCTTGGGAAACTTGGTGAACAGGCCGTCAGCCACCATGGCCTTGGCGCCCGTGATGGTCTCTTCCGCCGGCTGGCCGAGCAGCATCAGCGTTCCATGCCACTGGTCCTTCGTTTGGGCCATGATCGTCGCAGTGCCGTAGAGCGTGGCCATGTGGACATCGTGCCCGCAAGCGTGCATCACGCCCACCTCACGGCCGTTCGGGTCTTTTGCTTTTACCGTGCTGGCGTATGGCAAGCCGGTTTCTTCCGTCACCGGCAGCGCATCCAGTTCGGTGCGCAGCATCACCGTGGGGCCGGCGCCATTTTTCATTATCGCCACAATGCCGGTGCCGCCCACGTGCTCAGTGACTTCGTATCCCAGACTCCGAAGTTTCTGCGCCATCTCGGCTGCGGTGCGGGTCTCATGCGACGACAACTCGGGATGCTGGTGCAAATCCAGATAGAGCGCCTGGGCTTCCGGGAAGATGCTCTGCACCTGCTGCGTGAGCTGTTGATTCTGCGCAGCCGCGCTCATCGCGGCGAGAAGGATGAAACAAAGAATTCGGAACATGCGGGCCATGATAAACCAAGCCACGTGCATCACGGTCAGCGCTTCTATAATCGGCGGAGGTGGAGAACGTGCTGAAAGCCGCGCGGTGGCTGTTGGGACCGGAGACTTCCGACGATCGCCATCCCGGCCATCTGCTCTCGCGCTGGATCTTTCTTCGCTGTCTTGGCCTGATCTATTTCTCCGCCTTCTACTCCCTCGTGTTTCAGATCAAAGGCCTGATCGGCCCGCAGGGAATCCTTCCGGCACAGGAATATCTGGCGGCGGTCCCGCGCGTCTATCCCGGCCTGGAGCGATTCTGGTTTGCGCCTACGCTTTTCTGGTTTTCCAGCGGCAACCACATGCTGATGGCAGTCTGCTGGGTGGGACTGCTGGCTGCGGTGGCTGTGACTGTCAACCTGTGGCCGCGCGGCATGCTGGTAGCTTGCTTTGTTTGCTTTCTATCGTTCGTCGCGGCAGCGCAGGATTTTTCGTCGTATCAATCTGACGGCATGCTGCTGGAG
>JAICYU010000183.1 GCA_025934025.1 Terriglobales bacterium
CTCTGTGGTGAACCGGTCTGGTTTACTCGCTGGTTTTTATCACCTCTGCTGCCAGGCTGCCTTTCGACAGGCGCGCGCTGATTTGCTGGCCGGGCGCAACCTGCGCGGCATCTTTGATCAGCTTGCCCTGGGCATCGAACACCAGCGCATAACCGCGATCGAGAATGCGTACGGGTGAAAGCGCTTCCAGCTTTGCAAACGCCTGGCTGAGCCGCGCGCGATGTTCCGCCACCTGCATCTGCATCGCTCGAACCAGGGTCTCCGTTTTGGAACTGAGTTGTATGCGCGTCGTAGCCAGCGAGCGACGAAAATCGAAATGGCGGACGCGCGCTCCGGCAATTTCCAGGCGGCGCTGGTAATCGCGCAGGCTGCCGCGAAATCCTGAGGCCAGGCGGAAGGTGAGCTCGTCGAGTCGTTGCTCTCGCCGTCCCAACAACTCCTCGATTCGATTGAACGCGCCATGCTGCGTCAGTTCGGTGAGCTGGTTGCGCAGAACGCTCAAGTTGTAGCGCGTGGCGCGGCCCATCCTCTGCTGCAAGTGCGCGAGATGCTCTGACAGGCGGTGCTTCGATTCCACCACCAGCTCGGCAGCGGCGGAAGGTGTGGGAGCGCGCAGGTCAGCAACAAAGTCGCAGATGGTGAAGTCGGTTTCGTGGCCCACGGCGGAAATCACCGGCAGTTGCGAAGCCGCCACCACGCGCGCCAGGGCTTCGTCGTTGAACGCTGCAAGATCTTCAACCGAGCCGCCGCCGCGGGCAATCACCACCACGTCAACGCTTTTGGAGCGGTTGAAGTAGCGCACGCCCGCCGCGACTTCCGCCGGCGCCGCTTCCCCTTGCACTTGCGCGGGATAGATCAGAATGCTCACACTCTCGTGCCGGCGCGCCAGGATGTTCAGCATGTCATGCAGGGCGGCCCCGCGCGGCGAAGTCACAATGCCGATGCACCGCGGCAGTTGCGGAATGGGTTTGCGGCGCTCAGGATCAAACAGCCCTTCCTTGGCCAGCTTGTTCTTGAGCTGCTCAAAGGCAAGCTGCAGCGCGCCTGCGCCCACCGGCTCCAGGAACTCGGCGGAGAGCTGGAGTTCGCCGCGCGCGTCGTAGATGGTGACGCGTCCGCGAGCGATGATCTGCATGCCGTTCTCGGGACGAAAACGCAGCAGCCGCGCCTGCGAGCGGAACATCACAATGCGAATCTGGGCTTCGCCATCCTTGAGTGTGAAATAAAGATGGCCGGATTCAGCCGGCCGGAAGTTGGAAATTTCGCCTTCCACCCAGACGTCGGTGTATCCGCGTTCCACCGTGGTGCGCACCGCGCTTACCAGGTCGGCAACGCGCCAGATGCGCCGCGACTGGGCCTGTTCAAAAAGAAAACCGAGCTGGCCTTCTGAGGACACTAGCGGAAGTTTAGCAGCCCTGCTGAAAGACAAGCTTTTGGGTCTGCGACCTCGACATGAAGCGGTTTGCTTGCTTATGCTTGCATAGCATGCTATTTTAGGAAAAACAGGAGAGATTGAATGGCATCAACAGTCCTGCAATCCGACTCTGAACTCGCAAGAATCTATGTGCGCGATCGTTATCTCCGCCCTGCGTTACATCGCGGCGAGGGGACTGTGAGTGTGAATGTAGGCGCGGTCCACAAAGCGCTAGGGCTCACTAATCGTGTGCCGCTTGTATGCGCCGCTCTCAAATCCAAGAGGTTTCTGGAAGAGAATGGGTTGAGTATTGTTTCGCAAACCGGGCCTCCGTCAGGCCAAAGCACAACCGTGACATTCACCTATGAACTCGCTGCTGCAAAGATAAAACGTGGCCCCTCGAGCAGCCCTTTTCCTGGCATCCGAGGCGTTGCCCGTGATGTCTTCAAGAAACTGGGCGGAGGAGAAAGCTTTCTTCGAAATGAGAGGGCGAAATTTCATGGATAAGGTGACGGAGAAGCGCGGATGAGCAGAATCTACTGGGACACGATGCTGTTCGTCTACTGGCTGGAGGATCATCCAGTCCACGCCCGCCGTGTGCAACAAGTCCTTTCCAAAATGGAGGAGCGGCACGACCAGCTCTGTACTAGTGCCTTTACTGTTGGAGAGTTGCTGGCAGGCCCATACAAGGCGAAGGCTCCGGATGTTGCGGAAAAGATTCGAGATTTTTTCAAGAGCTCGCCGATTGAGCTCATCCCCCTCACCTTTGAAACAGCAGAGCTTTACGGCAAGATTCGCGGTGAGCAGAGTGCGAGTCCGGCGGATTCCATTCACCTTGCTTGCGCCGCCCAGGGGCGCACTGATCTGTTCCTGACCAACGACGCTGCTCTGGCGCGCAAAGTTGTGCCGGGAATCCAGTTTATTGCCAAACTAGATACGAATTTATTCTGACAGCACTGCTATCGCCCGCCTCGACTGAACAGCCAGAGAATGAATGAAAGAACAATGCTCAGCAGAATCGAGGTGGCCAACGGAAAATAGAATGTAGTGTTCTTTCCGCGATAAACAAAATCGCCTGGGAGCCGTCCAACGGGCAGGTGCATTTTTGCCGAGAAGATCAGCGCCGCCCCGATGATGACGACGATCGCACCCACGATCAGCAGAAGCTTGCCCAATTCAGCCATCACAGTCATTTTAGCCGCTGATATACCGGCGATTTTCATGAGCCTTGGGCTGTTCGCAAGCGAACAACGGATTTCAGAAGCGGACATCCCACTTGGCCCCTTCTTAGTGTTTTCAGCAGCTTACACCTGACCAGGCGAGGCTGGAAAAATGCATATTATCCTTCTTCAGGAGCGACTATGACCGGCTTGTTACAAGACGTGAAATACGGTTTCCGCGTGTTGAGGAGGAATCCCGAGTTCACCGCTGTAGCGCTGTTGGCGCTGGGGCTGGGCATTGGGGCCAATACGGCGCTTTTCAGCGTGGTGTATGGCGTCCTGCTGAAGCCGCTGCCATACGCGCAAGGGAAAGAGCTGGTGGTTCTGCGGCAGGATTTCCGTAAAGCCAAGGAGCAGAATATCGGATTTTCAGTCAAGGAGATTCAGGATTATCGCGGGCAGGCCAAGTCCCTGGCCCAGGTGGAAGAGTACCACCAGATGTCATTCATCCTGCTGGATGGGCAGGAGCCGCAGGAGGTACACACCGGCGTAGTCTCCGCTCACTTCTTTGATCTGCTTGGCGTGAAGCCGTATCTTGGCCGGCTCTTTCAGACAGCGGACGACGTCCCCGGCGCTGATGCTGTGCTGGTGCTGAGTTACGACTACTGGAAGACGCGGTACGGCGGCGACGTTTCTATTGTGGGCCGCCATTTCCGCATGAACGACAAAGTTCATACCGTGATTGGCGTACTGCCGCCGGTTCCGCAGTATCCGCGCGCGAACGACGTTTATATGACCACCGTCGCCTGCCCGTTCCGGTCGTCTGCAATGATGATTGAGGGAGGCCATCACCACATGATGCAGTTGTTTGGGCGCCTCAAGTCAGGCGCTGACGTGAGCGCAGGCAATGCCGATGTGGCCATGGTTGCGTCACGCATGCAGAAAATGTACCCCGCCGATTATCCCGAACGCGCCGGATTCACCGCTTCAATGGATGGGCTCCAGAACCAGTTGACGGAGAAAGTGCGTCCCATGCTGCTGGTGTTGCTGGTGACGGCTGGATTGGTGCTTCTGATTGCCTGCGCCAATGTTGCCAACCTGGCACTGGCGCGAATGATGCGTCGCGAGCAGGAGATGGCGGTGCGGACCGCGCTGGGAGCAAACCGCGCCCGCCTGGTCCGGCAGTTGCTCACTGAAAGTCTGTTGCTCAGCCTGGCGGGCGGGGCTCTTGGGCTGTTGCTGGCTTCAGAATGTGTTCAACTGCTGGCCACATTCGTAGCCCACTTCACCACACGCGCGGCAGAGGTCAGCATAGATCCGCAAGTCCTGTTCTTCACGCTTGGAATCTCGTTGCTCACCGGCTTGGTCTTCGGCTTGATTCCCGCATTCTCGCAGCGGACCAGTTTGGTGAATTCGCTCAAGGAAAGCGGAGCGTCAACGGCAAAGCGCAGCCGGTTCCAGGCGCGGAATCTGCTGGTAATGGGCCAGGTGGCGCTGAGCTTTATGCTGCTGGTGGGCGCAGGGCTGATGATCCGCAGCTTTGTCCGCTTGCAGCAAGTGAATGCCGGATATAGCGCCGACAACGTTCTCACCGTGAACGTCCCCTTCAACTTCACCAAATATCAAAAGAGCCAGGACATCACCAGCTTCTTTGATCGCGTGACTGCCAAGCTGGAAGGAACTCCGGGAATCCTCGCCGTAGCAGTGAACAGCGGCGCGCCGATGGCTCCGGGACGCCCCTCAAATCAGCCGTTCATCGTTGAAGGCCGGCCGGCCTTGGGACCGCACGATACTTCGCCTACGGCTGATCTCAATGTCGCTACGCCCGGCACATTCAAATTGTTGAGAGTGCCGCTGATTGAGGGCCGATTCTTCACCGATCACGACAATGACGGCAGCCCTCTTGTGATCATCATCAGCGAATCTCTGGCGCATCACTACTTCCCCCATGAAGATCCCATCAACAAGCGCGTCTCCGGAGATGGCGGGCAACACTGGGCCACTATTGTTGGCGTGGTTGGAGATGTGAGGTATTACGGCCTGGACAAAGAGCCGCTTGATACCGCCTACCAGCCTCTGGCGCAGGCGCCCAACGGGAGCACGCTGCTGGTGAAGACGCAATCCGATCCCATGAGCTACCTCAAGCAGGTGCGCGATGCCGTGTATTCGGTGGATTCGGAGCAGCCCATCAACAATGCCAAGACTCTTGATGAGCTGCGGGGTGACACGCTGATCCAAACCCGTTTGACCGCAGCACTGCTGGCGTTGTTTGCCGCTCTGGCTCTGGCGATCGCCGCCACCGGATTGAGCGGCGTAACCGCTCTACTCGTAAGCCAACGCACACGCGAGATCGGAATTCGCATGGCGCTCGGAGCCAAACGCGCCGACGTGCTGAAGATGGTGCTTGGCCAGTCCATGACTGCAATCGGCATTGGTCTTGCTGCGGGACTGCTGGGAGCGTTGGCCGGCGTCCGCCTGATGAAGGCACTCTTGTTCGACACAAACGTTCTCGATCCCGTGACTTTCCTGGGAGTCGCGGTGATGCTCTCCGCAGTGGCTTTGCTGGCGAGCTACCTTCCTGCCCGGCGCGCCACGCGCGTGGATCCGCTGATTGCGCTGAGAACGGAATAGAGGATCGAGAAAAGAACGCGATCTGAAAAAAGGTGCCGGCTGCAGAGTTGACCGGGGCTTGCCGTGTCTCGCCGCCACGGGCTGCTAAAATTAAAGAGCAAAGTCTCAGTTTCCGTATACCCAAAGAGCCACCATGAAAACGAAATTATCTATTTTTGCCGTTGTCTTCATCCTGCTCTCGCTGGCGCTGCACGCCGATAACATCGTGGACGAAATCATCGCCCGCGTGAATGACCAGATCATTACGCGCTCTGATTTTGAGAAAGCCAAAACCCAGCGCCTGGAGGAAGTGAAGCAGCAGTTTCCTGACGATTGGCAGGCCAAGTGGCCGGATGCGCAGAAGGACGTACTGCGTGATCTGATTGACCGGCAACTGCTGCTGGAAAAAGGCAAAGAGCTGGGGATCACTGGCGAAACTGACACGATCAAGCGGTTGAACCAGATGCGCCAGCAGATGGGTCTGGCCAGCATGGAAGATCTGGAAAACGAAGCCAAAAAGCAGGGCGTTTCCTTCGAAGATTTCAAAGAGCAGATCCGTATTGGCGCTGTGACCGAGCAGGTGATCGGGCAGGAAGTAGGATCGAAGATCCACATCACCAACGAAGAAATACAGGAATTTTATAAAGCTCATCAGAAGGAATTGGAAGGGCCGGAAGCGGTAAGCCTGAGCGAAATTTTGTTCTCCACTCAGCCCAAGCAAAGGCCTGAGGAAAACGCCAAAGACAAGCAGCAGGACCAGCAGCCTGCGCAGGAAGATCCTGCCGTGCTGGCCGCTGCGGAAAAGAAAGCGCAGGATGCCGAGCAGCAACTGAAGAACGGAGCAGACTTCGCGGACCTGGCAAAAAAGGTTTCCAATGCGGAGACCGCCTCCCAGGGCGGCGTGCTCGGGACATTCAAACGTGGAGAACTCGCCAAGGAACTGGAAGATAAAACCTTTACTTTGAAGTCTGGGCAGTTTACCGAGCCCATCAGGACGCGGCAAGGCTTCATCATTCTGCGGGTGAACGATCACCGCTCCGCGGGCGTACCTCCGCTCAACGAAGTCGAAAAGAGGATCGAGCAGGCAATCTACTCACAAAGGCTGGAGCCCGCCGCCCGTGCATATCTGCAAAAGCTGCGCGAACAGGCTTACATTGACGTTAAGGCGGGATTCTCCGATGCCGGAGCC
>JAICYU010000154.1 GCA_025934025.1 Terriglobales bacterium
TACGAACTCCTCAAGAACAAAGCGGGAAATCTGATCTGCGTAAAGTTCTCGGGATATCACGACGCTCTGATTCAGAGTCTCTAACCTTTCTTCGACGAAATCCAATTTCGCAACACCGACTGCCATGCTCGCGCCTCGGAGACGAGTTCGGGGGAGATGGCAGCGTGCGCCTGTTCAGGGGTTTTTTCCGCGGACCAGAAAGAGAAGAGCCAGATGAGGGCGCTGATATCGTAGGCGATAACGGGAAGATCAATGCTGAATCCGCCATAGTTGGAATGTGCCCAAAAGGTGGTTGATAGCAGAAAAGCAGACGCATTAACAGCAAAGCCAAAAGCTATGCTGAAGTCATATCTTGTCCATTGACGTCCCATGATGAGCATCAACACTCCAAAGAACATCAGAATCGCTACTATCGCTGCGTCCAAAATACGATCTTCAATCGCGAGGGCACTCACATTGTGAGGGGCCATCGCAGCCACCCAAGCCAGAAAGATCGCCATCGCTAAGAGTATTGGAAAGAGAAAGCGGTACCACCCGATTTTGTAAAACTTTGGAAAGATTCTCCTAACGAACAGCTCATAGATAGCAAGAAAATTGAAAACGGTAATTATGAGGTCGGAAATCCAATAAGCATAGAAGTAAGTCACGGCGCCCCGTGAGATTGCCCAAAATCTCGCAATGCCCGCCAATTCGGTAACGACAAGATAGGAGAAGAACAAGGGATATTCACGATACAGCTTGCGCCAGAGGAATATCCCGATCAGTAAAACGAGAACCGGTGCCGAAAGCCAGTCAATCAAATATGAAAGCCAAGAACCCACTGTCGGTATCGCGGCCGGGAATAACGAGCCGCAGTGTGCCAAAGAGTTTGTCATTTATGGGTTCGTGCCAGGACACGAGTTTCAGTCGTGCCGGCGCTGGCTTCAGCCGCTGCGTTCCTGGTCACCTTTAGAAGCGATATCCCAAGCCGAGCGGACAGCAAATTCTGATCGCGATTCAGCCGATTAAGCGACCGATCCCGGATTTGATGGGAACGGATTTGGCGGCAACGGGCCAGGTCCGGAGAGACTCGAAACACCGGTTCCAACCAGCATCGCAGCCGCAAACACCATAAGACGAAGAGCAGTTTTCATTACATCCTCCATTTTTTTATTCAATTTACCTTGGGTAGCTCAGTGAGCGTTGCCACAAGAGTACAGGAAACCGGGAAAATGCAACAGTCTGATGTGGCATCAAAAGTGAAGGGCTGAGGTCGGCGGAAGGACAATGCCAGTTCCAGGCCAAGCTGCATCACATTCCTAAGGAATGGCGCAAGCAAGCTCCTATGAACCGCTCGACTCCGGCAGCAAGGTGCTGCTGGCAATCGGACTTACCTGGACGGCTGGTTTCGTTGATATCGTAGGATACATTCTCCTCTCCCACATCCTGAGTGCCAATATGAGCGGCAACACGGTGGAAATTTCATTCCATCTGTTTCACGGCAGCCCCGGGCAGGCGGCTGCGCGCGGCTTGGCAGTGCTGCTGTTTGTGGCTGGCTTGTTCGCGTGCGCGTTGATTCACGAAACGTGCAAACGGCGTGGAATCCGCTCCAGCGCCGCCATTACCCTGGGAATGGAAGCTCTCCTTCTGGCGGGGTTCGTCGTTCTGGCCGGACGCTTTCCCGAACATCAGGAGCCGAGAGCCGTGTTCGATCTTCTTCTGGCCTTCGCTACCCTCGCCATGGGCCTGCAAAACGCCACTCTCACCCGCGTGGGAGCGCTGACGGTGCGTACCACTCACGTCACCGGCATGCTCACGAAATTTGCCGAATCCGGCTCGCGCTATCTTTTCTGGCTCTACGACAAGACACGCGGCGCCGGCACTGGGCGGTATCGCGAAGCCTTGCGTTTGTCCTGGCACCATGAAGATTTCAAAGATACCGCGACCACCGGCGGCATCTGGCTCAGCTTCCTTGCCGGAGGATTTTCCGGGGTCTGGCTTCACGGCGCATGGGACGCACGGGCTCTCCTACTTCCCGTCGTGCTGCTGGCGCTATTCGTGCTGGTGGATCTGAAGCGGCCGATAATGAGTGCTGAGTGAGTGCGAGACTCTCAAAGTCGAGCCCAATGGTGGAAGAACGGCCCTTCAGGGCCGTGTCGTAAATGCCAAATCCGCGCGCTTTAGCCCTGGCCATCTCCGAAGAAGATGGAAGCGGCGAAAAGTTACATAGAACTCTTGAGGAGCGTTGGTGCAAGCTCCACCAGTGCTAAAGCCATAATTCCAGCAGCTTCTACTCGCGCTAAAGCGCCGTTCTTCCACCCAGTTCCGGGTGCTTCAGATGAAATCCCGTGGCGTCCTGGTACGCTTTGGCCACGGCCAGCAGTTTGGCCTCGCCGTACAGATGGCCGAGGAACGTAAGGCTCACGGGCGTTCCCGCGCCGCCAGGTTGCAGTTCGCCATCGCGGACCACCGGTTTAGGCGCATCTTCCCCGCGGAAGCCGTTGGGCAGGATGAGCGCTGGATGTCCGGTGAGGTTCGTCACCAGGAGTTGCGTGCTCTGCGTGGGCGCGACGATCACGTCAACTTTGTCGAATACCTTGGCGAACTCTTCCATCGCCAACAGGCGCGCGCGGCTGGCCTGAATGTATTCGACAGCGGGAATAAATCGTGCCGTGCGGAAGGTGTTAGGCCAGTCATCTTTCGTCTGGCCGGTAAGCAGCTTGTCCCGGCCGCTGCGGGTGAGATCGTCGAACGCCGCGGCCGCTTCGGCTTCGAGCATGGAGAGCATGGCCTCATACGGCAGCTTGGGCAGTTCCACCGGAATCAGCTTCACGCCCATGCTGCGCAATTTCGCGATGGCCGCCTCGTCATACTTATGGTCATATTCGCGGCGGGCCTTTTGTTGTGCTGTCTGTTCTTCGCGCTTCTTCTTCTCCGCTTCGGTGAGGTTCTTCTCTTGCTTCGGCTGCTGCTCCTGCTGCGGCGGCTGAAGCTGGAATTCCTTCTCCAGATAGCCAATGCGCAGCCTGCGCCAATCGAGGCCGCCATCCCAGTTGAATGCGGCGTTGTTCACTGTGCGGTCCTGCCCGTCAGGGCCATAGATTGCGCTGAGCACGATGGCGCAGTCTTCGACGCCACGACAGATCGGCCCGAGCTTGTCCATCGTCCAGGAGAGCGCCATGGCGCCCGTGCGGGGAACACGGCCGAATGTTGGGCGCAGGCCGGTGGTTCCGCAGCGTGTAGAAGGCGACGAGATGGAACCCAAAGTTTCCGAGCCGATGGCGAAAGCCACACAACCGGCAGCAGTGGCGGAAGCCGACCCGGCCGACGATCCGCTGGATCCCTGTTGCGGGTTCCAGGGATTGCGCGTCATGCCGCCGAACCATTTGTCACCCAGAGCGAGCGCACCTAAGGTCAGCTTGGCCAGAAGCACAGCGCCGGCTTCATCGAGCCGCTTCACCACAGTGGCATCTTCATCTATCTTCTGATTTTCGAATCCGCCGGCGCCCCAGGTGGTGCGATAGTCCTTTACGGCCAGGAGGTCCTTTGCGCCCCAAGGCAATCCGTGGAGCGGCCCACGATACTTCCCGGCCGCGATTTCGCGGTCAGCCTCTTTGGCTTGCGCTCTGGCACGGTCTTCCGTCAGCGTGATCACAAAGTGCAGCGCGGGATCATAACGTTTGAGACGCTCCAGATACATTTCCGTCAGAGCCGAAGACGACACTTTCCGCTTGCGCACCAATTCGGCCAACTGGCGGACTGAATAAAAGGCGACGTCTTCCAGGTTCTTCGGTGTAGCAGTAGCGTCAATGTTCGGCGCGGCAGAGAGCCTTATGGGCCGGCGCGCGGTTTCAAACTTCATGCCGGGCAGAGCCGGATCGAAGATGAACGCGGGAGCAACATCATTTTTCATGTGCAGGACATAGATAGCGTCGTAGCCTTTGGCTGCATCGTTGAGCGACTCCAGCATCATGTCCTTGTCTTCATCGGGAACCTTGATATCGGCGATGATCGCAGCATTGTCAATCATGTCGCGCGTGATGGCTGGTTTGTCGTCGGCAAGGGCCCAGAGCACTCCGGGCAATAACGTGCTTGCAACACCAAATCGGGAACAAACAGCCAGAAAAGCCCTGCGGTCCAGCATGGAAGCTCCTTAGACTGCGGAATGAAATTGTGAGCGGCTGGTTATTATAGCGGAGACATGCAACAAACTTTCAGAACCGCTGAGATCGGTGATGTTCCCGCCCTGCTGGAACTCATGCGCGAATTTTATGCAGATCAGGAGATGAAGTTCAGCGAGGCGGTCGCTCAAGACGGCCTGCGCGATTTGATTACGAAGCCAAGCCTTGGCCGAGTATTTCTCTTCCAAGCTGATGGCGCGCTGGCCGGCTATCTTATCCTCACCTTCTGCTTCAGCCTAGAGTTTCATGGCCGCTTCGCGCTGCTGGACGAGATCTATGTCCGTGAGCGCTTTCGCCGCCGTGGGCTCAGTCGCGAAGTGATAGCTCAGGCGGAGGTGGCATGCAAGGACGAGGGCATCGAGGCCCTGCGCCTGGAGGTGTGGACCGGAAACGTAATTGCCAAAAGGCTCTATGAATCCTCGGGCTTCACCACGGAAGATCGGAACTTGATGACGAAGTGGCTGAAGTGATTTAAGCTTTTCCGTTTTCCTTTTCCACGAGAGGTTCTGATGAAACTCCGGACTGCCGTTCTGCCATTTCTGCTTCTTGTCTCTGTGTCACTCTGGGCTGCCAGTTACCCTGAACCGAAACCGGCGGACTTCGTCGTCCGAGGCTTTCAATTCAAATCGGGCGAGTCGCTTCCTGAAATCAAGCTCCACTACTACACGCTGGGAACTCCGCAAAAGGATGCGTCCGGCAAAGTCACCAATGCAGTGCTCGTTCTGCACGGAACCACCGGCTCTGCCCGGCAGTTCCTGAACGACCACTTCGCCGGCGTACTGTTCGGCCCAGGCCAACTTCTAGACGCTTCAAAGTGCTTCATCGTCCTACCGGACAATATTGGTCATGGCGAATCCACCAAGCCAAGCGATGGTCTCCACCTGAAGTTCCCGCATTACGAATACGACGATATGGTCGAGTTGCAATACCGGCTGCTCACACAAGCGCTGGGCGTGAACCATCTGCGGCTGGTGATGGGAACTTCCATGGGCGGCATGCACTCGTGGCTATGGGCGGAGCGGCATCCTGACTTCATTGACGCGGCGCTGCCGTTGGCCTCAGAGCCGGTGGAAATTGCCGGACGCAATCGCATGATGCGCCGCATGATTATGGATGACATCCGCAACTCGCCCGACTTCAATAACGGCGATTACACACAGCAGCCCCATGGACTGGCCGCAGCACTCCAGGTGCTGCTCATCATGACCAGCGCTCCGGTGCGAATGCAGAGGGAATTTCCCACCCGCGAGCAGGCCGACCAGTCGCTCGAAAACTTCATCGCCGGTCATATGAAAACAACGGATGCGAATGACATGCTTTACGCGTTCGATGCCTCGCGCAACTACAACCCGGAACCTGAACTGGGGAAGATCACAGCGCCACTCACCGCCATCAACTCCGCCGACGATACCATCAATCCTCCGGAATTGAAGATTCTCGACCAAGATATTCAGCGTGTGAAGAAGGGAGAATACGTCCTGTTGCCGATTACCGACCAGACACGCGGCCACGGCACGCACTCTTGGCCGGCAATATGGCAGAGCTATTTGGCGGAGTTGCTGAAGCGATCAGAGAGATAGGGAAACCTCACCGCTGATAAACGCTGATCTGAATGATCGTTGACCCCGTCAAGCAACTAGCGGCTAGCAGCCAGGGGCTGGTTCTGTGCGAAGCTGCCCACAAAGGCGCTGCGCTTGCCATGCAGCTCCCAGGAAACCTGCAAATCTTTTCCGCTGTATTGATCGGTCATGGCGACGGCCGGCATGGCATGAGTGGTCTGCGTCAGCGGAGGATAGAAGGTGCTCTCGTTGCCGCAGAGGTGGTCGTCTTCGCCGATGGAGCGGGTTTCGACGGTAACAAAGTTTCCAGCCTGCAGGCGCGCGCGTGCGCTGTGCTGGCGCAGGACTTGCATATCCACGCGCGTATCCACCACGCGCACCACATGGCGCAGAAGATCGCCGCCCATCTCCTGGGCAAAGTTGATCAGGGCCTGGCGCTGCTGCGGCGTGGCATTCTTGTCAATAAAAAGGACTGATTTCGCGGGATAGGGATCTGCGTACGGATCGCCCAGCGTAGCGTTCGCTTTCACCGCCGCGCCCACCGTAAGCCCATTCAGTGCGACGCCATCCCACTGCCCCTCGGTGATGTGCCAGGCGAGAATCGCCTCGTCCCCAGTCAGGTTCATTTCGCTGTTGGCGAAGCACTGTCCGGTATAAACATCGGCGCTTCGCGTTTCCAGGTACTCGCCCTGGATCTGGTGAGCAAAAGCAGCGCCGGAAAATGAAAGAACAGCAGCAAAGCAGAGGAAGAGATTGCGCATAAACGGCACTCCAAGTGTTTGTACTTTATTGTAGTCCCTCGGAATCGCTTTTCCAGCAGCGCGAACCAGGCCTACTCGTTGCGTGGGAAGTTGCTCTGGTTCCGCATTGGTATCGTCACCGTGCCATGGAGGACTCCATTGGAGTCTCGCTGCAGCGGGATGATGTAGAGAAAATCGCCCGTGTTATCGGTGAAGTGCTGTTTCGGCAAGAGAGGGTCGCCTTTGAACTCTACTTCAAACCACTGACGCGGATAGCCTCCGCCCCAGGCTTGCACATGAATGTGCCCCGGAACGCTCCGGTGCGGATATGGGGCCGGTTTTATAGTTGTGAACTCGAAGTGCCCCTCTTGATCGGTCTTCACCCATCCGCGCAGGCGAGGTTCTCTTTCCGCTGCTTCACCCTGGGCGTTTGTTCTGTTGTACAGGCCGTCGTTGTCGGTATGGTACGCATACACCACCACGCCGGAAAGAGGAGTTTTGCCGTCCGCAGCCACAATAGTTCCGGAGATCACAAGTGGTGTGCCAGGCTCACTTGCCGGAGCGATGCGCCCGCTGGAGGTGAGTTGGGCCGGCGCTTCAGCCACTTCGCACGGTTGTTTCTGTGCGGCGTTGGCTGAGACTGCGATGAGCGCAGCAAGCACTGCGCCGGCAAGTCGTAATCGTCCTATTCCTCGCATGTACCTTCTCCGGCCGGTGATCTCGACCGATTACTTGCTCGCGCCGCAATGGCAACTGCGCTCGCCGGAGCAGCAGTTACCCGGCTCAGCCAGCTTGCCGTCCGGACCGATGCAGGTCTGGGTCATTCCGCACCAGAAGAGTCCATCATTGCACCGAGGCACGGTCGGGTCCGGCTCTGATCTGATGTACTGGCTCTTCCAGTGCAGGGCCGAGCACAGTCCCGGCCGCTCGGTATTGAAACGTTCAGGAACGTTGCTCATGCCCAGCCTCCTCCCATAAGATTGTGCGCCAAGCCGGCGCGCGCCTGGCCACCCGCGGCTTTGAGTATTGCGCGCTTTATCGCCACACCTATCAGATGGATTTTTTGTTCGTTGCGTCCCAGGCTCTTTGCCTTGGCGACTGCGGCCTGTGCAGCCTGATCGGCTGTGGCCTCCGTGACAGCTTTGCCATGGAGAGCTTGCGCGGCTTCCGTGGAAACCCATGGGACCGGCGCCACATGGCCCAGCACCACGCGGGCGCTTTCCACGGTGCTGCCGTTCATCTTGAGGGCAACGGCTGCAGTGGCATACGGCCAGTCAAACGCTTCTTTTTGCCGGACTTCATATTGCGCCGCGCGAACTCCCGGCGCGGGCGGAACAATTACATCCGTGATGAACTCGTTGGGCTGGAGATCGTGCTCGCGCTCGCCTTCGGACTTCGGGATCACAAAGAACTTTTCCAGCGGAACTTCGCGCGCGCCCCGCGGCCCCAGCAGTCGCAATCGAGCGTTGTAGGCGATCAGCACCCCCGCAACAGTGGACGGACTCACGAAATACGCCGGTCCATCATTGCCGAGAATGGCATGATGGCGGTTGTCGCCTTCAAGGACCAGCGATTTTCCATCTTTGGTTTGCGCCAGCAGTCCGTGGCCGGTGCGGAAGTACCAGCAGCGCGGGCGCTGGCAGAGGTTCCCGCCAACGGTAGCGACA
>JAICYU010000107.1 GCA_025934025.1 Terriglobales bacterium
GAAGACCTTCTTGTGCTCGTGTTTTTTGCTCCGGCCGAGAGCGGCGGATGATGCTCAGACGCCCAAAAGACATCCACCGATTTCAGCGAGGTAAACCCGCGACAAGATTTTAGAGAGCAAGAAAAGGCCGACAATCTCTTGCCGGCCTTGAATCGTGCAGAGCTGCGAGTTAGAAGCTGAACCGCGCTCCAAACTCGCCCTGGAACGAACGTGGCAAGTAGGTGCTGGTCGGATTGATAAACCCTATAGGCTTTCGGAACGTGGTCGGATCGTTCGATGATGTACCGAAATCGTTGCCGTAGTTTGCATGATTGGTCAGGTTGAAGGCCTGGAAAATCAACTGGAGATTCCGGCTTTCACCCAACTTGATGTTCTCAGCGAGGCGCGCATCCATATTGAAATACGGGTTGCCGCGCAAAGAGTTGTACGGTACCGCCTGGCAATTACCCGAATAGTAGCACTGCACAGCGCTTAGTTTGTTGCCTGTAAACGCAGTGAAGTTGGTGGGTTGCCCGTTGGGTACCACTTGGGCTGCAGTCGAACTGCCGCTGCCCAGGTTGAGTTGATTTGTGCCGGCATCCACAAGATATGGCCTTGCAGAGCCCGCTTGTAGGATCGGCGATACTTCCAGTCCCCACCGTAGGTGTGCTGTAGCTGAAAGAGTGAGGTGGTGCCGTTCGTCATTGAATGCAGGGCCGAACTCGCTAGGTGCGAGCGGATGCTGCGGGTCGCGTGGGTAGTAGCGGAAGGAACCGCCGTCCTCACCATAACCAACCGAGCGAGAGAGAGTGTAATTGGTCATCAAGTCCACATTGTGGAAGCCACGCTGCCGATAGCTCAGGTTCATGCCATCGTAGCGCGAACGGCCTATGGACTCTTCATTCCGCAGGCTGCCAAGAACAGGTACTCCCGCCGCCTGGAATGCAGCGTCAAGCGGGAAGAAGAACCCGCAGTTGCCCGGAGTACAAACGGGCGCCAGAGTATTCGGGTCCTCGGTCACCGACAAGGTAGTGATATTTGAGGGATCGATCGGAATCCGTGGATCAAGATTCACGGTCTTGTTCTGGTGTAAGCCGAGCACATGAACATACTCAGCTTCAAAAACCGACTTGTTATTGATTGACCAGGTATAGCCGCCATTGAACTCCTCAGTCACCGGCGTACGGTAGTTTGGGTCCATGAGTCGACCGGTCGAACCGGAGGTCAGGTCATGCGAGGGAGGCGGGATTACCGGCAGTGGATCTACACCAAATCGCCATTGATCTAGCGTAATGCCAGTGCCAGGTACGGGATCGGTCCCGCTGATGGAGAATGCCGTCTGGAAGATTGTGTCATTCGCCTGCTGTTCCATGAACAACGGGATGTTCTGGAAGGTGTTGTCATAGTACATGCCGAAACCAGCACGAACGATTTGCGCGCCGTGGCCAGTCAGGTCATAGGCCAAGCCGATACGCGGGCTGAAGCCTTTGCTGTAATCGCTCGCCTTTTTTGCAACCAGAGAGGCCGCCAGTGGATTAATTGACGCAATCGCTTGGAGTTCCTGGAAGGTGCGGCTGTCGGCGATTTTGGACCCGCCAACAAAGTCGAAGTCCTTGTCCCAGCGCAAACCGAGGTTCAACGTCAGGCGGTTGTTGAATTTCCAATCATCCTGGAAGTACAACCCAAGCTGCTTTGCGTCCTTGATCAGGAACGTAGGGTCCCCGACTGCGATGGTCATGCCGGCACCCGTATTGTTGCCTGAAATAAGACCGGGCGTAGCAAATCCCTGGGGAAAAGCAGACGGGCCGCAGCCGGGTGTGGTTGCATCAGGCCCTACGCCAAGGATACAGCTCGGGTTCGTACCGAAGTCAACTTCCAATGTTGGGCTGAATTCGAAGAACCCGCCCTGCAGCGGTGTCCAGATATAATCAACGCCACTGCGGAACGTGTGACGGCCCACAGTCTTGCTCACATCATCTTTAAACTGCCATTTGCGTTGAACGGAATTTTGCGGAACGTTGGTGTTGGTGCCGAACTGGGCATCCGGAAAAGTTATCAGCGGAACACGATCGTTGCTGTCAATCAAGTTGTTCCAGTATTGCCAGCCGAGCGTGAGCTGGTTCACGAGCGTCGGTGTAAAGGTTGAGTTCAGAGTCACGTTGGCCACCTGAAGATGGTTATTTGTGAAGTTGCCCTCGGTTAGATCCATGGTACCGTCACTCTGATCATTCAGACTGTCGTTCGCCTGACTGGAAGCGGAAAGGTAAGCTGAGTGTTTGGGGTTGATGGTCCAGTCCAGACGCCCATTGATGCGGTTCTCGAAGAATGGTCTTGGAATCACAGACGCAGGCTGCGCGCCAAGCGAAGTAACCAGGTTGAGCTGCGTCAGTGCTGCCGGAGATTCCGCGAGTGATGTGTGCTCGCGCTGGCGCTCCATGGCAAAGAATCCGAACAACTTGTCCTTCTTGATGGGCCCGCCGATGGAACCGCCAAACCATTGCCGCGTGTAAGGGAGAGACACCGACCTCGTGCTATTGTTTGCCGGGTCGGGCAGCTGCTGATCGGCATTGAATGCCTGATCGCGGAAAAATCCAAACGCGGAGCCATGAAAATTATTGGTGCCAGATTTCGTGATCACGTTGATTGCCGCGCCTGCGGAGCGGCCGTTTACCGCTGAGAAGCGCTGAGTTGAGATCTGAAATTCCTGCACGGCCTCGGCGGGAAGCTGCATGACAGGGCCGCCGACCGTGTTGTCCTTGTTGTCAACGCCATTGACGGTAACGTTAACGTTGCGGCCGCCCTGCCCGTTGACTGACAGGATGGCATAGCGGTTCTTGGTCGGGTCGTAGGAATCTGCGGCTTTCACGCCCGGCGCCAGATAAGCTAAGTCGGCGACGTCGCGGCCGATCAGAGGAAGGTCTGTGATCTGCTGCGGTGTGATATTCGTGCTCACGTCGGTCTTGGTTTGATCCACGAGTGGTGCTGCAGCAGTCACTTCAACCGTCTCACTCAGCCCTCCCGGTTTCAACGCGAAATTCTGGGTTGCCGTGCGACCGATGAGAACCTCCAGGGTTTTTACTTCGCCATTCGCGAAACCCTGCGACTTTACCGTTAAGCTGTAAATTCCCGCGCTCACTGCATCAAACCGATAGTCGCCGGAGTCGTTAGATGACGTGTTCTTGGTTTCGCCAGTGGCCTTGTTGGTCAAAGTGAGTTGAGCGCCCTTGATTACGGCTTGTGACTGGTCTGTGACTGTTCCCTGGATAGCAGAGCTGGCAGTTGCCTGGCCCCACATGGCAATGCAGCCTATCAGCATGAAGGAACCGATGACTGCGAGGGACAAACATCGTTTCAAACTCATTTCTGTTCTCCTCTTTGGTGGTTTGCTGAGCTGTTTTCCCGCAGTGATCTTGCCCGGAAATGATTTACGCCACTGCGGGACTTTCACTTTCCCTATACAAAAAGCAAAATAAAGTCGCCGTTAGAGCTTGCACTTTGAGGAGTTCGGGTTTCCTATACTGAATCACGCACGTACCCCCAAATCCCCCGATTTTTTGATTTCGCAATTCGCTTGCCGCAATTCAGGCCTGCATCTTACACATTCCAAACCGTGTGTAGCCAATTGAAAAGATTAGTAATTAGTCTTGTCGCTAGAACAATCGGCCGGAGTTGAACAGCCGCAACTCTCCCGAAATCGGTAGCTGGCGCCTATGGCTTTTAATAGGATTCGCCTCTTTGCACGACCTCTTCTCTGCTTCGAGTCAAGAATCTCCTAAGAAAGAAAGAGAATCAGGCCGATTGACTTTCAGTTCAAAATCCCAAACCCGTGATTGCCGGTGGAGCAACGCAATGGTTTCCTTTATCATGGTAGCCGCATGATCGCCAGTACTTCTGTCGCTCGCCAGCACGGATTCCAGACCGACGATTCCCGGTTATTGCCGATCGCGGAAAAGGTTGTGGCGCGCGAGCGTCTGAGCTTTGAAGACGCGGTGGCCCTATATCGCTCACCTGATATTTTGGCCGTAGGATGGCTGGCTAATCAGGTCCGCGAGCGCCTACATGGCAACGTCACGTACTTCAACGTCAATCGCCACATCAATCCCACCAACGTCTGCGTGGCTGCCTGCCGGCTTTGCGCGTTTGGCCGAAAGAAAGATGCTCCTGGCGCTTACACGATGGCGCTGGAGGAAGCATTCGAAACGGCCGCATCCGGATACTCCGAAGCCGTCACGGAATTCCACATTGTCGGGGGGCTGCATCCTGACCTGCCGTTTCAGTATTACCTTGACCTGATTGCCGGCCTGAAAGCGCGCTTTCCGCAAGTCCACCTGAAAGCGCTGACGATGGTGGAAATCGCTTTTCTGGCGCGCCGGGCTAAACTCTCGATTGAAGAAACATTGCGCCAGCTCAAGCAAGCCGGTCTGGATTCGCTCCCGGGAGGCGGAGCGGAGATCTTCAACGAGCGCGTGCGCCGCGTGATCTGCGATCACAAGATTGACGGCGACCAATGGCTGGAAACGGCGCGCACGGCGCATCGCATTGGTCTGAAGTCCAATGCGACCATGCTCTACGGCCACATTGAAAATGACGAAGACCGGGCCGACCATCTGATCCGGCTACGCACGCTGCAGGACGAGACCCACGGCTTCCAGACTTTCATCCCGCTCGCGTTTCACCCGGCCAATACGCCGCTGGCGCATCTCTACACCACCACCGGAATGCAGGACATCAAGCAGATTGCAGTGAGCCGCCTGGTGCTGGACAATTTCCCGCATATCAAGGCTTACTGGCAGATGCTCTCGCCGAAAATTGCGCAGATCGCGTTGCGCTTTGGCGCCGACGACATTGATGGGACGGTGATCGAAGAAAAGATTTACCACGATGCCGGCGCCACCACGCCGCAGGGAATGCGGCGCAGCGAACTGGAACGTCTGATTCGCGAAGCCGGCCGCGAACCCGTCGAGCGCGATACCATGTACAGGCCGGTGACGAGGACGGAAACTTCGTTCACGATTTCGGTGTAGTGATCTTTAGCCGCAGATTTCCGCGGATAAACGCAGATAGCCCAAAGGACTTGCAAAAGAATTTTTGACCAGCCGCTCATCCGCGTTAATTTGCGGCTAATTACTGCCGAAGACCCGTTGAAAAATTTTATCTACGTTCCTCAACTGCCGCTCAATCGAAAATGCCCGCTGAATCTGTTCCTGGGGAACACGCGAGGTAATCTCAGGATCGCTCATCACCTGATCGTGAAAGTTGAGATCTTCTTTCCATGCCCGCATGGCGTGCTTCTGCACCAGACGATAGGCGTCTTCGCGCGACATGCCATGCTCAGCCAGATCCAGCAGCAACTGTCCGCTGAAGACCAGTCCTCCCGTGCTCTCCAGGTTCTTCATCATGCGATTGGGGTAGACCATAAGGCGGTCAATCAGGTCAGTGGTTTTGGTGAGCAGGTAGTCCACAAGAATGGTGCAATCGGGCAGAATCACGCGCTCTACTGACGAATGTGAAATATCGCGCTCGTGCCACAAAGCCACATTTTCAAATGCCGCCTGCGCGTTGGATCGCACCACTCGCGCCAGCCCGGAAATCTGCTCGCAGGTAATGGGATTGCGTTTGTGCGGCATGGCAGACGAACCTTTTTGTTTCTCGCTGAAGTACTCTTCGGCTTCGCGGACCTCGGTGCGCTGAAGATGGCGAATCTCCGTAGCGATCTTGTCCAGGGTAGATGCGATGGTCGCCAGTGTGGCCACAAAATAAGCGTGGCGGTCGCGTTGAATTACCTGCGAGGAGATGGGCGCGGCCTCGAGACCCAGCCGGCGGCAAATCTTTTCTTCAAACTCGGGCTCCAGATGAGCAAAGTTCCCCACTGCGCCTGAAAGCTTGCCTACCCGCATCTCTTCCGCGCTGCGCTCGAAACGGGCGATGTTGCGCCGGGTCTCGGCGTACCAGTTTGCCAGCTTCAGCCCGAAGGTCGTCGGTTCGGCGTGGATTCCATGAGTTCGTCCGATGGTCGGTGTGTGCTTAAACTCTTGTGCGCGGCGCTCCAGCACTTGCTTGAGCTTCTCCAAGTCTTCGCGAATGATGCGTGAAGCCTCTTTGATCTGAAGGGCCTGGGCAGTGTCCACGACGTCGTTTGAGGTAAGTCCGTAATGCAGCCAACGAGCTTCGGGGCCGACCTTCTCGGCGACTGCCGTAGTGAAGGCGATCACGTCATGCTTTACCTCGGCCTCAATTTCCTGGATTCGCTTCAGGTCGAAGTTGCCCCGATCGGCGATGGCGCGGGCGGCTTCCATGGGCACAATTCCGGCTTCGGCCAGGGTCAAGCTGGCAGCCGACTCCACTTGAAGCCAGCAGCGAAATTTATTTTCATCACTCCAGATTCGCCCCATTTCAAGGCGGGTATAGCGGGATATCAAGGGCTTCCTCAGTCTTTCAGGATGTCAAAAGAACATTGATGATAAACGCTTAGAGTAATTTCATGCCAATTGCGCTTTGCCAACGAGGCCTTCGTGCAACATAATGGTGGGAATACAGGTGGGGGCGGAGCACGCGGATGACAACCTCACCGGGCGCCCGCCGAAACCCTAAAACATTTGACCCCTTACTGGGGCTAAAGTCCCAATAAGGGGTCAGGCTCGAATCTAGCAGAATGTTGCACATTATATCGGACGACGAGATAAAATGGCAAAAGAAAAAAATACAGGGCCGCTCCAGGCTTCAGAATACATAGCCCTGGCGGAGTTCCGGTATCAGCTCCGCCGCTTTTTAAGGCATATGGAAGAAGAAGTCAGGGAATTCGGCGTAAATCCGCAGCAATACCAGCTTGTGCTGGCCCTTAAAGGACTTCCCAAGGACCAGACACCTACTATCAGCAGGCTGGCCGATCGCATGCAGTTGAACCACAACAGCATGGTAGAACTGGTGGACCGGTGTGAGGAGCGCGGGTTGATCCGGCGCGGCCGCACCGGAACCGACCGCCGCCAGGTGAACCTTTCCATCACCCCCGAGGGAGAAGCCCTGCTCAGGAAACTGGGCAGCGCAGCCCGGCAGGAATTGCGGGACATTGGGCCCGTGCTGGTGGATTCGGTTTTGCGCCTGACAAAGAAGGTTGGCAGCCGGCCAGGTAAGCAGAAGACGACAAAGGCAAAGAAAGCAGGTGCATGACGCACTCCGGCCCCCGAACTAACCCCCTTAGCACGCAACATCCAACTCCAGCGCCCGCAAGCCATCTCAGGGACTTTACTACCACATGGCGGGTGCTGCCCATTTCAGCACTGGCCATTGTCATCGGAGTTGTGGCCGCGTACGTTGCGGTGATCCTGCTGAGATTGATTGGATTTTTCACCAATCTGTTTTTCTACGCTCGCGTCTCCAGCAGTTTTTCCTCGCCCGCGGGCGCCGTCGCGCCCCTGGGATGGATTTCATTTGCCGGGCACCACGTCGGCTGGCTGGCGCTGTTTGTGCCAGTCATCGGCGGAATCATTGTCGGCCTGATGGCGCGTTTTGGATCCGATAAAATTCGCGGCCACGGCATTCCCGAAGCGATTGAAGCCATCCTTCTCCGCGGGGCCAAAGTTGAGCCACGGGTTGCGATCCTGAAGCCTGTTTCCGCGGCCATCGCTATCGGTTCCGGCGGCCCGTTCGGCGCTGAAGGTCCAATCATCATGACCGGCGGCGCGTTTGGTTCACTAATCGCGCAGTTCTTTCATCTTTCCAGCGCCGAGCGCAAGATCCTGCTGGTGGCCGGTGCTGCTGCGGGAATGTCAGCGACCTTTGCCGCGCCGTTTGCGGCTGTCCTGCTTGCGGTTGAGCTGCTTCTCTTTGAGTGGAAGCCGCGAAGCTTCATTCCGGTGGTGCTGGCCAGCGTTGCCGCGGAAGCCGCTCGCATTCATCTACTGGGTCCGGGACCTATTTTTCCTGTCCCAGCCCATGACGTCGCCTACAGCCCTTCCGTGATGTTTGGCTGCCTTCTGTCCGGGCTGCTGGCCGGAGTGCTGGCTGGCGCGCTGAGCAACTTTGTCTACGGTGTGGAAGACGGTTTCGCCCGCCTGAAGAATGTTCATTGGATGTGGTGGCCGGCCATTGGCGGACTGGTGGTTGGCATTGGCGGCCTTATTTATCCCCGCGCGTTGGGAGTGGGCTATGACGTAATCGCCGACATCCTCAAGGGAAATATCACCCTCAAGTTGATTTTGGGTGTGCTGCTGGTGAAGTCAGTGATCTGGGCCGTTTCGCTCGGCTCGGGAACCTCGGGCGGTGTGCTCGCGCCGTTGCTGATGATGGGTGGATCGCTGGGCGCGCTTGAGGCATTCTTCCTGCCCCATCAGGGTCTCGGCTTCTGGTCTCTGATCAGCATGGGAGCCACCTTGGCCGGTGCTCTCGGCTCGCCCCTTACGGGCGTGATTTTCTCCTTTGAGCTGACGAGCGACTACCACTCCATCTTTCCGCTGCTCATCGCCTGCATGACTGCGCACGCGTTTACGGCGCTTACGCTGCCTCGTTCGATTCTCACGGAAAAGCTGAGCCGTCGCGGGCACCACCTGACGCGCGAATACGTCGTGGACCCAATGGAGTCGCTTTCAGTCGAGGACACGATGCGCACCAGCATTACCGCATTTCCAGCAACCACCACAGTCGGCGAGCTTCGCCACACCGTGGATTACAGCGACGGTGGTCGCGGACAACGTGTCTATCCAGTCATTGACGATCACCGTTTTGTTGTCGGCGTAGTCACACGAGGCGATCTTGCTGCAATGGTCGGCGACATGGATCCTGCCGAAGCGGACCACTTAACGCTGGCAGAGTTGGTTACCAGAGATCCTATCGTGGCTTATCCCGACGAACCGCTGCGAATTGTGGTGAACCGGATGGCTTCCACTACTCTTACCCGTTTTCCGGTGGTGAAGCGCGGAACGGAGCCGGAACTGGTGGGACTGATCGCCATTCAGGACCTGCTCAAAGCACGCGAGCTTACGCTGGAAGATGAGCAGCGCCGCGAGCGTGTACTAAAGCTGCGCCTGCCGCCCTCTCTGCGGTGGCGTGGACCGGCGGACAAGAACAGCGAGACCATCAGAAAGTGAGCTAAAGGCGAAAGCTATTCCACCTCGAATAGTTCCGCCATTTCCTTGAACTTGAATCCCCGGCCAGGAACATAGGGCTGGATCCATTCGCCGTTCAGGACGAACTGTGGGATGGCGCGTTTTCCGGTCCGGAGAATCACCTCTTCCGCAGCGCCGGGTACTTCTTCGATATTGATCTCGTTGTACGGGATGTTGTGCTGGGCGAGCCAGCGCTTGGCGATGCGGCAGTCGCCGCACCATGGAGCAGAGTAAACAGTAAGCTTCATACTTTCGTGGTCAGTATTAGATGCTGCATGCACCAACAAAGGTGCAGATCGGATTGCGATGTTTGAGCCGTCCAGGTTGCTGAAAGATTCTCAATCAGCAGCCACAAGTGCCAGGGCATGACTTCAGTCGTGCCGCACATGCTATTTGAGTTGTGGCTTTAGCCCCTGTTCTCACTCAGACAAACGGGGCTGACTCCCCCTGCAGAGAACCAGCCCCGACTGTAACGAATTCTAGACCGATTTTACTTAGCTGCGTCCTTACCCTGAATTGAGAGCAATTCAACTTCGAAGATCAGCGTCGTATTGGGCCCGATATCCGCTCCAGCGCCGCGTTCGCCGTAGGCCAACTCCGCTGGAATATAAAGTTCATACTTGGAGCCGACCGGCATCAGTTGCAATGCTTCTGTCCAGCCCTTGATTACGCCGCTTACGGGGAAACTGGCTGGTTCGCCGCGTTTGTAAGAACTGTCAAATTCTTTGCCGTCAATCAGCGTTCCCTTGTAATTGCAAACTACCGTGTCACTCGCCGTGGGCTTGGGCCCAGTGCCCTGAGTTATGACTTTGTATTGCAGGCCGCTGGCCGTGGTTACCACTCCTTGTTTGCTCTTGTTAGCGGCAAGAAAGTCTTCGCCTGATTTCTTGTTGGCTTCACCTGCTGCTTTCATCTTCTCTTCCTGCTTAGCTCGCAACTCCGCAAAGACCTGGCTCATCGTGGTGTGTGCTTCGGCATCCGTCATTAAAGATTTGCCCGCCATCGTGTCTTTGAGGCCCTTCAGCAGAACGTCAGGATCAACATCGAGCGATTGCCGATTGAGATTGTTTGCCACCTGCATTCCGATGGCATAGCTAACCTTGTCCTTTTGAGTCTTCAGCGGCGAATCCGGCGATGCCGGACTGGGACTGGTGGCTGCGCTGGCTGCCTTTTGGGGCGGTGTCTTCTGGCCTTTTCCCGCCTGAGTGGCTGCTGTCCCGGCGAGCAGCGCGATCAGAGCTGTGAAAAGTGTTAAGTGGAGTGGTTTTGTCATTCCAGCATTGTCACATTGATTCACGCGCGGGAAAAGCAGGTGTTTGCTCTAACTGGTATGCAGTCTGGTTCACGCCGGAGCGGGCCAACAGCGCCCGTTTGCTGGGCATCTTCTTCCTGAGCAGCATATTATGAAGCACGGACTCTTATTTTGTGTTCCGTTGGTGCTGGCGCTTATCGCCGGATGCGTGATTTCGCCTAGGAGAACTGTCTCGAACGGCGGCTTCCCGTCTCCCAGTCCCACGATCTCTCCCGGCGGCACACCTTCCCCGACGCCATTTCCGACTCCTACGATTACGCCCACGCCTACGCCTACTCCGACGCCTGCGGCCATCATGTCAGTGATTGTGACTGCCGTTCCCGGAGAAAGGGAAATCAGCGCCAGCCAGACCCATCCAGACGGTTCGACTTCTTCCGTTCCCGGATCGCCGTTTATGGTTACGGAGACGCCGCGCAAACTCCTGGCCTTGGGTTCAAATTTGTTGGTACAGGGCGAAAACTCAATTTCAGTCTTTGCGCTGAGAGAGACCGGCTCGCTGCAACAGACAGATTTGCTTCCGGCGCCTCTGCTGCGCGATGCGGCGGTGAATTCTTCCGATTCCACCGTCTACCTTCTTGACCAGAATGCGGTCTCAGGGTTTCGCTTGCAGAATGGGCGGCTGATTGCGCTTCCAGGTTCTCCGTATCCCTTAGTTTCCAAACAAGCCAACCAACCGGAAGCGAAAGCCGTGATGCTCGACAGTACGGGCGAGTCTTTGTACGTTGCGTTCTCTTCAACCACGCAGCACCCGCCTGATTCATGGGCCGTACTGAGTCGGGAACCTGACGGTTCCTTGAGCGGATTTTCTGCTGTCGAGTCTGCCCCAGTCGAGATCGAGCAGGCAGTTTCAGCCTCAGAAGCAAGTTCGGGCCTGAAGGGGCGTCTCGCGGCTATTCTCAGCCTGCAAGAGCCTCGGTAGCCTGATAGTCCATTCGGCTGAGTAATCGTCTACTTCTTCTCGATGGTTGGCCGCTCCTCGGTGACCAGTTCCTGCACCGGTTGCGGCCGCAGCAACGGGAACAGAATCACGTCGC
>JAICYU010000290.1 GCA_025934025.1 Terriglobales bacterium
TATTGGATTTGACGCGGTCTCCACCGCCGCGCAGGAGGCCAAAAACCCAGCTAAAGATATGCCCATCGGCATTCTGGGATCACTCATTATCTGCACGATTCTTTATATCGTTGTTGCTGCGGTGCTGACCGGTCTGGTTCCCTATCACAATCTTGACGTTCGCGATCCACTGGCCGTGGGCATTGACGTCGCAGGCAAACGCTGGGGCAGCCTTCTGGTGAAGATCGGCGCTCTCATGGGCCTGAGCAGCACGATCGTGGTCATGTTGCTCGGACAGTCGCGCGTGTTCTTCTCCATGTCAAAAGACGGGCTTCTCCCGCGGGTGTTCAGTGACGTGCACACCAAATTCCGTACTCCTTGGATTTCGTCGATCACGGTTGGAACTTTTGTCGCGGTTCTTGCAGCCTCGTTGCCCATCAACGTTCTCGATGAGATGGTCAGCATCGGTACGCTGCTGGCTTTTGTAATTGTGTGCGCGGGAGTCTGGGTCATACGCCGGCGCGATCCCAACGTTGAACGTCCGTTCAAAACTCCGTGGGTGCCATTCGTCCCGATTATGGGAATCATCATTTCACTGGCAATGATGGTGAGCTTGACCGGGCTGACCTGGATACGTTTGGCCGTCTGGCTGGTGATTGGCATGTTTATCTATTTCGGTTACGGTCGCCATCACAGCCGGGTGCAGGCTCAGGCAGATTAGAAGATGCCCGCATGAAATTCACGGAAACACGGAGAACTGCCGATTCCGGATGGAGCTTTCTCGGCTCCGCCATTTCCCGACTTTTGGAGTTCTGGCCTGTTCTAACGCGGACGCTTGGCCTTGCTTGGTTGCTGCGTTTGTTGCAATTGATCTATGGTCAATCTGCGACAATTAGCCTCAGCCTTCATGTGCTCCGGCCAGTTTTCTCCGCGCCCTCCGTGCCTCGGTGGTGAGATTTGCCGTTTGGTCTAAAATTGAGGCGATCAGGAGTTCCGCCTGAACCTGCAACGCTTTCGCCTGCTCAAGGTCATCATCATCGCCCTGTTGCTGCTCGCCGCTGCGGGCACGGTCGGCTTTCACTACATTGAGCACTGGAGCTGGTTTGATTGCTTCTACATGGTGATCACCACGTTCACCACCATTGGCTATCAGGAGGTTCATCCCCTTTCGCACGCGGGGCGGGTTTTTAATTCTTTCCTGATCATCACCGGCGTCTCGCTGCTTTTTGTCATGATCGGGGCACTGACGCAGGCTTTGCTAGAATTCGAGTTAGTCAAAGTTTTTGGGAAGCGCCGTATGGAACGCGAGCTTGCAGGCTTGAAAGACCATTACATCATTTGTGGCGCCGGACGCGTGGGCGCCAGCGTGGCCCAGGAACTTGCCCGCAAGCCGTGCCCATTCGTGATTATTGAGAGCGATGAGAAAGCCCTTGCCCAGTTCGATCCCAAATGGCTCGTCTTGATAGGCGACGCCGCCAACGAGAAAGTCCTGCGCGATGCGGGCATCAGCAACGCGCTGGGTCTGGTTGCCGCCACCACCACCGATGCCACGAACATTTATATCGTGCTTACCGCCCGCAGCCTGAACCCGAAGCTTAAGATCATCGCTCGCGCCAGCGCGGAACCCGCGCAGAAGCATTTAAAGACCGCCGGCGCAGATGTAGTGATCTCACCCTATGCCGCGGCCGGGCATCGCATTGCCCAGAGTTTTCTCCGGCCCAATGTGCTCGACTTTCTTGATATTGCTACTGCGCGTTCCGGGACCTTCGAGATGATTATTGAGGAGATCCGGGTGGCTTCGGGGTCACGGCTCTCTCAAGCCACCGTGGGAAGCTCAGGAATTCACCATCAATTCGGGATCATGATCCTGGCTATCCGTCGCGCAGACGGCGAAACTCGCTTCAATCCCATTGCCCAAGACGCAATCCGCGCAGGGGATTACCTCATCGCCATGGGCGAACCTTCGCAACTTGCCAGGCTCGAAGCGCTTGCCGCGCAATCGGCTGCGCGCGTGCCATGAAGATCGTGACCGCGGCGGAGATGCGCGAAATCGACCGCCTCACCACAGAAAAGTACGGCGTGCCTTCGCTCACCCTGATGGAAAACGCGGGCACTGCAGTAGCCGAGTTCGCCCAGAAGCATTTCGACTTCAACTCCGTTTGCGTGGTCTGCGGCAAAGGCAACAACGGCGGCGACGGCTTTGTGGCCGCGCGCAAGCTGCATGAAGCAGGGAAGCAGGTTTCAGTCATTGTTCTGGCCAAGGCAGCCGACGAACTGCGCGGCGATGCGGCGGAGATGTTCAAGAAACTGGCCGTCAAGCCGCTGTGGGTGAGTGAGGAAGAGCACTTCAACAAAGCTGAGGTTCAGCAGGCGCTCAAGGCCGAGTTGATTGTGGATGGCATTCTAGGTACAGGGTTCAAACCGCCTATCAAAGGCATTGCCGAAAAAGCTGTGGCGGCTATAAATGCATTTGAAGGAGCACAGGTCCTTGCCATCGATATTCCATCTGGCGTTGACTCGGATGCGCATTCGAAGCCGAGAAGTGAAGATAACCACGTTAAAGCGACTGCGATTATCTCGTTTACCGCGCCTAAGCCGGCTCTGGTTTATGCCGAACTCACAGATGGGCCTGTTGCAGTGGCAGAGATTGGATCGCCGGTGAATCTGGTCGTGTTCAAATCTGAATTAAATCAGGATGTGCTCACGATGCAGGAATTTCAGGCTCTCAAGAAGAGGCGCGTACCGGACGATCATAAAGGAACATTCGGTCACGTTCTAGTCATCGGTGGATCCGTTGGAAAGGCGGGGGCTGCGGCGATGGCTGGATTGGCTGCGTTGCGATCGGGCGCAGGCTTGGTGACCGTGGCCTGTCCGAAATCAGTCCTGCCAACTGTGGCTGCCGTAGCTCCGGAGTTGATGACAGAACCTCTCGACGAGACTCCCGAAGGCTCGATCGCATTGTTTGCGCTTCGCCGGCGGGAGGAACTCCTGAATGGGAAGACCCTGGTTGTGATCGGTCCCGGGTTATCGCGCAACAAAGAAACCGCAGAGTTTATTCGTGACTTCATTGGAATCTGTCCGGTTCACATGGTGATTGATGCCGATGCTCTGAATGCTTTTGAAGGAGCCATTCAGGAAGTGCAACCCGACGAAGAGATTGAGGCTGCTGCACACGGTACTCTTGTAAGAGTACTGACTCCGCATCCGGGAGAGTTGGCTCGGCTTCTCGGCGTTGGCACAGGTGAAATTCAGGCCAGCCGGATCAGAATGGCGCTGCGTGCCGCTACTCAGTCGCGATGCACAGTAGTACTCAAAGGACATCGTACGGTTACCGCAAGCCCAAATGGATATGTTTGGATTAACTGCACTGGGAATCCCGGCATGGCTAAGGGTGGCTCTGGAGATGTCCTTTCCGGAATTCTCGGCGGTACACTGGCTCAAAACCCTCACATTCTGGGCTGGGTGGCATGGAAAGCGACTACCTGCACAGATCAGGACATCAACAATCCTGCCTTGCAGGGAATTTTTGGTTGGGTCGCAAAGCGCGAGCCCAGCGCAGACGAAATACGTTCCCTGGAAAGCCAGTTCCAGAAAACTCAGGATTCATCCCTCCGAGCGCAGGGACA
>JAICYU010000277.1 GCA_025934025.1 Terriglobales bacterium
AGTAGCGGAAAACCGAATGAAAACATCCGAAGGCGGGAGTTCCTCCACCATCATGGCCCTGGCGCGCATCGCTGTGGGCGTAATGTTCCTTTTTTTTGCCGAGTACAAGCTGGCCGGCGCCGAATTTGCCCGCGAAGGCTTCAGCCGCTGGGTAAGCGGCTGGCTACAGGAAACTTCGGTCGGCTTTTACAAACCATTTTTGCACTGGGCCTTACAGCACCCGTATCTGGCGGGTTATGGAACCGGCATTCTTGAGTTGCTGATCGGCCTTTCCATGGTGCTGGGGTTCTGGGTGCGTCCGTTCTCGATTGTTGGCGCGCTCTACATGCTGAATCTCACCTTCGCCACCTGGAACCTGCCGCCGGGAACAGCATCCTGGCGCTACCTGGGCAATGAGCTTGATCACATTCCTCTGCTTCTGATGTTTTTGATTTTTCTGGCGCATGATGCAGGAAGAACGCTGGGCCTGGATGGAAGATCGGGCTAGGTGCAGTACCGCCCATCACGGTAGGCACACATACCGCTGCTAAACTGTCTGCATGGGACGCATCCACGTTCTTTCCGAGCATGTTGCCAACAAAATCGCCGCCGGAGAGGTGGTGGAACGCCCTGCTTCCGTCCTGAAAGAACTGCTGGAGAACTCGCTGGACGCAGGCGCCACCCGCATCAAGGTGCACGTGGAAGGCGGCGGGCGCAAGCTGATCCAGGTGGTGGACAACGGTTGCGGCATGGTGCGCGACGATGCTCTGCTGGCCTTCGAACGGCACGCAACCTCGAAAATCAAAGACGCTGAAGACCTGCTCAACATTCATACGCTCGGCTTTCGCGGCGAAGCTCTGCCTTCGATTGCATCAGTCGCGCGCGTGCAACTCGAAACGCGCGCCCCGGAATCCGCTGAAGGCACGCTGGTGGAAATCGCTGGAGGAAAGATTCTTCGCGTGGAAGATGCCGGATTGCCGCAGGGTACTTCGATCTCGGTGCGCGATCTGTTCTTCAACACACCCGCGCGCAAGAAATTCCTGAAGGCGGAATCTACCGAGCTCTCGCATCTTGCTTCTCTGGTCACGCACTATGCTCTGGCGCATCCGGAAAAACACTTTGAGCTGCACTCGGCAACCAACGCCATGCTCATTGCCGCGCCGGTCGAGACCCATTCCGATCGCATCTATCAGGTCTTCGGGCGCGAGACCCTGGACCAGCTTGTGCCTGTCGTCGCCGGAATGAAGCTGGACCATGTGGGCATTCCTGAGCCGCCTCCGTGGCGCCGCGATGAAGACTACGAGCCGCCGGTTCCGGGCGACATCCGTGTGCATGGGTTCGTAAGCAAGCCGGAAATCCAGAAGCTGAACCGGAATTCCATTTTCATCTTCGTGAATAATCGGCTGATTCGTGACCGGCTGGTGCAGCACGCGCTCACGGAGGCGTATCGCAATGTGCTTCCGCCGACGGTCTTTCCCGTGGTGCTGCTGTTTATTGAACTGCCCAATGCCGAGGTGGACGCCAATGTTCATCCTTCTAAGACGGAGGTCCGTTTCCGGCAGCAAACGCTGGTACACGACTTTGTGCGCGACACGGTTCGTGCAGCTCTGATGAAGGCACGCCCGGTGCCGCAATTCATGCGCGAAATCACTGCCGCGCCGAACGCAGCGCCGGGGTTCTCGCCGTCCCAGGAATTCCATTTACAACCGCAACCGGCGCCTGCTATTTCAGAGCGTTTGCAGTTCAACGGCTCTGCAATTCCGATTGAAGCCAATGCGGCTCTCAGTGGCTTCGGTCCAGTTCCCGCGCCCGCAATCCATATCGCGAACGGCGCGGCGGATCGCTGCGGCAACATCTTGAGCGAGGACACGACCGCCGTTCCCGACGCGCTCGCTCTCGCCAGTTTGAAACCGCTGGGCCAGGTACGCGAATCGTTCATCCTGGCCGTGAACGCCGACGGGCTTTGGATTATTGATCAGCATGTGGCGCACGAGCGCGTGCTGTTTGAGAAAGTGCTGCGCGAGCGGAGTCAGGAAGCAGTAGAAGGCCAACACTTGCTCATGCCGCTGATCGTGGAACTGACGCCGGGGCAGCAGGTGGTTTTCACCGAGATTTCAGAGGAGTTGCGGCGCAACGGATTTGAAGCGGAGCCGTTTGGCACGCGCACCATCGCGATAAAAACCGCGCCCGCCGGAGTGCAGGCGGCTGAAGTCGAGCACCTGTTGCTGGAATTGCTGGAGCAGTTTCAAGCCGAAGAGCAGGCGCTGAACCTGGAGAAGATTCGCGCGCGCATCGCCGCCAGCATTGCCTGCCACGCTGCCATCAAGATCAACATGCCTTTGGAACAGAACAAGATGGAATGGCTGCTGAAGGAACTGGCGAAGACCGAGTGCCCGATGACCTGTCCGCATGGCCGGCCGGTGGTTCTGAAGTATTCTGTGAAAGAGATTCAGAGGGCATTCAAACGGATTTGAAATATGCCTGCACTTGAGTAGACTGGACTCCATGGAAATTCCATTCGCACCTGAATTCGAGGCCAAGATCAGCCAGTTGGCCGCCGCGGCGGGGCGCAGTGCGGATCAACTCGTGCTCGAGATTGTTCAGAGTTACATTGATCATGATCAATGGTTCCGCGAACAAGTTGTGGAGGGACTGGAGCAACTCGACCGTGGAAAATCAGTTTCCCATGATGACGTACTTGCGCGTGTTGAACGGATGTTCCATTCCTAATGGAGATTCGCTGGTCCGAGAAGGCAAGCGATGATTTCGTTGCAATCATTCAATACATTCGCCGGGAAAATCCTGACGCTGCTCTGCGAACTGCGCGTGCAATTTACCAACAGCTTGAACAACTGAAGATGTTCCCGAACAGCGGCCGGCCTGGTCGAGTAGATGGCACTCGAGAAATCACTTTCGCGCCGCTCCCGTTTATCGTGGTTTATCGTGTAAAACAAAGTCTGATCGAGATTGCGCGAGTGCTTCACGGTGCGCAGCGCTGGCCGCAGAAATCTTAATGACAGAACAGGAACTTCAAGAGCAGCGAGAACAACGCTGGCGGACCAACGGCCAGGCGATACGCACGATTGAACAGGCGCGCAGCTTTCTGGACGATGTCGGTTTCTGCGTGATGTATCCCGAGCGCTCGCTGCCTCTTGCTCCGAGTTTCCTCGGTGCTTATGCCGGCGAAGCGCAGAAGTTGCCGGACGCGAAGCATGCCTTTGCCGATCCACGCTCGCAGCAGGCAACCGAACTGATGGTCCGGTTGTTGCGCGAGCGCAGCGCCTATGAGATGAACCTGCTGCCCGGAGCCGATCTGATCGTGGCCGCAGCACTGTTTCCCTATTTTTATGCCTTGGTGGGCGACCGCAATCCTAAAGCTGCTCCGACAACGCGGGCCCAGGGAGCGGCGGTTTCTCCGCTGGCTCTGAAGGTGTTTGAGGCAATTCAGAAAAAAGGTCCTTTGAGCAAAGAGGGCGTCCGCGAAAAAGTTGGACGGGAGATGAGCATCGCTGCGCTTGACCGCGCTCTGCTGGAGTTGTGGTCCATTCTGAAGATCACGCGAGTGGATTACCGCGCCGATGAGGGCGTGTTCTGGGACGTGCTCTATCGCTGGTCGCCGAAAGTGGTGAAAGAATCGCTGCAGATTTCCGAGCCTGAGGCGATTTCAGCGCTCTTGAGCAAGTATCTGGAAACAGTGGTGGCCTGCTCGCAGGAAGATCTGGAGAACATCTTCAGCCATCTGACTTCGCGCAGCAAGGTACGTGAAGCGGTGAATGCGCTGCTGGCCGCTCGCGAACTGAGTTTTGTGAGCGTGGGACCGAGGACCCTGATCAGGCTGGGAACGCCGGATGAGGAGCAGCGGAGAAGAAGACATGGCTAGGCGCCGCGTGGTGATTG
>JAICYU010000130.1 GCA_025934025.1 Terriglobales bacterium
CCACGTGTGGTCAGAGCGGGCGTTCCGATTCGGATGCCGCTGGGTTTGAGTGGCGGGTTGGTATCAAACGGAATTGCATTCTTGTTCACGGTGATGCCGGCCTGGCCCAGCGCATTTTCCGCTTCGCTGCCCAGCATTCCCTTGGAGAAAACATCCATCAGAAAGAGGTGCGTATCCGTGCCGCCGGAGATCACGCGGAAGCCCTCGTCCATCATCTGCTGCGCCAGCACCTTGGCATTGGCGACCACTTGCCGCGCGTATTCCTTGAACGCGGGCTGCAAAGCTTCATGGAAACAGACTGCTTTGGCAGCGATGATGTGTACCAGCGGTCCGCCCTGGATTCCAGGAAAAACGACCTTGTCCACAGCCGCGGCAAATTCCTGACGGCATAGCACCATGCCGGCACGCGGTCCGCGCAGAGTTTTGTGCGTGGTTGTCGTGACCACGTGACAGTGCGGCACCGGCGAAGGATGAACGCCGCCCGCAACCAGGCCTGCAAAATGCGCCATGTCCACCATGAGCTTGGCGCCGACTTTATCCGCGATCTGGCGCATGCGCGCAAAGTCAATGATTCGCGCATAAGCGCTGCCGCCGCCTACGATCAGCTTGGGCCGTTCGCGCTCGGCGATCTGTTCCAGTTCGTCGTAGTCAATCGTCTCGGTGTCCTTGCGAACTCCGTAAGGAATGATTTTGTACATCTTGCCGGAGAAGTTCAGCGGATGCCCATGCGTGAGGTGTCCGCCATGAGCCAGGTTCAATCCCAGAATGGAATCGCCCGGCTGCAGCAGCGCCATATAGGCGGCCATGTTGGCCTGCGAGCCGGAGTGCGGCTGCACATTGGCGTGCTCGGCGCCGAATAATTCCTTTGCTCGGTCGCGAGCCAAATTCTCGACAACGTCCGCGAACTCGCAGCCGCCGTAGTAGCGCTTGCCCGGATAACCTTCCGCATACTTGTTGGTAAACACCGATCCCGCAGCTTCGAGCACTGCCATGCTGACAAAATTTTCTGAGGCAATCAGCTCCAGTCCTTCATGCTGCCGCTGCACCTCGTTGGCGATAGCTTGCGCAATCTGCGGATCATCTTCAGAGAGAGGAAGGGACATCCAGGCGTTTTTCATGACCAGAAAATCTTACTACGCCGACAGTCTTGGCTTTGGCAGAGCCGCAGGTCGGAGCCGTCAGCCGTGTTCCCGCCCCATGTACCCGGAAGGTCACGCCCTTTGGAAGCGTGTCTCAAGAAGGGTTAGGGCCTTTGCTCTCTTGTCGCAAGCGCGGTTCCGGCGGATAATCCGCTTTCCAGACCACCAGCGAGGTGACCATGGCCACAGGCGCCATATCTGAAACCGATCTGACCGGCGACACGCGAACTGCCACCAAGCCACTTAAATACATTCAGTTTGAGATTGCGGACTGTATCGCGCGACTCACCATGAGCCATGCTCCGCATAACGTACTGATCGTGCCAATGATGAAAGAGATGGCCGAGGCCATTGAGAGCCTCAACGGGCGCACGGACGTAAAAGCGATTCTTTTACAGTCGTCGCAGCAGGCATTCTCAGCCGGTATCTCACTGGAAGATTCGCGGCCTGATCGTGTTTTCCAGACCCTGGACGCCTTCACCCGCGTCTTTCAAGCCATGGTGGACATTTCGAAGCCGGTAGTTGTTGTAGTGAACGGCCCGGCGATCGGGGCGGGCTCGGAGCTTGTGGGCTTTGGCGACGTCGTGATTGCAACGCCGAAAGCCAAGTTCGCCCAGCCGGAAGTAAAGCTCGGAGTGTTTCCTCCTTTTGCTGCGGTGATGCTGCCGCAGTTGATTGGGCAGAAGAAAACGTATGAACTCATCCTGACCGGCGAGGCGCTGAGCGCGGAAGATGCACTGCACTTCGGCTTTGTAAACAAAGTGGTACCGGAAAAAGAACTTGCCAGCCATGTGGACGGTCTGCTGGCCCGCATTGCTGAGTTCAGCGGGCCGGTGCTTGAAGTGACCAAGCGGGTGATAGGAAATTCCATCGGCCTACCGCTTAAGCAAGCCATGAAAACATCACAAGACCTTTACCTGAACGAGCTCATGAATCTCGAGGACGTGCAGGAAGGGTTGAGGGCTGTGATCGAAAAGCGCAAGCCGGTGTGGAAGAACAAGTAGGAATCGAGCCATCGGGAGATCGGTTCATCGGGAGATCGGAAAGCTGAACGGCACTATTCTTACGGAAGCTGATCTCGAGCGATGATCCGATGGACCGATGACCCGATCTCCCGATTATTAAAGCTTCTTTCCCTCACACTGCTTTATACGCAATCCTGTCTTTGATCGCCACGTAAACTTCTTCCGGAATTATCATCCGCCCGAGCAGATCAATCTTGCTGGGATAAGGGCGATGCTCCACGATCCGCTCGGCGGTTTCCGGATCCAATCCAAGCACGCTGACAAGTTCCTTCTGGCTGGCCTGGTTAATGTTCAGAACCGGAGTGCGAGCTGGGCGAGTAAAGCGTGTAATTCTTGTGGTCTTAAAACGCGGGGTGCGGCTGGTTTTCCTGGTCTTAAGCGGAATAAGCCATGAGCCTGCAAACACTCCAAGTCCAACAGCTCCCAAAAATGAGAGAACCTTCATGCGCGCCTCCAAGCTGCTTGGAAGGGAACTGCGGGGGAAAGGTTTGATGAAGAGCAATCAGCGGTCAGTTATCAGCATTCAGCCCCGAAACTGGATTGCCAAAAATGACAAAAATGCCAAAGAATCGAGATTGAAAACCACTGCTGCTGGATCGTGTGGGCTCAATGTGGATTTCTTGCCAATTCCGACGATTGCGGCGATGTCGCTTCGCGGCTGACTGCTGAGTGCTGAATGCTGAATGCTGAGTGCTGAGTGCTGAGTGCTGAATGCTGAATGCTGAATGCTGAGTGCTGAATGCTGAATGCTGAATGCTGAATGCTGAATGCTGAATGCTGAGTGCTTCTTCTCACAGATTCTTCACCAGAAAGCGAACCATCTGGTAAGCGTCCAGGTATTTGAACGGTGCTTCGCCGGTGGTGTAATGGCCGCAGGGAAGAACAAAAGTTTTCAGATCGGCGCCGCGCTTGCGGAACTCGCGGTCCACTTCGCGCGTGAGCTCGGGCAGGAACGTCAAATCGTATTTGGCGTAGATCATCAGGATGTTTTTTGGCCAGCGCACGAACTTGTCAAAATACGCCATGGGACTGATAGCAAGCCAGGCCTGGCGCAGCCGGTCCAGTGTCATACCGTCATTCTCGAAGCCTTCGCGTACGTGGCGCGTGGACTGGCCGGTCCAGACCACATCAGCGACGTAAGTAGAAGCATGATTGAAGACGTTGACTCTCAGCCTCGGATCGTGAGCGCTGGCGAGAAAGGCATAGCACGAACCCAGGCTGGTTCCCAGAATCGCAATGCTGTCCTTGCCCTCTGTCTCCAGCCAGTCGGCGCAGGAGCGTATATCAGTGATCGCTTGCCGTGCGGCGTCAATGGTCCGGCAGATGTTCGGCGAAACAGCGTAATCGGAGCGGGCCGTTTCTCTGGGACGGCGGATGTCGTGATACGGTTTGCTCAACCGCAGCATGGAAATGCCAAGGCGGTTCAGCAATGGGCCAAGCGCATTGTAAGCGATGCCATTGGCGTTCCAGTGCGGCAGCACAATCACTGCCCGGCGGCCTTCTGCGGGGAACCAGCGCGCGTTCACCAAATCATTTTCCGGAAACGGCGTTTTCACAGCCGAGGTGAAGCGCAGAAACAGTCCATCGCCTTTTGGGACTTTCTCGTTGGCATTGCTGCCGGTGGGAAACAGTTCCACCCGCCGCTTTTCCAGCCGGAAATCCACGGGCGGTTTATAGGAAAAGAACTGATCGCTGTGAGCGACAATCGTGTCATTCAATTTGTGCAGGTAAGGTTCAAAATGTTCCTGGGAATCAGGCCAGTCGCCATTTACCAGAGGCCAGTTTCGGGCCCACTCCATGCCCCATTCCAGGGGACGCACAATACGGTTGGTATCACGAGTGGTCAGGCGCGTTTCCCACGCATACATCCATTTCTGATAGAGATTGGGCATTTTTGGCGTTGTGGTGTGCTGTTTATTCCATTTTATCCGAACCTTCGCAGTCATTCGGCAACGGGCTTTCAGTACACTGGGCATTACTGCAATCGAATGGCGAAATCCTTAAATCAACGCGATGAGCGCAACGGAGCGCGGCAGGCTTGATCCCTACCCGTCTGGAGATAATCGCGCACGAAGTCGCCGGCGAGTTGCGTGGCGATGCGGCGACTATGGTTGGTCGCATCTGCACCGATTCACGCGGAGCGTCGCGGGGCGCACTGTTTGTTGCGCTCAAGGGGGAGCAGACGGACGGACATCGCTGGCTGGCTGATGCCTTTCGCAATGGCGCTTCTGCAGCGATGGTGGCGAAAGACAAATTACAAGAGCTTTCGCTTCAGCCGGAGTGGCCGCTCTTGGTGGTGCACGATCCACTTCTCGCACTGCAATCGCTTGCGCAGTGGCATCGGCGCAAGTATCTTGGCAAAGTCGTTGCCATCACCGGAAGCAACGGAAAGACGATTGTCAAAGACGCCCTGCGAACCTTGCTTGCGGGACGCGAGCTTCTGGCTTCGCCCGGAAGCTACAACAGCCGGCTCGGACTGCCGCTTGCCATCCTGTCAGCGGAGAAGCCGGAGCCCCTTGGCATCCTCGAAGTCGGCATCTCCGCGCCCGGAGAGATGGCGCCACTGGAAGACATCGCTGCACCGGATTTCGGGATTCTCACCAACATCGGTATGGCGCACTTCGCCGCCTTTGGCAGCCGTGAAGCCATCGCGCGCGAAAAGATGCTGCTGTTCCGCAACCTCGGCAAGCATGGCTGGCTGCTGGTTCCAGATGGGGAGTCGGCGCTTGCTGAGCCGCTCAGCACGCTGAGCTGTCAGGTCTATAAAGTCGGAGCGAGTGCGCATCTGCTGTCGGTGATTCCCGGCACATTCACTGAAGATGGGCAAGTGCTTGAGTTGCGACTGCCCTCGGGCGAAGTTCGCACCGTGAACGCGAAGACGCGCTCGGAAGAAATCATTGCTGATCTTCGTATTGCCGTGGCTGCCGCTCACCTGCTGGGAGCGGACCTCGACGAAATTGCCGGGGCGCTTGACGGCTATATGCCACCGCCCACCCGTGTGGAGCTGTGGTCTTCGCCGCAGGGCATCCGGCTTATCAACGATGGCTACAGCGCAGATCCTATTTCTGTTCAGGCAGCGCTGCGCTCGGCAGCATTGAGTTCCGGCCGCAGCGGGCGCAGGATTTTTGCCTTCGCAGGAATGCGCGAACTGGGAGCCAATTCTGATCGCGAACACCGGCAGGTGGGGTCCCAGGCTGGTGAACTGGGCTTCAGCCATCTGCTCCTGGTCGGCGATGGCGAACTGCAAAGCACGGCCGAGGGCTTTCGCGCCGCCGCTCGCGACGGCCAGATCGCGCGCGTGCAGAATCCGGAGCAACTCAAGGAGCAACTGCTGCCGCTGCTCCGGCCCGGCGACACCGTGCTCTTCAAAGGACCACGCAACTCGGGAATGGCGAAGGCCGTGCGCGATCTTTCGGGCGCCATCGCACAGCGCTGCCAATGGGTGAATCTCGCGGCCATCGAAAGTAACATCGCGCGTTTCCGTCGCCATTGCGCGGGCGCTCACGTGATGGCGATGCTGAAAGCCATGGCTTACGGCACCGACCTGGCGCAGCTTGCCGGATGGACGTCGCGGCTGGGTGTGCGCCATATCGGGGTCTCCTCCGCCAACGAAGGCGTGGCCGCTCGCAAAGCCGGAGCCGGGCAGGATATTTTTGTTTTTCTTTCCGAACCGGAGGATCTCGACAACCTGCTGCGCTACCGGCTTACACCGGTCATCTACTCCGGCGCGCTGGTGGAGAGTTTCGCCAAAACGCTGGCCGGCAGCGGACAATCGCTGGATGTCCATCTGAAAGTTGATACCGGCATGCATCGCCTCGGAGTCGCTCCGGCAGAAGCGCTGGCATTGGCGCAGAAGATTCGCAGCAGCGGCGCCATGCGGCTCACCGGAGTGTGCACGCACTTTGCTTCGGCGGAAGATCCACAATCCGACGAGTTCACGCGGGAGCAGATCGCCGTTTTCGATCAGACGCTGGCGGCACTTCGACGCGATGGCTTCAGTGATTTCGTCGTCCATGCGGCCAATACCGCTGCGGCACTGCGTTTTCCAGAGGCGCGGTATGACATGGTGCGCGTCGGCCTCGGACTGTACGGAATTTATCCGTCTGATGCAGTGCGAAAAGAACTCGAGTTGGAACTCGCCATTGGCGTCACCAGCCGCATTACCAGTATTCAGGAGTTCCCGCCCGGCGCCACCCTGGGTTATAACCGGACGTTCACCACAGCTCGCACGACAAGAGTCGGCGTGGCGCCATTCGGCTATGACGACGGCCTGCCCTGGGGCCTTTCCGGCAAGGGACAAGTTTTGGTGGAAGGTCGGCCGGCACTGATTGTCGGCCGCATCAGCATGGACCAGATGCAGGTGGACATCACCGACCTGCCCGGGATCGGCATCGGCGCGGAAGTTCTTCTCTACGGCACGCACAATGGACATACCCTGCGGCCTGAGCGTGTGGCGCAGCAGGCGGGAACCATCGCCCACGAGCTTTTAACCCGACTGGGAGAGCGCGTGCACAGGATTTACGTGGAACCGTGACGTTTTGGTGGAACGCGGGCACTCCTGTGACAAAGCTCTTCGCGGGCAGGAGTGCCCGCGTTCCAACGGACAAAGTCTCGGTGAACCTTCCAGCACCGGAGCCCCTATTGACATAACGCTGTCGCAGGCATATATGTCATAAACATATATGGCACAGTCACTGCCTCTATTTCATCGCGAACTCAAGAAAGGCAGCGCCGAGCTGCTCATCCTTTCTCTGCTGGAAGCGCGGCCGCGCCACGGCTACGAGATCAGCCAACTGATTGAGAGCCAGTCCGGGGGCACGCTGACGTTCAACATCGCTTCGTTTTACCCGCTGTTGTACCGGTTGGAGAAGCGGGGATGGATTCAGGGCCGCTGGGTGGAAAAGCAAGGCCAGCGCCGCCGCCGCTACTACAAGCTGACGCCGGCCGGGCGCGAGATTCTGAAACAGCAGCGCAGCACCTGGGTGGAATTTGTTGCCGCCATGCAGCGGATTACGGGAGTAAAGCATGCCTGACTTTCACCGCCTGATTCGCGAACGCCTGCGGAGTTGCGGTCTTTCCGCGCCCCGCGAGGCTGAAATCGTTGAAGAAATGGCGCAACATTTGCGCCAGCGTTATGACGCGCTGCGGCTGGGCGGCGCAAGCGAGGAGCAGGCCTTGGCCGCGATTATGGCTCATCTCGATCAGCGTGATCTCGCGGGCGAGTTGCGGCGGGTGGAACAGCCGGCCGGCGAGCCACTCACGCTCGGCGCTTCTGCTTCGCCGAGCCTCTGGATCGCGCTGCGGCAGGATGTGCGCTACGGCCTGCGCATGCTGCGCCTGAATCCTGGATTCACCACAGTTTGCGTGCTGTCGCTCGCGCTCGGCATCGGCGCCAACACCGCGATCTTTCAATTGATTGATGCGGTCCGCCTGCGGACCGTGCCGGTGAAGAATCCCCAGGAACTCTTTGTGCTTCGCCCCACGGATTCGGGGCGCACCGGCGACATGACCGGCCGCTACTCTTATTCAACCAATGCCATGTGGCAGCAGGTGCGGGCGCAGACGCAGGGTTTCGACGTGTTTGCTTTCGGCACCACCGCTTTCAATCTGGCGAACGGCGGCGAGGCGCGGTATGCAGACGGGCTTTGGGTAAGCGGCGAGTTTTTTGATGTCCTCGGCATTCAGCCGCTGCTTGGTCGCGTGTTCCACGCAGCGGACGATCACGCGGGCTGTGGCTCTCCCGGCGCGGTGATCAGCTACAGCTTCTGGCAGCGGGAGTTCGGCGGCGATGCCGACGTCCTCGGGAAAACTCTGAGTCTCTCAGCCCATCCCTTTCCTGTCGTCGGCGTGACGCCGGCTGCTTTTTATGGCCTTGAGGTGGGCCGCAAGTTTGATGTTGCTGTGCTTACCTGTTCTGAGCCGGTGATTGATGCACCCGATAATCTTTACACCAAGCCGCATGGCTGGTGGCTGGGAATTATGGGACGGCTCAAGCCGGGCTGGTCTGCCAAGAGGGCCTCGGCCCAGCTCGAAAGCATTTCTCCCGCGGTGATGCAGGCGAGCCTTCCGCCCGTCTATGCGCCTGATCTCGCCAAGAAATATCTGTCCATGAAACTCGGCGCCTTTCCGGCTGCCAACGGGCTCTCGCGACTTCGCCGCGACTATGAAACGCCGTTATGGCTGCTGCTGGCCATCGCCGGTCTGGTGCTGATGATTGCCTGCGCCAACCTGGCCAACCTGATGCTTGCTCGGGCGAGCGCGCGCGAACGCGAGATTGCCATCCGGCTTGCTCTGGGCGCGGCGCGCGGACGCCTGGTTCGGCAACTGTTGACGGAAAGCGTTTTGGTCGCCTTCTTCGGCGCGCTGTTTGGAGTTGGAGTGGCACGACTGCTGGGCCGATTGCTCATCACTTATTTGAGCGGCGAAAGAGGTCAGTTGTTTGTTCCTCTCAGCACCGACTGGCGTGTGCTGGGTTTCACCGCGGCTCTGGCAATTCTCACCTGCATTCTGTTCGGGCTGGCGCCCGCAATCAAGGCCGCCAGTGCGCCGCCAGCGCGAATCATGAGTCTCGCCGGACGAGGTCTCACGGCGGCACGGGAGCGCTTCAGCCTGCGTCGCGGGCTTGTGGTTGTCCAGGTAGCGCTTTCGCTGGTTCTGGTGGTCACGGCCGTCCTGTTCGCCGGTAGCTTGCGAAAAATTCTTACTGTTGATGCAGGATTCCAGCGCAATGGCCTGGTCATTATGGACTTTGATTTCGCGTCGTTAAACTTGCCTGTGGATCAGCGCATGCATTTCGCCGAGTCCCTCCTCGATCGTCTGCGGGCGCTGCCGGGAATTGATGCCGCGGCGGAAGCGAGTGCAGTGCCCCTGGCGGGAAGCTACTGGAACGATCTGGTGGTCGTGGACGGCAAAAAGAGCGAGGAAGACGTGGACATGAGCCACATCAGCCCCGCGTACTTCAAGACTATGGGTACGCCGTTGCTGGCCGGCCGCGACTTTAACGACCAGGATCGGCCAGGCGCCCCGAAAGTGGCCATCGTGAACCAGGAGTTCGCGCAAAAAATTTTGCATACCGAGAATCCCGTCGGCAGGACGTTCAAGATTGATGTGTACCAGGGCGAACCGCAGGTTGAGTATCAGATCGTGGGGCTGGTGAAAAACAGCAAGTACGTTGATCTGCGCGAAAACTATCCGCCGCTTGCTTACTACCCGCAGTTGCAGGATCCGAAACCGGATCCCGACACTAAAGTGATCGTGCGCTCAAGCATGGGATTGGAGCCGCTGCTGGATTC
>JAICYU010000089.1 GCA_025934025.1 Terriglobales bacterium
CGCCTGAGTTGGAACTTGGCAATTAAATTAAAAATCCCTCGCGCAAAAGGTTTTCGTAACCAATTGAGCAGCCCCATCGTGCGCGCCACGGTGGCTGCCGTTCTCATTTTTTGTACCCTGCTGTTTGGGGTGTTCTCCTACTACTACCTCAAATACCAGAAGATTGTTGACAAGCGGATGAGCGGGCCGATCTTTGCCAACACGGCGAAGATCTATGCCCAGCCACGGTCGGTCCGGGTGGGACAGAAGGCCGATCCGAAAGAGGTTGCCAATTACCTGCGACACGCGGGATACACCGAGATCGGCGAGCAGGGCAAATCGAAGTTTGGAACCTACCGCCTGTTGAACGGCGGGATTGAGATCAAGCCGGGAGATGAGTCGTATTACAACGCAGAAGGCGCGGTGGTGCGCGTTTCAGACGGGAAGGTGGACAAGATCGCTTCGCTGGGAGATGCAGGCGACAACCTTTCAGCCTACGAGCTCGAACCGCAACTCGTGACCGGCTTATTTGACGCGCAGCAGCGCTCGAAACGACGGCTCGTCAAGTATGACGACATCCCGAAAGTGCTGGTGGACGCTGTCACTTCAATTGAAGACCGCCGCTTCTTCTATCACAGTGGCGTGAATTACTGGCGACTGGCCGACGCGGCGTGGATTGATCTGAAAGAAGGCGGAAACCGGCAGGGTGGTTCGACGATCACGATGCAGGTAGCGCGCGGGTTTTTCCTGTCGCGGGAAAAGAAATTTAAACGCAAGCTGACGGAAATTCTGATCTCGATCGAGCTGGAACAGCGATTCTCCAAGAAGCAGATTTTCGAGCTGTATGCCAACCAGGTAGACATGGGCCAGCGTGGGTCGTTCGCCATCAACGGCTTTGGCGAAGCGGCGCAAGCATATTTCGGTAAAGATCTGAAAGACGTCACGCTGCCGGAAGCTGCGCTCCTGGCGGGCATGGTGCAGGCGCCGAGCAGCTTGAATCCGTATCGGCATCCGGACCGCGCGACGGAACGGCGCAACCTGGTGCTGGATGCGATGGTCGAAACCGGCGACATCACTCGCGCGCAGGCCGATGCGGCCAAAGCGACGCCGCTGAAGCTGGCGCCGCAGAACGTGGAAGCCAGCGATGCGCCGTACTTCGTGGATCTGATCCGCGAGCAGTTGCTGAACAAGTACGGCGAAGATGAGCTCGGGCACGAAGGATATCGCGTGTACACGACCATTGATCCTGAGCTGCAGAAAGTGGCGGCGAACGCCGTCAGCAATACCATCAAGGAAGTTGACGCTGCGGTAAACAAGCTGCGAACGAGGCGGGTGAAGGTCGGCAAGAAATATGAGACTAAGATCCTGCCTGGGCCCACTCCGCAGGTGGCGTTGGTGGCGATGGATCCGCACACAGGCGAGGTGCTGGCCCTCGTGGGCGGCCGCAACTACGGATATAGCCAATTGAACCATGCCGTCGCCAAACGGCCCACCGGCTCCATCTTCAAGCCGTTCGTCTATGCCGCCGCGGTCAACAACGCCGTCACGAACGAACAGCCCGTCTTTACCCCCGCCACCCTCGTTGACGACTCCCCAACCGCCTTTATAAATGGGGATGATGTATATACTCCGCGGAACTACAACGAGGAATATCTGGGGCAGGTCACGGCGCAGAAGGCTTTGGCGCTGTCGCTGAATAACGCCACGGTCAAAGTGGCGGAGATGATCGGTTACGACAAGGTGGCCAATCTTGCCCGGGCTGCCGGCATCACCTCGGTGAAGCCGACTCCTGCCATGGCGCTCGGCTCCTACGATGCCACTCCGCTGGAGATGGCTTCGGCTTATACCGTTTTCACCAACGGCGGGCAGCGGATCACACCGATCATGGTGAGCTCCGTTCGCGATCCCAACGGCGACGTGGTGGACAACTATCAGCCGCAGAAGAGCCAGGTGCTCGACCCGCGAGTTTCTTACGTGATTACGGCCATGCTGGAAGGCGTCATGAACAACGGCACCGCCGTGGGCGTCCGCCAGCGCGGATTCACCGCCCCAGCCGCAGGCAAAACGGGAAGCTCGCACGACGCCTGGTTTGCCGGCTACACTTCGAACCTGCTTTGCGTGGTTTGGGTCGGATACGACGATTACAGCGACATCAAGCTGAGCGGAGCCATGCTGGCCCTGCCCATCTGGACCGATTTCATGAAGCACGCAATCGAGCTTCCTGAATATTCAGACGTGAAGCCTTTCGCGCCACCCCAAGGCGTGGTGGACCTCACGCTCGATAAAGCCACCAACCAGATCGCCACCGCCGCCTGCCCTGACGACTACACAACCGCTTTCATTGACGGCACTCAGCCCACCCAAACTTGTGAGCAGGCTGCCTCCGCTGAGCACGGAAATTTTTTCCAAAGGCTGTTTGGCACGGAACCTAAACCAACGCCTCCGGTGTCTAACCCTCCAACGGGTACTGCACCGCGTACGGCGCAGGCCCCGGTTGCTGCCCAAACCGCCCCCCAGCCGTCTGATCCTGAGAAGGACAAGAAAAAGGGGTTCTGGGGTCGGTTTTTTGGCACTGGAAATAACGACAAGAAAGACGATAATAAGGACAAGAAGCCTGCGGCCAACGGTCCAGGAGCACAGCGGCCGCAGTAAGGAGGGCCCTATGGGTCACTTCAGCCGTTTATCCGGCCTTGCTTTGCTGCTGTTTCTGGCAGTTCCACTGTTCGCCCAAACGCCGACTGCTCAGCCGCCCATCCCCATGGCGACGGCAGTCCAGCCTGTTCCACCTCCTCCGGCGGACGCCTCCCAAGATGAGTTGGAAGCCAAGGGCGATGACCTGCGCGGACAAAAGCTCTTCCTCGATTCCATTGACTACTATCGCGCAGCGGCTGCGAAGAAAGATAGCGCCGCCCTGCACAACAAGATCGGCATCAGCCTGCTGTTGCTTCGCCGCGATCGCGAAGCCAAGAAGGAGTTTGAACGCTCCATCCGCATGGACAAGAAGTATGCTGAACCCCGCAACAATCTCGGCGCGCTTTATTACAACACGCGCCATTTTGGCTCTGCCATCAAGCAGTATAAGAAAGCCATCAAGCTGAACGACGAAAACGCGAGCTTCCACAGCAACCTGGGCACGGCGTATTTTTCTGAGAAGGACTTTGACAGCGCAACCAAGGAATACCAGCGCGCCATGGCCATCGATCCCCAGATCTTCGAGCGCCAGACCTCCGGTGGAGTCGCCGTCAAACTGATTACTTCAAACGAAATCGGCCACTTCCATTATGTAATGGCGGAGATGTACAGCCAGCATGGCGATATGCAGCGCTGCCGTTACTATCTGGAGAAGGCAAACGAGGAAGGCTATCCGATCAAAGACGCCCTGCACGACAGCGTTTTTGCCCAGCTTCGCAAGGACCCGGCGTTCGTAAGCTTTGTCCGTTCCTTGAAGCGGCCTTCGGCTGATGGCAGCGAATGAGAGTGGCAACCTTTAGTCCGCTGCTGCTCTCAAAGTAAGTGTCTGCCGTTCTCTCATTATCCGAGACTGCGGCGACAAAAGAATGACCCACCGGTTCGGCGCTCAGCGCCTTGGCAGGGAAATCGGTGGGTTTTCCGCTTTTTGGGAGCACTGTCACGATTAATAATCGTCATCTCGAAAGCCGTCAGCGAGCAAGCGCAGTCTTCAGCTTGCGAGTAGGCTTGAGGGATCTTGTGCTCATATCAGACTTTGTAGCCCCATCGAAGCGCTCGCTCCAACCTCCAATTAGTTTGGTTTGAAATTCGTCTGTCCTTCTTACTCGCTACTGCTCCCTCACCGACGTCCTCGCATTGATATAAGCCTCAATCACCTTTTCCAGCGAGCCCTGCGCTTTCAAAATGTACTCGACGGCATCCCGCGCCGCGCCACGCCCACCACCTGAAGGCGTTTCGTAATGCGCCATTTCCTTTACCTGAGGACGCGCGTTGGCCACGGCAATCGCCAGCCCGCAGCGGCGCATGATCGGAAGATCAATCACGTCATCGCCCACGTAAGCCACTTGCTCTTCGCGCAACCCGCTCTGCTCCAAAATCTTATCCAGCACCTCTGATTTGTTCTCCGCGCCCTGGAATAGATAGTCAATCTTCAAATCACGCGCCCGCAACGCCACCGTTTCTGAAATTCGTTTGGTCACCATGCCGGTCTTCAGCCCGCCCAGCCGCGCCAGCGAAATCCCTGTGCCGTCATGCGCGTTGAAGCCCTTGGCTTCGATCACGTCCTGGCTCACAATGCCAAACCCGGGCTTATCGCCAAGCTGCTGGCGGTAAAAATCCGTGGTCTGGTGAGCCCTGTCCGGAGCGGGGAAGAACCACAGCGTGCCGTCCGTCAGCACACCGTCTACGTCGAACAGAATCAGCTTGATCTTCTTTGCGCGATCGAGAGACATAAATAGCTTCTAGATTCTAGCTCTGGGCCTTTAGCCAGATCTGTCCCCATTGCGAGACAGAGCCAAGAGCCGAAAGCCAACAGCCGAATGTTAGCACTTAGCCATTAGCCCCTAGCCTTTAGCCAGATCTGCCCCCATTGCGAGACAGAGCCAAGAGCCGAAAGCCAACAGCCGAATGTTAATGGCTCACTGCTAACGAATCTTCCAGCGCCGGAGGCGCGACGAGAAGTTAGCCCAGGGCGTCAGCCCTGGGAAAACGATTAAAAAAGTTCACGAGCCCCAGCGGGGCGACACAGATCACGTTTCCTATGCGGTCCGACGCGGTTCACGATGTGAAAACTCCCACACATGTGCCGCTCGCTAATAGCTAATGGCTGCTCCTACACCATCTGCGTTCCCCACAAATCATGCAGGTGGATAATCCCTTCCACCGCGCCATCGCTCGCCATCACTACCAATGACGTAATCTTCCTCTGCTCCATGATGTTCAGCGCGCTGGCGGCAAACTCGTTCGCGGCGATTGTTTGCGGATTCGGCGTCATGCAGTCGCCCGCGCTCAGGTTCAGGATATCTTTGCGATGTTCCAGAAGCCGCCGCAGATCGCCATCGCTGATCACGCCCAGCAGCTTACCGCTCTCAACGACCGTAGTAATGCCCAGCCCTTTGCGCGACATTTCGTAGATCACGTCCGGCATCCTGGTGTTGCGCTCCACACGCGGAACCGCATCGCCGGTGTGCATGAGTTGCGCGACCTTGGCCAGCTTCTTACCCAGCTTGCCGCCGGGATGCAGGCTGGCAAAATCTTCTTCTTTGAAACCGCGCGTCTCCGCCAGCGCCAGAGCCAGCGCGTCGCCCAGCGCCAGCATCGCCGTGGTGGAAGCGGTGGGCGCGAGTCCCATCGAGCATGCCTCCTGCGCAATCGAGCAATCGAGCGCGACGTCGGCCGCCTGCGCCAGCGTCGAACTCTTGCCCGCGCCGTCATACAGATGGTCGCCGGTGATCGTGACCAGCTTGCTGCCAATGCGCCGGATTGTGGCCAGCAGTTGCAGAATTTCCTGCGTCTCGCCGCTATAGGAGAGCGCCAGCACCACATCGCCCTTCACCAGCATGCCGAGATCGCCATGCAGCGCTTCCGCCGGATGCAGATAGAGGGCCGGCGTACCGGTTGAACTGAGCGTGGCTGCGAGTTTCCGCGCGATAATCCCGCTTTTGCCCATGCCGGTCACCACTACGCGCCCGCCGCAGGAGTGCAGACATTCCACGGCGCGTTCAAAATCCTGCCCCATGGGACCGGAAATGCGCTCCGCCAGCTCGCGCAGCGCTTCCGCCTCAATGCGGACAACATTGGCTCCAACGGATTTCACCGGAAACAATACTAGCAGAGGGAAACGGCGAGGAAGTTCAAGCGTCAGTTGACGGAATTGGGATCAGCGTTCATCAGCGGTGAGATTTTTCTGCTCTGCGAGTGCAGCGCTCCACCTACGCACTTCTCCCCGCGCGGGCGCTCAGGAAAACCACTCTACCACCGCCTGAGCAATTGCAGGGTACCACAAATAGAATCCTTAAGTCAAGCACTTTTAATGTCATTCTACCGCGTGCAGAACCAGCCCACTCGGCCATCCGATTCTCGTCCGTTCGTCCACCTTCCGCAGAGATGCCACTTATATCACCCTGAGGGAACCTTCAACTGGCATTGACAAGTCCCCAGTGGGGGACGCTATAACCTGTAGCCGGGGACGGAAGTCCCTGGACGGAAAAGAAGGTTCCTTCCTTACGCCAATGGCCCCAGCGAGGCGGAACGCGTCATAAAGGTGCCTTATTCACGTGGCGTCTGTTTCCTTCGCACCCAGGGTTCTCCCGCCTTGTCGCGTTCGGCATACCAGCCTAAAGGCAAATCGGCCAATTCAGCCAGACTCGGATCGTCATCAATGGGATGGTGCAGGCAGGAAATCACCGGGCCGCCTCCGTCGGACATGCTGTCACCCAGAAACTGCCATGCACCATCTTCCTCATCGTGTGAGACATACGTTACTTGTTCAGTCCCGTTGTGAACAGCTTCGGAAAGAAACGCCTGAGTGTGGGGATCGTCCGAGAATTTCCAGTCGAACAAGCTGCTCTTCGCATCAGCCGACGCCCAGAAATCATCCTCCATTGTGGTCATCGAGGCGGCGGGCTGCATCAGCGGCTGCTCAAATCGTGTGTCAAACCCCTCGTCCTCCGGAAAAAAATTCTTGAGGTCGGGATACACCGCCTGGAGCACAGGAAAATCGTCACCGTCGTAATACCAGACCGCCCAACCCATCAGATGCCTAACCCACTTTGGGTCCACCGGACGGAACTCGCATTCAACCTCTCCAACCAGATCACGATGCCGGCCCTTGGTGAGATCAACCCCGCCTCGCAACAACTTAGCGGCCTGATTCAGCGCAAAGTGCGCGGTTTCCGGCTGCAGCCCAACGGTGATGAGTTCCGGCTTGCCACACGTATCGAAAACGCCGATGGTGTACGACCATCCAAGGCCGTAGTTCGTCCGCTTTACGCTCACAACAGAACAGCCAAACTCTTCGATGTGCCCGATTGTGTGCTCGTCCTCCCTGGACAACTTACTTGCTCTGAACTTACGCGTTCGTGCGGTTTCGAAATTTCGCTTGGGAGACATCAGGGTGCGCTAAACGGCTCTGCGATTTTACCAATTCGCTTTTCACTCGGTAAAAGGGAGAGCGTCACGTTGAATGCGCACCACGTTTCTAGCTTTGTTTCTTTGCGCTGAGGTGCAGCGCTTGGCTCTGCGCAAGCGTCCGCCAGTCCCGTTCTTGCCGTGATTGCTAGCTACTAGCTGATTCTCTCCGGAAGCTGCAAATCCCTTTCACTTTCGATGATCCAAGAGCCGAAGGCGCGAGGAGACGTTAACCCAGCCTAAGCCGAGCGATCGGAAGTGAGCGACGGCGCAAGGCTGGGAAAGGAATCCCTAAGAGCCTTTTCCTCACGCCTGTGGCCCGCGCGGAGCCGAAGGCGGAGCAATATAAAAGAAAAACAACCAATTCGATGCGGAGCCCAAAACGCCGTCATGGCAAAAACTTGCGTAAGCAGAACGCACACGCGCCCGATCCCAGAAACTTGCGCCTCTAAATCCGAATGAGGTCCTCAGGGTGCAGGCCCAACTTGAGAACGCCTCCAACTTTTTCGAGCATTTCTCCCGCACCGCACACGCTGGCCGCGCTCGACCATGCCTTTGCCGCCTGGCTGGCATCCGATCCGCCGACCGGCGACATCAATGGCATCATCAATTGTGTGGGAATCGCCTTCGGCCAGACGCTGGTGGATTCGCTCGGATCCCATTGGGTGGTCGCGACCGATGAATTCAGCACCGAACTCATGTCACGGCTTGCCCGGTCACGGAGACATCCTCATTTTATCCGGCAAATTCGTCGTAAGCGCTGGAACCGCGGCGAAATCAATTTTCTTGAAAATTGTCTCGGCCGCATCGCTCAGGCTGTCAGGGCAAAACAGTCAATGTGCTGGGTGCCACTCTTGTCCAAATTAGCATTTGAGCGGCGGCGGTAGGACTCTGCTACGGTTTGCGTTGAGAGACGTAGGCCGAAGGGAGCCACCACCGCCGTGATACGAGTATCCAGCATTTTCAGCCAGATGTTGCAGTTGTTTTCCCGCGCCGAGTTTGAGCGCGTGGTCATCGAGCACCGGGCCGAGCGCCACGCTCGCGGATTCACCTGTTGGGGCCAGTTCGTGGCCATGCTGTTCTGCCATCTGGGGCGGGCGCAGTCGTTGCGCGAGATTTGCGGCGGGCTGGCGGCCAGCGAAGGCAAGTTGCGGCATCTCGGTCTGCCGGACGCGCCCAAACGCTCCACCCTGGCCTATGCCAACGAGCACCGCCCCTGGCAGGTGTACCGCAGCGTGTTCTATCAACTGCTGGGCCGCTGCCGCGAAGTTGCCGGCAGCCACGGTTTCCGCTTCAAGAACAAGCTGCTCTCGCTCGATGCCACCCTGATCGAGTTGTGCGCCACGGTGTTTGACTGGGCGCAATACCGCCGCAGCAAAGGTGCGGTGAAACTGCATCTGCTGCTCGATCATCAAGGGCTGCTGCCCAGCTATGCCGTCATCACCGAAGGCCGGGTTCATGAAAGCCGCGTCGCCCGCAGCCTGCGCTTGGAGCCCGGAACCATCCTGGTTTTCGATCGCGGTTACACCGACTACGCCTGGTTCTCCGCGCTCCATGCCGACGGCGTTTACTTCGTCACCCGCATGAAGGACAACGCCGACTACGAAGTGGTGGAGCGCCGCGCGGTCCCGGAGCACGGCCCTGTCCAAAGCGACGAAATCATCTTTCTCTACAAGCTGGCCCGCGAAGGCAAGCCCGATCTGTTCCTGCGCCGCATCGCGGTCTGGGACCAAACCCAACAGCGCACCCTGGTGTTTCTCACCAATCATCGCCGCTTCGCCGCCTCTACCATCGCCCAAATCTACCGTCAGCGCTGGCAGATCGAACTGTTCTTCAAAGCGCTGAAGCAGAACCTGCGCATCAAGAGCTTCGTCGGCACCAGCCCCAATGCTCTGCAAACTCAGGTCTGGACCGCCCTCATCGCCCTGCTCCTGCTCAAGTATCTGCAACTGCGGGCCCGCTTCGGCTGGAGCCTGTCCAATCTCGCCGCTCTGTTGCGGCAGCAGTTGTTCGTCTATCGCGAACTCTGGGAATGGCTCGATCAGCCCTTCCAGCCGCCCCCGCTGCTCGACCCCGCCGCCCAGCAGATTCCCTTTTCCTGGTCAAATAACTTGGACAGCAGAATCTCCAACCTCAACCCGCACCCGGCCCCGGGAGCCAGAAATGCCCCGATTTTCCTCACCCCCGCGCCTCGATTCCGGCTAATTTGGACAGCAGTGGCTGGGTGCATAAGGGTGGCGCTTGCCTCCGAGTGTAAACTAAGCGCAAGCTGGTCGGTTGAAAAGATTCGCGTAACGCTATGCTTACACGTTTGAAAGTATCAGGGTTCAAGAACCTCGTCGGAGTTGACGTGCGCTTTGGCCCGTTTACATGCATAGCAGGTGCGAACGGGGTGGGCAAATCCAATCTTCTCGATGCAATCGTATTTCTCAGCAACCTGGCCGATCGACCGTTGCTTGACGCGGCTCTTAGCGTAAGGGATGAAGCCGCGCGTACCGGTGACATTGCCAGCATTTTTCACCGTGTAGGTGATTCCCAGGATCAAAAGATCTCGTTCGAAGCCGAGATGGTGATCCCGCAAACAGGAGTTGACGATCTTGGTCAACCGGCGGAAGCAACGACGTCTTTTGTACGCTACAGCTTAGATCTGGGCTATCGGACTGACGATAGTAGACGGGCGACGAGTGGGATTGAGATTATCCGTGAAGAGCTGACGCATATACGTGCCGGGGATGCAAAGAAAGAACTGGGATTCCCTGTGTCTAACTCCTGGTTCAGAAGTGCGATCAGCGGAAAGCGTTGGACTCGCTATTACATTTCCACATCTGAAGAAGAAGGCAGTGGAGTTAGGGTAATAAATGTACACCAAGATGGCGGGAGTAGCGGGAAACCTCGTCCACTTCTTGCTGCAAACCTGCCGAGAACGGCTTTATCTGCTGCGAACGCGGCCGAGAGTCCGACAGCAACACTTACAAAGAGAGAGATGCAGTCATGGCGCCGTCTTCAACTCGAGCCATCTGCTCTAAGACGTCCTGATCCACTAACCGCGCCCACTAAGCTTAGTCCTGACGGAGCTCATCTCCCCGCAACCCTGTACGACCTTGCAAGGAATCCAGATCACGTGCGGAGCGGCGCAGATTCGACCAGGGTGTATGCCACCATTGCCAATCGTCTCTCCGAATTGATTGATGATGTTCGAGTAGTTGAAGTGGAAAGAGATGAAAAGCGAGAGCTTCTCACCCTTCGCGTCAGCGGAAGAGATGGAACCCTTCACCCGGCAAGAGCACTTTCTGACGGCACGCTGCGGTTCCTGGCGCTTGCAGTGCTCGAACTCGATCCCGAGTTTCAAGGTGTCCTGTGTCTAGAAGAACCCGAGAACGGTATTCACCCAGCGCGCATTCCTGCCATTCTGCGCCTGCTGCAGGATATTGCTGTCGATGTAACTGAACAAAACAGCCTTGACAATCCGCTGCGCCAAGTAATTATAAACACGCACTCACCATCAGTCGTAGCTCAGGTACCTGAAGAATCGTTGCTTGTCGCAGAGACCAAGCAGGTTCAACAAAATGGAACAGCGTTTGAGAAAGTCAGCTTTAGCTGCTTGCCTAATACCTGGAGGTCTGAGCTTAACGATGCTGAAGTGGTACCCAAGGGCAGGCTGTTGGCTTATTTATCACCTGTGCCCCGCTCTCCAGAAAATGGCTGGTTCCATGCGCCCTCAGAGGCCGGCGCGCGACGGGTGATTGATAATCCCGAATTGCAGTTGGAACTGTTTGGAGCCTCGCATAAAACATGAGGTTCACTCTTGTCTCAGATGGCTCTTCAGACCGAGCTTTAATTCCTATTATTGTTTGGACGTTGCGAGCGGCCGGGGTCACTGTCGATTTGCAGCCCCGGTGGGCAGACTTCCGGCATCTTTTGAACCCGCCCACGGGCCTGGTTGATCGCATAGCCAAAGCGGTTGACCTTTATCCCTGTGAGATGCTGTTCGTCCACCGTGATGCAGAGCGTGAGGCCTTGCAAGTTAGAAAGCAGGAAATTGAAACGGCAATTCAAAGAGTGAAGCAGCAAGGCATTGAAGTCCCGCACATTTGCGTGATCCCAATCAGGATGCAAGAGGCGTGGCTCTTATTCAGGGAACAAGCAATACGCGAAGCTGCCGGTAATCCTCACGGGCGAGTGCAGCTGGATTTGCCAGCAATAGGCGAGCTCGAAGAGATTCCTGACCCTAAAGCACTTCTGTTCGACCTGCTTCGCAAAGCTTCTGAGTTGAATGGTCGGCGCCTTCGAAAATTGTCTTTGTCACTAGCGCGCGCTCGAATTTCTGAGCTCATCGACGACTTTTCCGCGTTACGCCAGCTTGAAGCCTTTCGGGCATTCGAAGTCGAGATGGCGGAGTTTCTTGCTGCCACTCATTGAGACTAGTTGTTGGCGGAGGATCGTAATGCCGGATCAGATTCGACGCCGCGCGCTCTTCCCGCGGGGCAATTAGGGAACAGATGGCACGTCCCCGCTCTTCACTCCACCAAAAACGGCCTAATTATCTCCTTGAGGCTGTCCAGCCTTACTTGCAGTTTCTCAGCCCACTCTGGAGTCGGCGGAACGCTTACCGGAGGCACATCCGCGGCGCTTGCGGCTTTCTTGTCTCCGCTCCGAGCCGCCTTCACCCAGCGACGCATTCCACCGATGTAGGTTTCGAACGCCTCGCGAGGTGATGAGGCGTCGCTGATCGGCAGGTAAGCGGGCGGAATATCCCCGACCATCACCCACATCCACGGATCCACTTCAGGACGCGCCGGAAGAATATGGAAGAGAAGAATCGCGAAAATCCCTCCCACACCGCCTGCGAAGTAGGCATCATGGGTTTCTTCGCACCAGGAAAATGACGCGAGAAAGACTCGCGCTTCTTCGGCCATTCCTCGCAGAAGCCGCGTGTCCTCCTCACCATCGCCTGCGAGGTTCGCTATCGGAACAAGTCTCCCGGCCAGTTGCCTCCCCTGTTGTTCAGCCGCATCCAATCCGCTGGTCACTTCTGGGCAGCCTGCAATGCTTTTCGACGCACGATGTGAACCTTAAGGTCTTTTTGGCCGTCGCGCTTGATGAAGAAGTCCTTGGACTCGATTCGGACTGAAAGCGGCTTTCCGATTACCAGATCCGCCGGGTCGTAGCTCCACTTCCAGCGCTTCTCGTATTCGCCGGTGACATCCATATCGCCGGTGCGGATCGTGATCTCGTACATATCGTGCTCGACTGTGACCACGCTTCCATTACTCCCGACGAGGCTTTTGTCCACATAGGGATGGATGTCGGTCAGGGTGACGGTCTGGTAGTGAGCAGGGGAAGCGAGTAGCAGGGTAAATAGCAGAAAGCTGAACATAAGGGCACAGATTATACCCCAACATGGAAACCCACCCTGTGACGACCCAACCCGGCAACGCTTTCAAACTCGTAACCCTGTTTGCAGGCTTCTTTCAGGAAGTTTGCGGTCCAGCTCCTCTCCGATCCGTGTCATCAGCGTGGATCAGCGGTAAGGTTTTCCTCGTACATGCCCGCTCGATTGTTTACTTTGCTCTCTTCCGGAAGCACAATGGCGTGCAATGGCCACCACCCATCCGACCGTCGCCCCGCCTAAACCAGCGCTAAGCGCCGACACACCCGCGCGCGCGGGCCGCAGCCGGCTGGAATCCTTGGACGTCTTTCGTGGGCTAACCATTGCGGGCATGATCCTAGTGAACAATCCCGGATCAGAGACGTTCTATTGGCCGCTTGGACACGCCGACGAACTGGCCAGCGCCCACACGACCGGCTGGTATGCTGGCAAATGGTGGGTGACTGCCAACGGATGGACGCCCACCGACCTGATCTTTCCGTTCTTTCTTTTTATTGTCGGCACGTCCATGGTGCTATCGTTTGCAGCGCGGCGCGCTCGTGGCGATTCGCGGCGGCGGCTCCTGAAGCACGTAGTCCAGCGCAGCGCGCTGATCCTGCTCATCGGCTACGCCATCCGCATTCTGCCGTGGGTGGATTTCGCCCACATGCGCTATCCCGGCGTTTTGCAGCGGATCGCCGTGGTCTATCTCTTCGCGTCGGTAATTACGTTATCGTCCTCAACCCGTGGCCGCATCTTCTGGATCGCCGGACTGCTC
>JAICYU010000292.1 GCA_025934025.1 Terriglobales bacterium
AACAGTTCGGCAAAGTGATTTTGAATCCGTAGGAGATTTACCATGAGCGTGCTTGAAACCGGCACTTTCGGCAATGATGAAGCCACCGACTGGCTCTACGATCTGGAAGAGACATACGGCGCTGAGCTGCTGGCGGAAGCCTTTGACACCATCATCAAAGGCGAATTCCACGAGCAGGCGGACTGCTGCATCGCCCTGGCAGCCGCGGAAATGGTGGCCGCGGCCAAAGGCAAGCCGGCGCCTGATCTCCCTGATGAGGCGCGTAAGTGGCTGGGCAATCAGGACACGGCGGACGTGAACAAGATCAAAACCCTGAGCAAAAAGGCGATTACTGCCGTCAAGAAAGTCCAGGCCCACTCTGAGCTGCGCGATCAATGGGAAGACTCCGACGAGTGGCATAGCTGGAACATGGTGGTGGAAGGGCTGCTGAAACGTCTGGCCTGAGTTGGAGTGGGTTACACTCTGATGCTCGGTTTCCTGCCCACAAGAATCCATGCTATTCCGCGGTCGTGCGCTGCCCTAAGTAGTATTCCTCTGCTATGACCACACCAATCCAGTCGCCCATGCCGCAGGAGCATGCAGAACGCCGATTCATCTCCGGTCCGGCTCTCGTCCTGTACATTGCAGCAGCCAAGCTTCTGGCGCACCTGCTTACCGCGACCCGCTACGGAATCTTTCGCGACGAAATGTATTATTTCGCCTGCTCAGAACACATGGCCTGGGGTTATGTGGACCACCCTCCCGGCACAGTCCTGGTTGCCTGGATCGCCCGCCATCTCTTTGGACACTGGTTGCTCGGGCTGCGACTCTTTCCCGCGCTCGCGGGTGCGGCACTGGTATGGCTCACGGGCAAGCTGGCGCGCGAAATGGGCGGGGGGCGCTTGGCGCAGGCGCTGGCCGCACTGGCCATTCTGCCGGTTCCGTTCTACCTGATACTCAACCATTGGCTAACGAACAACGCGTTCGAGCCGCTGATCTGGATGGGTTGCGTCTGGTGTGTGCTGAGGGCGATCAACACGGGAGAAGGCAAATACTGGCTGGGGTTCGGCGTACTGGCCGGAGTGGGGTTTGAGACCAAGTACTCCATTGCTTTCCTGCTGGCAGGAGTTTTCGCCGGAGCGCTGCTAACTCCACAGAGACGCATTCTAAAAAGTCGGTATCTGTGGCTTGGCGCTCTGGCGTGCGCGCTCATTGCCCTGCCGAATCTGCTCTGGCAGATTCACAACCATTATCCCTTTCTGGAGTTGATGCACAATGTGCGTACGAGTGGCCGCGACGTCGCTCGCGGGCCAGTCGCGTTCATTCTTGACCAGGCGGCCAACATGAATCCCATCTTGTTTCCGCTCTGGCTGGGAGGATTGATCTGGCTGCTGGTGGCGCCCGGAGCGAAGCGTTACCGGATCTTTGGCTGGACGTTTGTGGTTACTCTCGGTCTATTTATTGTGCTCAAAGGCAAAAACTACTACGTTGCGCCAATCTACCCGATGTTATTCGCGGCGGGTGCAGTGGCATTTGAGCGCGTGACCAGTTGCCGTCCCCGGCTGCTCTGGACGCGTGTTGCTTACCCTGTGCTGGTAATGATTGCGTTGGCAATGCTGGCTCCTTTGACCATGCCGCTGCTTTCACCGGAAGGATATCTGGCCTACCAGAAGAAGCTCGGGATTACACCGGCCAGCGCTGAGCACCAGAACAACGGGCCGCTGCCACAGTATTTCGCCGACGAATTCGGCTGGGAACCGATGGTACAGCAGGTGGCGCGCGTCTATCACAGCTTGCCGCCTGAAGAACAAACCAAAACAGCCATATTTTCCAACGGCTGGGGTGAAGCTGCAGCGGTTGATTTCTTCGGTCCAAAGTACGGCTTGCCCAAAGCCATCAGCCCTCACAATCAGTACTGGATCTGGGGCCCGCGCAACTACACGGGTGAGATCGTGATTGTGTTGCGCAGCAGCGGGCGGGGAGATCGCGAGCACTTCCAGACGGTTCAGGATATGGGCGCAGTGCAGGAACCATACGCAAGGCGAGACGAGTGGTTCCACATCTTTCTGTGCCGCGGGCTCAAATTGGACTTGAGCGATGCCTGGTCAAAAATGAAGCACTACGATTGAGGCCGGCCGGGTTCGCACTAAATTATCTCAACCACGTCGCCCAGACGAACCACTCCGGGCTGAATCACAGAGCAATCAAGCGCGGTTGTGCCGTCAAGATCGCGAATGATTTTTATCAGCACCGATTTGTCTTGCTCCTGCGTGTCGGGATCGAATGTAGTCATCACGCAGCGTGCCCGCAGTTTCACCGCTTGAATTCGGAGGTCACCGATTGTGATAATCCGGCCGGGCCAGTCGCGCTCATTAAGGCCGTTAACGTTTGCCAACAGAATATTAGGCCGCAGGCGACGGTGATCAATGTTGAGGAATTGCGTTGCTCCGTCTGTGGCGATCAGCAACGGCAGTACATCAAAGGCTTGCGGCTGCGGAACTCGCATGAGCCGAACATCTTCACCGACTGCTTGATTGACAAGCTCACCAGCTTCAGTAGAGTCCCACTTGAGGCCGTTGATGGTGGGAATTCCGTCAGGGCCAAGATTACCGTTTAGGCGCAGCAGTTTGGGCCGGGTGCGTGATGTGATGATGCGACCCGCGCTGTTGAGCACCACGATTTCGCGATCGCCGGGAATGCCATTAGAAGTAATCTGCGCTTCTTGAATCTGTTCGCCTTTGAGACTTTTGACGGGATAACGCCACAATTCAGCAACATGCATCAGCTCATGTGATGCTTCTGTCAGCGGGAAGATTCATGGGTGAACGGCGGCACAATTGGGTTAGAGCTTTCGGGACACAAGTACCGCAACAGGGAAGCTGTAATAAATCTTCCCTTCCCCGCTGCGCGTGTTCAGATCCATGGTGTTTTCCGGGATTGAATCGGCAAATATTTTGCGGATCTTTGGCTCGTCGCCGGGATTGGGAAACGAGCGTGAGAGCAGATCGTCAAGATCACACTCAACGCGATAGTGGCCGATAGCAGGCTCGGGCAAGCCTGCATCGGCAAAAAGTTCGCGCAGCTCTTTTTCCGTCAAGGCACGGACATGCGAGGGATCGCGCAGGCGCTCTTCCGCGTTCAGGGCGCCCGCCTTCTCTGGCGCGGGCGCCATATCGGCGACAACGATGCGACCAGCGGGTTTGCAGACGCGAACCATCTCCTTGAGGACGATCAACGGTTGCTCAAGGTGATGAAACACGAAGCGCGAGCTGACGATGGAAAAATGAGCATTAGGATAAGGCAATTGCGTTACGTCACCCTGTTGCCAGCTCACGTTCGTGAGTCTCTGGTCATGGGCGGCGTTGCGCGCCTGTTCGAGCATGGCGGGAGTGAGGTCTATGCCTGTAACGTGGCGAACCACGCGGGCGAAGGCGCACGCCAGCAATCCGGGCCCGCAGCCGACATCCAGAACGGTGTCTTCCGGCCCGGCGTCGGCCGAGTGCACAATCAATTCGAGCGCTTTCTGATTGCTTACACTGGGCGATTGCGAAAAGGGCACGGCCTGACGGGTGAACTGGTC
>JAICYU010000085.1 GCA_025934025.1 Terriglobales bacterium
AAAGCCGGATTCGGATCGCCATAAACACGGCTCGCGTTGCCGCTGGCAACCGTAAGAGTCGCAGGTCCAACGGTCAGCGTGCCAGGAGTTGAGGTGACGATGTAGTTGCCCAGCTTGTTGGCCGGATCCACCAGGGTAGCTGTAATCGGATAGCTTCCGACCGCGCTGGCCGCAGTAGCCGTGCTTGCGAAGGTTGCGGTGATATTGTCGGCGTTCTTGATGCCAGTGATCGTGCCAGTGAAGGCCGGATTCGGGTCACCATAGAGCCGGCTGGCATTCGCGACGGCCACGTTTAATTGCGCAGGATTGATCGTCAGCGTGCCGTTGCCGGGCGTGACCGTGTAGTTCGGGAGCTTGCCGTTGGGGTCCGCCAGCGCGGGTACGATGGCAAAGCTGCCGACCGGACTGGTGGGATCGGCAACACTCGAGAATGTGGCCGTGATCGCATCGCCATTCTTGAGGCCGGTGATGGTCCCGGTGAACAGCGGATTCGGATCACCATAGAGGCGGCTGGCGTTCGCAGCGGCGACGGACAAGGGGGCTGGATTGATGGTCAACGTTCCGTTGCTCGAAGTCACGCTGTAGTTGCCGAGCTTGCCTGCCGGGTCCACCAGCGTGGGAGTGATCAAAGCCGTTCCCACCAGACTCGCAGGTGTCGCAGCGCTGGCATAAGTCGCCGTGATCGGATCGGCGTTCTTGATTCCAGTAATCGTGCCGGTGAAGGCTGGATTCGCATCACCATAGAGCCTGCCGGCATTGGCTGCCGCCACGCTCAGCGGCGCCTGCGTAACGGTGAGAGTTCCGCTGTTGGTGGTGACCGTGTAATTGGTCGCAATCGGGCCAGTCAAGGTTGCTGTAATCGGATATGTGCCGATCGGGCTGGTGGGAGCGGCCGTGCTTGTGAACGTTGCCGTAATCACATCGCCGTTCTTCGCTCCGGTCACGGTCCCTGTGAATGCCGGGTTAGGATCGCCGTAAACTCGTGTCGCATTGTTGGCGGTTGCAGTCAGCGGCGCAGGCGTAATCGTTACATTTCCACTGGACGTGACCACATAATTGCTGATCAGGAACCCGCCGCCCGGAATCACGGTGCCGATGATCGGATACACCCCAACTGGGCTGGTAATAACAGCGCTGGTAGAGAAAGAAGCGGAAGCCACGTCGCCCGACTTCAATCCCACAACGGTGCCGGTCAGGGCAGGATTAGGATCGCCGTACAACCGGCTTACGTCATTGGCTTTCAGCACCAATGGTGACGGATTGATGGTCAGCGTTGCCGGAACAAAGACAAACGAATAGTTGGTTGCGGCCAGCGTGCCGATCGCGCACGTAATCGGCGCCGTGCCAACATTGGCATTGGCATTGGCGGAACTGGTGCAGTTTGCGGCGCCGCCCACCACCGCAACCGTCTCGTTGTTCAGGAACCCGGTAATAACGTAAGTAAAGGCAGGATTGGGATCGCCAAAGAGCCGTGATGCGTTCTGCGCGTTGACGGCTAAGACCGCTTTATTGACGGTCAACGGCGCCGAGCCAGTGCTGGTGGCAAACTGATCGTCTCCAGCAAAGCTGACTGAGGCCGAATTCGTTCCGGCAGTGATCGGAATACCGCCAAGCACCAGGCTCACATTGGAGAGAGTGGCGACGCCGGCGGCGTTGGTCACCGAGGTGCCAACCGCGACGCCATTGAGTGAGAACGTCACTGTACGACCCGCCACGGGCGAGCCGTTCAGAACGCGAGTGAGAGTGGCCGAAAGGTTGGTTGTGCCGAAATAAGTGCCGGTAGCATTGGCAACCGCAAGTTTGCTGGCCGAAGCTGGCGCAGAAACGATCACGGAAGTTGTGGCAGAGTTATCCGCCGGGTTGGGATCAACCGTTGAGGCGTTACTCACCAGCGCCGTGTTGTTGATGATATCGCCGTTCAGCAGAGTGGCTGGCGTGGCGGCGAGCAACGTGACGGTTCCCGATTGTCCGCTGGCCAGCGATGCAAAGGTAATGGTGCGGTTTAGCCCTGCGCCTTTATCGCAGGTGCCGCCCGGTCCGGCGATGCAACCGCCAAAGGTCTCTTGCGTCCGTGGCAGCAGATCATTCACTGCTACCGATGCAGCGGTCGGCCCATGATTTGTGATCGTAATCGTGTAGGTAACCTGGCTGCCCGCAACTACAGGATTAGGCGATGCAGTCTGCGCAATCGTGAAATCGGCTTGAGCGCAGCTCTTGGGCGGATACGCGGCGATTCCCTGAATCTGCCCCGCAGGGGTAATGGCTTGCGCGGCTGCCAACGTCGGGATTGCGCTGGGGAAGATGTTGAAGACGGCCAGACCAAAGGCATCGTCGGCCGCATACAGGAACAGACCGGAGTTATCGCTGGCCAGGCCTGCGGGCTCTCCCGTAGTTCCGCTGAACAGTCCGATGCTGGTCAGGCTGCCGTCAGCATTCACCGTAAATGAGTTCAGATTGTTGCTGCCCTGATTGCTCTGGAAGAGCACGGTGTTGTCGGGCGTGAGATAGATAACGTTCGAATCCGATCCAGTTGCGGTAAACGGGCTCGCTAAAAGCGGCGTGAGCGCTCCTGTGGGCGCCACACTCCAGGCATCAGCAATCGTGCTGGCTGCACCGCCCTCGCTGCCATACAGCAGCGTGCCGTTGCAACTGAACTCGAGACCAGAGAGCAGACCCGTGCTCTGCTTGGCAAAGGGCGATCCGGCAACCGCGGTAAGCGATCCATTGAGGTTGATGGTAAACACGGAAACGCTGTTCTGGTTCGAAGCCGCCAGGAACTGACCGTTGCCTGAAATCTTGAGACTGACTGAAGGCGTGAGCAAGCCCGAAACGGTCGAAACCAGGCTCAGCGCGCCCGTTGACGCAACGCTGAAGGTGTTGATCTGGCCGTTGGCCCCGGCCATCAGGAACTTGCCATCCGGTGTGGAAGCCAATGAAATGCCGGCGCAGCTATCAAGCGTAAGCCCGCTGGCAAAAGGAGATCCTGCGACTGCGGTCAAAACGCCCGTCGCAGGAGCAATCCTCATCACGCTGATGGTCTGATCGCCGGTGTTCGCCACAAACAGCAGATTGGTGGTCCCGTTCACCACAATGCGATCTACGCCGGAGCACGACACCGCTGCACCCGTTCCGCCCGTCGCGAAAGGCGTGCCCAGCGAGGTCAACAGACCCGCATGGTCCACAGAAAAACCCGAGATGGTGTTGCCTGCCGCAGACTGATTCGAGACGTAAACGTAGTTCGTCTGCGCCTGCGCAGCCATCGGCAGGAGCAATGCCGGAGCGAGCATCAGGAATGCGAAGCGCCAGAAAACGCGGGCTAGAAACCTTTGTTTGTGGAGAATGGCTGGAGCAGATTTAAAAGCGTGCGCGGTGTACATCGTTCCTCACCTTCCAAAAAGCTGTGTACAAAACCGCAGCAATCAGGGACAGGCGCGCGTCCTCACACCGTCGCCGGCGCGTTTGCCCGAAGTGCCTGGTTTTTGGAAAAACTTCCCGGAAGGGATTTCGTCCCCATGGCCGAAATGAAACATCAAGGGCCGGGCTCGGCGAAATCGTCAGTCAGTCGTCACCCGACTGGCGCAATTGCCTGCTTGTCCGGCCATAAAACGTGTGGAGAGAAGCATCTCCCGAGGAGATTAAAGATATGTAAGGAGAACATTAAAAACTCTAATGGTTACTCTCTGCAGGGATGGGCATCAGAATGAAACGACAGACAATCGCAAGGCGCTACTCACACCGCAACGCCGTCATGGGATCGGTGCGGATAGCCCGTCTGGCGGGCAGCCCAGGCGGGGCGGCACAGGCTGGGCCCTCACGCCTGTGGCGCGCGCGCAGCCCGCGAAGCGCGCCATCGCGCACGGTATGCGAGCCTACTTGCGCTTCCGGAGGGGTTTTCCATTCAGTATCGTGATGCTTTCTGCAGTGACAATACCGGTATAAAGGGGACGCGCTACCCGCACCAAACTTCTACGCCGAATGTCTTGGCCGGCTTATCGTGTTCGGTGAGCTCCGTTTCCGCTCCAACTCGGACTGTGATATCCGGGCCACCCGCAAAAGGCGCAATTTTGGCAATTCCAGTGATCTGCGTTCCTCTGCGTCAATCTGCGGCGAACCTGCTCTTCTGAACTCGACGCCCCCGATTTCCAGCCGCCACTTGCGCGGGCCCAGCAGGGCCGGCCAGGATCATCGCCACCACTTTCTTCCGTCACGAAAGCAGCCGAAAACGCAAGATCGAAAACCTTACCGCTGATAACACTGATCCAACTGATTCGCGCAGATCAGAGGAGGGCTTAATTTGTTCAATCAGCGTTTATCAAACGACGACGCTTTTGGTTTTCAATCTTCAATCCTTGGCAATTGCGGCGATTTTGGCAATTTCTTCAAGAACAACCCCAGCTTTACTCAGCGAATCGAAGCCGCAGTACACCTTTAATTTCAGGAGTTGATCATGCGTGGATATCTCACCGCAGCACTTCTTCTTTGTTTGTTCGTGTTCATCCAGTCGCCGGCTGCGCTCCAGCAAACCGCCAGCCCATCGCCTACGGCCACGCCCACGCCTTCCACGCTGACGCCATCGAACGTCACGCCGACTCCCAGCCCTACGCCGAGCCCTACCGCGACGCCGAGTCCCAGCGATACGCCAACGCCCGAGGTAACTCCAAGCCCAACCGCTTCGCCTACCCCGGGAGAGTCGGGCACGGAATCACTGACGGCGACGCCCACTCCTACGCCTTCGCCCACACCGCAACCTTTCCGCTAAAGCGCGACAGCAGTTGTGACGTTAGCGGAGTAGCTTCTGGTCCGCGTGATCAGCGTTCATCAGCGGTAAGGTTTTTCATTTTTCGGCTACTGCGGTGGTCCGTTGGGAAAGAGCTTTTGCACGAACTCTTTGTCGGCCAGCATGGGATTGAAGGGACCGTAGTTCACCTCTTCCTTCCATGCTTTGTCGAACGCTTCCGGCTTGAGGGCGCGGGCGCGGGCAAATTCGTCGAGGGCAGCCTGCTTTTCTCCGGCTGCGTAGTTCAGGAACGCCAGGCTCATGCGCGTGCCAAAGTTGTTGGGAGCGTATCCGGCGGCTTTCTGGGCGGCGGCCTGCGCTTTCTTCAGGTCCACCGGCTTGGCTTCAAGCGCCTTGAACGATTGGTCTTCATAGTTGTAAGCCAGGTTGAGATCCAGCAGACGGCGCAGTTCCTTAAACGGATCGGGATTGTCGTCCACGTTGATGTAGACGTAGCGGTCGTTATTGATGTTGCGGCCGCCGCGCTTGCGCACCACCAGCATGGAAGCCGATTGACGTCCTCGCGCGTCGCCACCAGCGGCATCTCCGGCCTTGAGCGCCGCATACAATTTTTCCGCCAGCTCGCCCTGCGTGCTTTCAAAGGCTTTGCCCATCGCCTCCGGCACCTGCGGGCCGACGAGGATGTTGCCCTGCGCCGACCACGTCTTTCCCTGCCGGTCACCCGCCCACTTGGGAGCATTGGGGCCGGTGAAAGCTGCGACGTTGCCTTTGGCATCTACGATCGCGACTTGCCGGCCATCTTTGCCTTCGAAGGTATCGTCGGCCAAAATCTTCTTGAGCGCCTGCTGTGCGGTCAGGCCCTGGCGCAGCAGATCGAGCGCCTGCTGTCCGTAGCCGACGTTCACGTTGGCTTGCGTTGCCACGGCTCCGACATCGGCCATGGCCCACGGGACCACCGAGCCCACGGAAAAATATCGTGATGCGACCGCGACGCCAAGATCGCCGTTAGCAGCATCAATGGCGACAATCGAGAAGGTGGAAACCGGCGGAAGCTTCTGCGCGCAGGCAGAGCCCGCGGCCAGCACGAGAAGCGCCCACAGCAATGCGATTTTTTTCACAGTCGGCCTCATCAGCGTTGGTCAGCGTTCATCAGCGCGAACGTCACACTTCCACGCCTAGAAAAAACGCCAGCGCCACCACACAGAGCACGCCAAGTGAGATCAAAACAAATTTGGTATCGCGCTCGCGCAGGAATTGTATCGCAGCCACCACAATGCGCAATGCCGGGGTGGCCAGCAGCACCAGCACGCCAATCTTGGTGACGATCTCTGCGGCGGGCGCCGAGATCGCGGAGCACATGAGGCCTGCCACAATCAGCGCAAACGCAGTGTAAGCGCCGGCTTTGAGCGTAAGGGCCAGCAAGTGGTCAGCAGCGACGTCACGGTTCACCGGAAACCTCGGCTCAGCAGCTTCAAAATCATCTCTGCGGCGAGCCATCCTGTTACGGCCACCAGCAGCAGAAGAATGTAGAGCGGCTTCACCCGCGCTGAGAAGCGCGCCCCCGCCAGCGATCCGGCAAACACTCCTGCCACCAGCGGCGCCGCCACGGCAATGGCTACGTCTCCGCGGCCCCAGTAAACATAAGCGCTGGTCGCCGCAGTCACGCCGATCATGAAATTGCTGGTCGCCGTAGCCACACGCAGCGGCACTTTCATAAACAGATACATCACTGGCACTTTCACCGGACCGCCGCCGATGCCCAGCAGTCCGGAGAAGCCGCCGGCTATCAGCGCCGCGCCCATGCCGAGCGGATAGTTTTGCGGTTGGTAGTCCGGCAGGACTTCTTCTTCCTTCTCCTGCGTTCGCTTGCTCCAGGCTTTGCGCGCCATGGAGAGACAACTGTAGAGAAGAAAACAAGCAAACAGAAGCGCCAGCGTACGACGATTGATGTGCTGCGCCACCAGAGCGGCAATCATCGCGCCGAACGTGGTGGCCAGTTCCAGCGTCATGCCCAGCCGGATATCAGTGATATGGCGTTCGACATACAGCGAAGAAGTGGCCGTGGAAGTAGCGATCACGCACACCAGGCTCACCCCGATGGCTTGGTGCATGGGCAGTCCAAAATAAATGGCAAGCAATGGAGTAATAATGATGCCGCCGCCCACGCCGGCTAATGCTCCGAAGCCGCCGGCCAGCAGTCCCAGCAGCACCAGTAGGAGCGTGGTCTCAGCGGTCATTCCGGCCGGCCCTGAATCATCAGCACTCTTCCATCTGGCTGTTCCATTTCCGGCGAGGCACGCAGCACGGCCGCCACTGAACCCAAAACAAGGGCCATCGCCAGCAACATCAGCAACGGCACAGCTTCACGCAGCAGCAGCGCGCCTTCCATCAGTGCTATTAGGGGCGTCACAAGACTAATGGTTGAAACCTGGTAAGGCTGCATCTTTTTGATCAGCCAGTAATAGACCACAAACGCAACGCAAGAGCCAAACACTGCCAGGAATAGCAGCGCCAGAAGAGCTTCTCGCGTCCAGTTGGCGTGGCGATGAGCTTCGAGCGCCCACGTACCCCACAACAGCGCGAGCGATCCGAACCCGAGTTGCAACCCTGTTCCTACGACGGAATCCACTTCGCGCAGGCGCTGCTTGGCATAGACCACTGACCATGAGCTCAAGAGCATGGCCGCGAGAATTGCTAGTCCGGCCAGCAGCGATCGCCGGCTGGTGCTCAGGCCGGTGTAGAAGAGCACCAGCAATCCGCCAAACGCCACCAGCATGGCAAAGACCGCCTGGCGCGGAACTTTGCTCTTCATCATCAGCGGCGTGAGCAACGCCACCACCAGCGGCAATGCGGAAAACAGGACCGCCGTCATGGAAGAAGTCACAACCTGCTCCGCCCAGAACAGCAGGCCGTAAGGAATGGCCATGATGGTAAGACTCAGGGTGAGAATCGCATTCCACTGCGCGCGATCTCGCGGCCATCTCCGCTTTTGTATTGCCGCCAGGGCCAACAGCAGCACGGCTCCGGCGATGAACCGCAGCGCGGCTGCTTCCACTGGGGGAACATCGCGCACCACGACACGTATCGCGAGCCATGTGCTGCCCCAGATCAAGCACAGAGAGATGTATCCCACAAGGATCGGCCGGGTCAGAGACATTCGCTTCAGTCTATCTGAACCGGCAGGCGTGGCCATCTGATTGCACTGAAAAGGGTAAGCAGTTCCCACCGAGAGCACTCCTTGCGAGGGTTCTTTCGAGAGAAATTAGAGAGACCAGCTACTGGTTGATTTGCGTAGCGGCCAAGGATCTAGGAGGCCGTAGTCAAGGACTAAGAGTGGAATCGGAATACTCAAATTAGGCAGCTCAGCGGCTATTGGCTCAACTAAATTCAGCGGTTTTTCGGGCCGGGCATGAAAAACTTTACTCTCACGATTCTGACGATTTTCTGCACGTTATCTCTCGGATTTACAGCAGAGAGGGCGGTGCGTTCGAGCGAATCACAAGGCGTGGTGGCCAACAATGCCGCGCCTCCAAGCGTTCGCATTGTCTCGCCGCAACCAGGAGCAACTCTCCAGCAGGATGGCGTGCAAGTGCGCTATCAGGTGCAGCCGGCACAGAACACACCGGTTCCGCCTTCGGCGAACTTCGTCGTACGGCTGGATGCCCGTGATCCGGTACAGACTCAGGACACCGAAACCACGTTTACCGGTCTGCAACCGGGCAAGCATACGGTCATCGTGGATCTGGTGGACGCCAACGGCATCGCCATTGCCGGAAGCCGCACGCAGGTGGAGTTCACCATCGTCGCGCAGGGACGTCAGACTCCGTCGCACAGCGCACCGCAGGCTCCGCAACCGAATGTCCAGCCGCCTCAGACATCGGTTCCGCGACGGATTGATCCGGCGTTGAAGACCGCATCGCTCAGCGGCCAAGGCGCCGCAGACCAAAAGAGTTTCGCTCGGAGCGCCCGTCATCTGGTTGTGACCGCAACGCCTGAGGTCCGCGGTGCAGCAGCCGCCCCATTGCTCTCCTGCATTGGCGCGGGTGTGGTGCTGGGCGGCCTGGCGTCGGCCCGCATCACGCGACGCCGGTAATGGGCAATTCTGCATCTAAAGTTTCATGCGTTCCTGGCATGAACTGATCTCTTCTTCGCGAGAGAATCTGCGCAGCGGCATCTCCCGCCTGCGCCAGAAACGCCCAACTCCCAGGAAGCTGATTCCGCCGGTGCTAATGGTGCTGGGGGTGGTGCTGCTGTTCTATGTGGCAAGCCAGTACTGGGGGATGTACCACACGCAGGAACAGCTCGCGCGCGAGTGGGAGCACCAGGCCGCCACGGCCAATGTTCCTGGCCATGCCGCGCTCTCGCCGCAGGACATGCTGACTCGTGTGATCGTCAAGAAAATCGGCTTGGACGCCATTGTTGTGGAAGGCGCCTCCCGCAAACAGCTCTCTGAAGGTCCAGGGCACATGAAAGAGACAGCGATGCCGGGCGAAGTTGGGAACGCCGTCATCACCGGTCATCGCGACACTTTCTTCCGCCACATTTACGAGTTGAACAAAGGCGACGAGATCGTGGTCCGCCGCGCAGGGCAGGTGTTCCGCTTTGAGGTAACCGGAAAAAAGATCGTCTATCCTGAGGACGTAAGCGTCATTCGTCCCACCGCAGATGCGCAGCTCACGCTGATCACCTGCTATCCGACTTACTACATTGGCCCCGCGCCCAAACGCCTGGTTGTGTTTTCACGGCTGGCCGGGACGGGAGCCGACCTGTACAAGGAAGCTGCCGCGCATTAGTCCTCGTTTCCTGCCGTGTGATTCGTTCGTACGCCCGCGCATTAGTCCTCGTTTCCTGCCGTGTGATTCGTTCGTACTACGATATGCACGGTCCAGCATGGCTCATTCGTATTACGATAAACGCGAGTTTTTCCACCTTAATCCTTCTACCCTGAAAACCTGAGTTTCTGCTTTTTCACTGAGTACCTGCTCGGTTCGGAGCTCTCTCTCCTTCGGCACTTTGCTTAGTGCACCTTAAGCTTCCTGTCTGATTCTTTCGTGTTAGAGCCTGCGGCATAGTTCGCCGCATGCATCGCTTACACTCGAAACTGTTTTTTACTCTGCTTGCGCTGATGACGCTCGTGGCGGGCGTTTCGGTGGCGCAGGTACCGCGCTCCAAACACGTTTATGTTGTGGCTGAAGAGAACCATAGCTACGAGCATATGGTCGGCAGCCCTTACATGCCGTATTTCAACAGCTTGATTGCCAAAGGCGGACTGGCCACCCAGTTCTACGCCGACATGCACGGCTCGCTGGAGAACTACCTGATTCTCACTTCCGGCCAGTATCTGACGCGCAACAATGACACCACGACGGTTTTCAACGTGGACAACATTGAGCGTCATCTGCTGACCCATGGCATGACGTTCAAGTCCTATGCGGAATCTTTGCCTTCTGCAGGGTTCACCGGGCTTTACTCCGGTTCGTATGTGAAGCGTCATGCGCCGCTTCCTTATTACACAGATATGGCGCACAGCACGTTGATCAAAGATCATGAGTCCACCAACGTGCTCGCCACCGATATTGCCAACGGAACGCTGGCCAATTTCGGATTCATCACTCCCAACCTGCTGCACGACATTCACAATTGTCCGAACGGCCTGAACACGTGTCTACAGACAGCCGATAGCTGGCTGAAGGCTCACATCGCTCCGCTGCTGGCGCGGCCGGAGTTCCAGCCTGGCGGCGATGGATTGCTCATCGTCTGGGCGGACGAAGCCGATCTGAGCACCGACAACCGCTGCAGCGCTACAGTCAGCTCAGGTTGCGGGGGCCACATTCCCGTTATCCTGATCGGGCCTCAGGTGAAGACCGGCTACAAGTCCACGAAGAACTATCACCACTCCAGCGTTCTGCGTACCATTTTGGAGATGATGGGCACCACTGCAAACTTCCCGGCCAAAGCCAATACCGCTCCGGACATGGCGGAATTCTTCAAGAGCTCGTCTTCATCCACACCGGTCACTAGCTCGGTGAAGATTACCGCTCCAACCACGGGCACGGTGGCCAGCACTTCAGTTCACCTTGCGGCAACCGCGTCCAGTTCTCACGCAATCACTGCGATGCGGATTTACGTGGACAACGTGAGCAAGTTTTTCGTTCACGCTGCTTCGGTGGATACCCAGCTCAGCATGACCAGGGGGACTCATCACCTCGTCTTTCAGGCGTGGGACAGCAGCGGGGCAGTCATCAAGGCATCGAAGACCATCAGCGTTCTATAAGCTCTTTACTGCGCAAGTGCATGGAGCAGGCCGAGTGCCTGCTCCCTTCTTGCTGCAAGGGGAGTTTCAATGAGAGTTGGCTTCCGGGTCGAAACTCCGCGGTCATCCGCTACAATTTCCTCGTGGCCGAGAATAGGAATCATGCGGCGGAGCTCACCGGTTTTGTTCTGGCCGGCGGCAGAAGCTCGCGCATGGGGACTGATAAGGCTGCTCTTCTGCTCAACGGCCGCACGCTGCTGCAACATGCCATCGAAATCGTGGGCTCCGTCACGCGAGGGCCGGTCGCTATCCTGGGTTCGCGAGAGCTTTACAGCGGGTACGGGCAGGTGATCGAAGATCTTTACCCGGGTTGCGGGCCGTTGGCTGGGATCCACGCCGCGCTTTCGCACTCACGCACGCGCTTCAACTTGATCATCGCCGTGGATACGCCTTTCTTATCTCCTCAGCTCCTCAGCTACATGGCTACGCGCGCAATGGAATCAGGCGCCGTGGTGACTGTCCCGGAAATTGGCGGCTATACCCAGCCGCTCTGCGCCGTTTATTCGAGCGAGTTTCTGCCGATCGCAGAGAACGCCTTGAAGGATGGCGCGTTCAAAATTGTGCCGCTCTTCCCGAAGGATGGAACTTGCATTGTTACTGAAGCGGAACTGGCCCGATTCGCTTTCAATCCCGAGATGTTTGAGAATCTGAATACGCCGGAAGATTTGGAGCGCGCCCGCCGACGCCGGACTTCGGGGACATCATGACCGAGCACGTTCAGCATCCGCAGCCCTATATCGCTTTCGAGCATGTCTCCAAATCGTTTGGCGACAACCAGGTGCTCAACGACGTCAGCTTCAAAGTCTTTCCCGGAGAAACACTCTGCATTCTGGGGCGCAGCGGCGTCGGAAAATCCGTTTCTCTCCATCACATCATGGGCTTCCTTAAGCCCGACTCGGGCCGGGTCATCGTCGCCTTTGAGAACATCACCGACTACAACGAGGAGCAACTGGAGGAGATTCGCAAAAAAGTCACCATGGTGTTCCAGAACGGCGCTCTGTTTGACTCGCTCACCGTAGGCGAGAACGTCGCCTTTCCTCTGCGCGAGCGGCAGGACCTGGATGAGGAGCAGATCTATCAGATCGTGGATGGCCTGCTCGATATGGTTGGAGTAAAGCCGATGCGCGATCTGCTCCCCTCAGATCTTTCCACAGGGATGAAGCGCAGCGTTGCCATCGCGCGCGCCCTGGCAGCGCAGCCGGAGTGCATCCTGTACGACGAGCCCACCACCATGGTGGACCCGCTCATGGCCACTCTGCTCGGCGATCTCATACAGAAACTCAAGCAGCAGCTCAAGCTCACCAGCATTGTAGTGACGCACGACATGAGGTTGGCCAAGAAACTCGCGGACCGAATTGTCTTTCTCTACGAGGCTCGCGCGATTTTTGTAGGGACCGTGGAAGAAATGGAACAGTGCCCGGACGAAGTCATCCGTCAATTTTTAGAGTTGGATCGTCTGATCATTCCTGGACAGGATGAAGGGCAGGGCGGAGAGCTTTACACCTAGGCTTATCCGTCGAAAGCTTCCGTCTTCTTAGAGCTTGTTTTATAAATTTCTCTTTCGCGAGGACTGCCCAACGGCACGCAACTGAAGCTCGTGCCCTGATGCTTCACGCCGCAATCTATACACTCCGAACTGTCATCCTTCGGGGATCTCGAGCGAGGGATGTACGACCGCGAAGCCGAAGAGACTATCCTGAGCGAAGCCGAACGAATCTAGCGAATGCGTCCTCTCCAGCGTTGCTGCAGAGGGAGTTTTAGTGAGAGCTGGAACGCGGGCACTCTTGCCGGCGAAGGGTTTTTCAGCTTTGTCGCAGGCAGGAGTGCTCGCGTTCCAACGGAAATGGACCTTTCCGCGCTGGGTGGCGGTCTTTTCCATGAGCAATTACAATTTTTGCGCAACTTGAATCAGAAACTCCAGGAGCACGACATGGCAGGAGTTAAATTGATTGTGATGTATCCGCGTCCAAAGGACGTGGATACGTTTGAGAAGCTCTACCAGACCGAGCACGTCCCTATGGCAGTCGAGAAACTCGCAGGCAAGACCAAGCTGGTTGCGAGCAAAATGATCGCCTCGCCGCAAGGCACGCCGCAATATTATCGAATCGCGGAGGTCCACTTTCCTTCCATGCAGGCGCTCCAGGCCTGTGCGGCGTCTGAAGGCGGCAAGCAAACCCTGGGCCATGCCGCGCAGATCTCCTCCGGCGGTCCGCCAGTGATGCTGATTGCGGAAGAAGAAAGCTTCACCTTCTGAATTGCCGGACGAAAGCTTACCGCTGATTACGCAGATCACGCTGATTCTCGCCGATCACAAAAATAGCGCGATCATCAGGG
>JAICYU010000065.1 GCA_025934025.1 Terriglobales bacterium
CGATTCCCGCGCCGCACAGGTCTGTCCTTCGGAAGATTGATTAGCTCCGCGGCGGGCAGCGGACGGCGTCGCGCTCTTGCCCTTCTTGCCTTTCTGAGATTTCTGCGGTTGCTGGGACGACTGGCCATTGATCTCAAACGTCTGTGCCCGGCCCGTGCCGGCCAGCAGAACGGGACCAATGACAGCCAAAATGAGCAGGGTTCTCTTCACCGGTACCACCGTAGTCAAGTAAAGTGCGGGTTCCAAAAAATGATACGTGAGTCCGCCAGGCAGACACCCGGCAGCAGCTCTCATCTCATGTTGAATCGAGATGCTGTTTTTGGGCTTGAGGATTCCTTGTTCAGTAGAGAAACAGCGGGAATTCGCATGGCAATGAGAATGCGGATGCCACAAGGAAAACCTTAGCGCCATTTTTGGAATCGAACCTGTGCTGAAGCAAAACTGCTGCTGGTTCCACAGCTTCTTGTTCAGTCGCGATTGCGGAGGTCGTTCATGAGTTCCCCGTCCATCTCCATGGCCCGGCAAGTCCCGTTGTTGCAGCGGCCGGTGCCCTTAAGCTGGATATTACTTCTCGCCTTGATTGTGCACGGCCCGCTGCTTCTTATGCAGTTGCCCAATGGCAGCTATGATGCCAACCTGCATAAGTTCTTCGCTTCCCACTATGCCCAGCACTGGTTTAATCCCTGGAACACAAAGCAGTTTACGGGATTTTCCCAGACTACTTATCCGCCCATGGAGCAGCAGTGGGTGGCGCTCTTCTCGCACGTCATCGGACTTAATCTGGCTTACATGCTGGTGCAGTTCGTCGCCATTCTTCTGCTGCCAATCGGCGTGTACCGTTACGCCAAAATTTGGGTGAACGAACGGGCGGCAAGTTACGCTGCCCTGGGCAGTGTCTTGCTCGGGTCACTGGCGTTCCTGGTGTACAACGCCGGACAGCTATCCACTACATGGGCAGCGCCGCTCTATTTGCTGGCTCTGCCGTATTACTACGAGTGGGCGCGGGAAGCGAATTGGCGATCGCTGCTGAAAGGACTGGTTCTGCTGTTCGCCGCGGCTTCGGCTCACCACGTAACCCTGATTTTTGCCAGCTTCATCTTCGCCTTGCCAGTGCTGGCGATGGCCATCATGGATCGGCATCGCGAACCGGCCCATGCCAGTCTGGGTGGCGTCATCAGCAGGTCGGTGATTTTTGCCGTGCTTGCGATTGCAGGCGTTTTCGTAGTGCTGATGCCATTCTGGATGGAAATCCTGATCAATCCGATCAAGCAGATGACCATCCCGCACGCCAGCCGCGATAACTACATTCTGCAGCCGATCTGGGGCATGAACTATTTCATAGTGCCCTGGGGCGCGATCATCCTTTCGATTCCTTACATCTTCATCAAAGGTCTGAAAGAGGCGCGGTTGCGGCCGCTATTCCTGGGCTTCTGGGTGGCCATGCTGTTTGCGCTCGGCGGCACCACTCCGGTGCCTAAATGGATTTTGGGGCGCGCCTTTGATGTTCTTACGTTCGAGCGTTTCAGCCTGCTCGCCCATGTGCTGGCGCTTCCAATTATCGGTTTGATGGTCTGCGATCTGATTGACCACTATGGCCGAAAAGCGGCATTCGTTACCGGAGCTCTCGCGGCGCTCACCTTCGGATTCGCTGTTTCCTGGCCGGTGTACTTTCAGAACCATGATCCGGATTTCAACGTGTCCGAAGTCGTCTCTTTTCTGAATCGCGACGGTCACGACAAGTTCCGCTACATCACCCTTGGCTTCGGCTCGCACAAATTCGATGAGGTGAGCACGTATACCACTGCCAGCAGCGTTGACGGCGATTACAACTCCGCTCGCCTGCTGCCGGAACTTACACAATATGGATCCGCGCAGCTCACGAACTCGAAGTACTTTGGGGCGAACGGCATGGAATCTTTGCGTGCGGTGCTCAGGCACGCTGACCAGTATGGCTTGAAGTGGATTTTCGTTCACGACACCTTTTACGAGCCGCTGCTTGCGTTTGGCGGCTGGCGCAAGACGGAGACTTATGATCGCGGGTCGGTGACGCTGTGGGTGAAAGACGGAATTCCGCCGGCCCACCCCATGCCGTACCAGCAGTCCATGAAGCCGACCGAGATCGAGGGGATCATGTGGGGCACTTTGCCCTTCGGCAGTAGCCTGCTTGCCCTGATCCTGGCGTTGGCGCTGCCGGACAAACGGCGCCGTGGGGCAGACACCTATGAGTTCCCAATTTCCGAATCGGAACCCGTACTCAGGGAGGCCAGGTAATGAAGTTCGCATTGCCCGTCATTTTCGGATTGTTGACTGTTGCTTTGCTGGCGGTTGGGGCGGTCCATCCCAGCTCGACGGCCCCGGCTTCCAGCCCTGAAGGCGCGGTGCAGGCGATGCTTGCCAACGTGCAGGGACACGATTGGAAGGATGCGTATTCCTACATCTCGCCTTCCAGCAATGTTGATCTGCAAGACTTCGTCAAGGATTTGAACGGGCGCGATGGCAGCCTGCGCACGTATTCGTCGCTTGAGAGTTTCACCACGCGGCCGCTGCATGAGAATGACAACCAGGCCACGGTCCGTACCGAGACGAAGTATTCGACCGCCGTGGGCGCTTTCTATGACACGCGCGATCTCAACGTGGTGAAGGACAACGGACAATGGAAGATTGTCTGGGCCGGCGAGAAAACACCCACGGTCCCGCCACAAGTTATCCCAGTGAATTACTTGCGCTGGGACGTGATCTGGCGTGGAGCAGGCGATGACTGGGGCTCACAGAACGTGGAGAACCCGCATGTACGGATCCTCTCCATGAATCCTGTTTCGCAAGCGTCGGGGCTCAGCATTATGGGCGAGGTGGAAAATGAAGACACCGTTCCGGCGTTTGTCTCTGTGGCTGCCACGCTAGTGGGAAAAAACGGCCAGGACCTGGGGACGGAGAGCAGCTTTGACCGAACTTCTCACGTTCTCTTACCAAAAGAGATTTCGCCGTACCGCATTGATTTTCCCGGAATAAAGCTGACGGAAGTTCAGTCGGCGCGCATGAAGCCTGACTCCATGCTGGTGCCTGCTTCTGCCGATCCGGTGATTGGGGTGATGCACCAGCGCATCGAGAAAGACGCAAAGGGACGCAGCGTTCTTCAGGGCGATCTGCTGAACGAGAGCGGCCAGATCGTGAACATCCCGCACGTGCTGGCGACGTTTTACGACAACTCCGGGAAAGTGATTTGGGTTTCCGACGGCTACGTGGACCACGCTCTGCTGCCGCAAACACCGCAGGGGTTCGCTGTGAGCCTGAGCGACGATCTGGCGGCTAAGGTCCATAGCTATCGGGTGACCGTAAATCAGTACAGCCGGGACTGGCAGGACTAATCCATGCGTAAGGTGGCGTTAATTACATTGCTGATTCTTACCTGCTGGTTTGCTTCAGATTGGGCGCGCGCCGCGGACCTGAAGATTCCGCATAATGCTGTCGCCGGTGAATCGCTCACCCTTGCGACCAGCGGCTCCGGTGACGCGACGCTCATCCTGGTGGGTCCAGGCGAAGTTGTTAAGCGCAGTATTCGTCTCGGCGAGGACGTGCAAATCAAACCGGAGGAACTTCGCCATGCCGGCCGCTGGATTGCCATTGTTCGCGGCGGAAGCGGCCCGCAGTCGCAAGCATTCTGGGTGAGTCCGGGCAAGCCGGATCAGCTTAGTTTTCTGGCACGGCCCTCGCGAGTTCCAGTGAACCGGCCTGGCGTGATCAGCGGCGTAGCCTTTGTCTTCGACAAGAATCGCAACCTGGTGCCGCAACCAACGCCAGTGGAGTTCAGCCTGTCTGTCGGCGGAAGCGGAGCGAAGCAATCGGTGAAAAGCAGCAATGGAATTGCCTGGGTTAAAAGCTCGTCAGCCAGGAAAGCGGGCGCGGCACAGTTCGTCGCTTCTGCCGGAGACGCCTCTGTGAGACGCGTGGTGCAGCAGGTAGCGTCAGACCCCTGCAATCTGCGCATGAAAGTGGAGCAGAAGAGCAAAGATCACGTGGTCCTGGTGACTGACCCAATCCGCGACTGCACCGGCAATCCGGTGCCGGATGGGACGATTGTTACCTTCATCGAAACTGATAAGACTGGCAAGAGCGTGGTGGATGCGCGGATCAAGAAGGGGATCGCCCGCGCCGAGATGCCTGCATCAGAGAACGCGAATGTGACGATCGCTGCGGGCGTGGTGTTGGGCAATGAACTGCACATCGGAGGAGGAGAGTAATGAAGCTGCGGCGAGTGCTTGTCCTGACGGCTGGAATTGCGCTTGCTCTCTCGGGGGCGATTCCGCTAGTGAATCACATCCTGGCAGACAGCAACCCTCCTCTCCAGATTAAATTTGATTCGGCGCAGCCGCGCGAAGTAGAAGACAGCACACAGCAGGCAATCGCGCGTGACTATTCCGCGGCGTGGAAAGCCCTCAAGACCTCGCTCGCGAATAACGCGACAGCACCGCTGACTGAGAACTTTACCGGCTTTGCTCTGGACCGGCTTTCGCAACGGGTAAAAGACCAACAGCAGAACGGCATCACGACCCGAATCATTGATCACGGTCATAAAGTCGAAGCCGTGTTCTACTCACCCGACGGCTCATCCCTGGAACTCAAGGACACGGCTTCCATTGAAACCCAGGTTCTTGATGGAAGCACCGTGCTGCACTCTGACAAAACGCAGATGCACTATTATGCAGTGCTCACCGGCGCAGAAGACCGCTGGAAGGTGCGTGTGCTGGAAAGCGCGGAGTGAGAACCCTTACCACTGATCAACACTGATAACACTGATCGAAAACCAACTCAGCCCACAATCCATAGTTGAGGTTCTACAGCGGAATATTGCCGTGCTTCTTCGGCGGATTCTTGTCGCGTTTGGTTTCGAGCATTGCCAGGGCATCAATCAACCGTTTGCGCGTTTCCCGGGGAAGGATCACCGCGTCAATGTAGCCCCTTTCCGCTGCGATGTAAGGGTTGGCAAATCGTTCGCGAAATTCCTCGATTTTTTGCGCGCGTGCCGCATCTGCTTCTGAGTTTGCGCCGGCTTTCTCCAACTCGCGGCGATACACGATGTTCACCGCGCCTTCCGGGCCCATGACGGCGATCTCTGCGGTCGGCCACGCGTAATTTACGTCCGTCCGAATGTGCTTGGACGACATCACGCAATAGGCGCCGCCATAGGCTTTGCGCGTGATTACCGTTATCTTCGGCACGGTCGCTTCGGCGAACGCAAACAGCAGCTTGGCGCCGTGCCGGATGATGCCTCCGTATTCCTGCTGCGTTCCGGGCAAGAAGCCAGGGACATCTTCAAACGTAATCAGCGGAATATTGAAGGCATCGCAAAAGCGTACAAAGCGCGCGCCTTTCGTGGACGCGTTGATGTCGAGCACGCCGGCCAGAAAAGCAGGTTGGTTCGCAACGACGCCAACCGGCCTTCCATTCATCCGCGCAAAGCCGACCACCAGATTGCGGGCGTAGTGCTCATGCACCTCAAAGAAGTATCCGTCGTCCACCACGCGACTGATGACGTCCTTGATGTCGTAAGGCTGGTTCGATTCCGCTGGAACAATGGAATCAATCTCGCGGTCGGCGCGGTCGGCCGGATCCGTGCATTCCCGGCGCGGAGGATCGTCAAGATTGTTGGAAGGGATGAAGCTGAAGAGCTCCCGGACCATCGAGAGGCACTCGGCGTCATCATGCGCCATGAAGTGCGCGACACCGGAAGTCTCATTGTGCGTGAGTGCGCCGCCAAGCTGATCTTTGGTGACTTCCTCGTGCGTCACCGTTTTGATCACGTCGGGACCGGTCACGAACATATACGAAGTCTGGTCCACCATCAGGATGAAATCCGTAATCGCCGGAGAATAAACCGCGCCACCGGCGCAGGGGCCCATGATGGCGGAGATCTGCGGGATCACTCCGCTGGCCAGAGTATTGCGGAGAAAAATATCGGCATAGCCGGCCAGTGACATCACGCCTTCCTGAATGCGCGCTCCGCCGGAATCGTTCAGGCCGATCACCGGCGCTCCCACCTTCACGGCCATGTCCATGATCTTGACGATTTTTGCCGCGTTCGCCTCTGAAAGCGAGCCGCCGAATACGGTGAAATCCTGGGCGAAGACGAACACCAGCCGGCCTTCAATGCGGCCGTAGCCCGTAACAAAGCCGTCGCCATAGACTTTTTGTTTGTCCATGCCGAAGTCCACGCAGCGATGCGTGATCATCTTGTCAAATTCCTCAAAGGTGCCTTCATCCAGCAGGAACTCGACCCGCTCACGGGCGGACATCTTGCCTTCTTTGTGCTGGCGAGCACGGCGTTCCTCGCCTCCTCCGGCTTCGGCCAGCGCATCGCGGCGCTTAAGCTCTGCAAGCTTCTGTTCCAGGTTCATGGCAGGAAATTATAAGCTGCAAGGAAGGAATGGCTACTCAAGGGTGCTGCCCGGTTCCCACTTCCATTTTTTCTTCTTGGCGTCCCACCAGACGGCGGAATCCATCACTTGCGACTCGACGGCCTTGATAACGAACACTGGCGGCTTGTTCTTTTTGAGCAACATTCGCCCAACATGAATGGTGTCGAACGGCACATTGATCAGGACATACTTGGCTTTGGGAGTAGTGGCGCGCCATGCGTCCGCGCCCGAGCCAAAGATCACAAGCAGATCGTGATTTTGGCTGGGATCGCTCTGGCCGAAGGTGGAAGTGACGCGTGGGTTGCCGAATCCGAAATACGAGTTGTAGGGATCGGCGACGACATACTTGAAGTCATAGGAATCCGGGAGCGGTTCCTTGCTGTCCGCAACAATGACGGCGTCTTCCACGCCGTCGCCGTTAAAGTCGGCCGTGATCAGCGGCGGCTGAATACTGTTCGAGATGGAAAAGGTAGGACCGAACTGTTTCTTTACGACCGGCGCCAGCGATTCCGCAGTTACCGTGCCTGGCGGATTCTGTTGTGCGGCGGCCAGACACACTGCCAGCAGCAGCGCCGTGCTCAGGAACTTCATGTTCAGAGTCTATCGCTTTTCCGCCGGCTTTTCTCCCTCACTTCCGTGGTTGCATCCGCCTTGATAACAACTTCAGCCGTTCTGCGGTTTGTAGTGAACCAGGCTGTTACGCCCAAGCCACAGGCGAGTGCAACGCATAGGATGACCGTTACCGGTGCCGGCAGAAATGACGCCAGTGTCAGTACGCAAAGGAAAAACAATATGAGAATCATCCACATAGCAATTGAACCCCGACAGCAGGTGGTCAGGGCAGGCACTCTGTTTGTGAGATGGACCTGCTCTGCCGGAAGTTGGCCGATGAGTAAACAGCCGAAACCTTAGAACCAGGGAGAACACCCTCCAGACTGCGGCCTGCATCTCAGGGGTCAAGGAGAGAACGATGCATCGGGAAGGCCATCTTGAAGACGCTTACTGGGCCTTGCGAATCAGTCTGGGGTCCACGGCATTTCTCGCCGGATTGGACAAATTCACTAACCTGCTCACGAACTGGGAAAAATACATTGCGCCGCAAGTGCGCGAGAAACTGCCGGTAAGCGGCAAAAAATTTATGTACGGAGTCGGGATCATTGAGATGCTGGTGGGCGTGGGAATTCTTACCCGCAAACCCAAACTGGCTTCTTATACCGCCTCTGCATGGCTGCTCTCGATCGCGGCGGAACTCGCGCTTAACGGGGATTACGATATCGCGGTGCGCGACGTGAATATGGCCATCGCGGCATACGCGTTGGCCCGTTCTGAAGGCGAGCGCCAGCGCCATGCCGGCATTCCAGATTTCGGTGAAGATGCCGGCCTTGAACGCGCGGCCTGACCTTAGCGGGATTTGAGCTGCAGTTTCAGGTTTACTGTCTTGTGTTGCGCGTCAACGTCTTCCAGAGCAGCCCACTCCATTTGTCTTCCCGGGTTGCTCATCACCAGGCTGGCGATGAACCGCTGATAATAAGTGTTGTCATAGGGCTGACCTTCGGCGAGCTTCCAACTTGCCGCTAGCTTTTGCGCGCTAGCCGAATCCATTCCCAGGAAGTCGACAGTTCCCATGTGAAACAGGTCGCCCTCGTTCACTTGGAAGAGATAAGCCACCTGATCGCCGTTGTAAGTCGGCACAGGTTTCACCTTTGCAGCCTCGCGTCCAAACTTTCCGTAAGCTTTTTGCACTTGCGCAAGATCGTCCTGAAGCCTGGAGAAATCCACCGGCTCTCCCAGCTTGAGCGTGATCCGCTTATTGAGTTCATTGCCTGCAATCAGTGTGTTCCCGGACCACTGATAACTTGCCAATTTGAATTGTGGCCCTTCGCTGAGATCTGCTGTGATCGTAACCATCTGCTGCTGGAATGACGCTTTGAAGCCAAGCACTGCGCACTTGAGAAACCCATGGCTCTGACACACCGGCACAAGATTGCCGTCCAGCGCCTGTTTCACAACCGAACGGGAGTAGTCCTGGTCCTTGAGGAATGCAAGCGCCTTGGCCAGAGTTTCAGAGGGGAGACGACCCGCGTTAACAAACTGAAAATCAGCGATCTTGAATCCTGCGTTGTCCACCTTGTAGGACACCGCCGAGATTTGTCCCATTTCAGACGCCGACAACGTATATGAAACCTGGCTCGGAAGTCCTTTGGACGAGAGCGCCTGCACCAGCGCCGCTTTCACATCTTCACTCATCGTGCCGCTTTGTGGCACCGAGCCGTCGAAGAGCGGTACTGCCTGACGGACGATCTGTTGCAAATCGCTGTCGGAAAACCAGAGGAAGTTCTCGAAGCTGGCCGGAAGGAATTGCATGGCATCCGTCACAACAAAATCAGCTTCCACCCCTCGGACTCCTTTGGCCGGCATGAACGTAAATTGCACGCCGGTGAACGCTCCGCTGCCGCCCAGCCGCCGGGCGGCGTTCTGAAGGTCGTCTTGCGTTACTTCGGAATTGAGCTTTAGCCCCGTGGCACGTTGCAGATCGTCTTGGGAGTAGCGCGTGGAACCGGTAACAACCACTTTGACCAGATGAAATCGCTCAGCGGAAAGGGAAAAGACCGGCTGAACCAACAACAGCAGAAAGAAAAGAGTCTTGATCATGGCAGCCAATGATTGTGTACTCGAATCGGCAATAAAACTATAAGGTAAGTTCCCGAACTCCAGAGCTGCTGCCGGCATCTTAAATACTTGAGATGTCTCTCGTTCGTGCGAATCTGACCGTACTCTGGTGGCCGACAATTCTGCTCCTTAGTTTGTTGATTGCAGGCTGCGGTGGCGGAAGCAGTTCCACTGGCGGGGGCCCAACCCCAACGCCCGGCCCCACCGTCTCACCCTCGCCGATTCCTGCCGGTACAAGCCATGTGGCTCTTGTGATCCTGGAAAACCACGGCTTTGCACAGGTCATTGGCAGCCCTTCCATGCCATACCTGAATTTGCTGGCGAGCCAGGACTCGCTGGCCACGAATTATTTTGCCAATGCGCACCCATCCATCGGCAATTACTTCATGCTCACGACTGGAGTGATTGAGAGCACGGACGACAATTTTGCCGGAACCATTACTGATGACAACCTTGCGCGTGCGCTGACCTCTGCGGGCAAAACATGGAAGGCTTATTTCCAGAGCATTCCGTCACAGGGGTATATGGGACCGGATGTCTTTCCCTATTTGCGCCACCACAACCCGTTTTCGTACTTCAGTGACGTTCAGGGTTCGACCAGCCAGGCGGCCAATATTGTTCCGATCGGCCAACTCGCAACAGATATGGGAGCCAATGCCCTTCCAGCCTTCGCTTTCATCAAGGCTGATGTGGAGCATGACGCTCACGACTGCCCCGGCGGAGGCACGACCTGCCCTGATTCTGGCCGGTTGGCGGCCGCGGATGCATGGTTGCAACAGAATATTGACCCGCTCATCAAAAGCCCGGCCTTTGCCGGAGGCGTGCTGATCATCACCTGGGACGAAGGGCAGGCCGCAGATCTGGCGAACGGAGGCGGCCAGGTTGCTACCGTGCTGGTGGGCAATGGCGTGAAAACAGGATTTACTTCCGCCACCATGTTTCAACACCAGAGCACGCTGCGCCTGATTCTTGATCTGCTTCAGGTTGGCGATCACCCTGGAGCTTCCGCAACTGCGCCCAGCATGAGCGAGTTCTTTCAGTAGGTCTGGTCCATCACGTCCATTTCGTCCACTGCGTCCATCCGCTCCGATCAGAGCGCGAAGAACGCCATATTCTTCTTTTTGGGTTTCTGCGCGAACGGCTGGTTCAGAAACTCCACGAACGGCGCCATAAGCTCAAAGCGGCCGGCGATCCCCCGTACGACTTTGCCTGACAGGAGCGCCTTGCTGTCCACGGTTGCTTCCAGAAACCATTGCCGCCGGCGCAGCAGCCCCTCCGCAGGATGGCCCACGGGAAAGCTTTTGGGCATGCGCGTGAGCTGCTCGCCTTGCAAGCCGCCGAAGACGCGCCGCAGCTTCCGATCCGAAAGAATCGTATTGAATTCGTCAAAGCGTTCTTGGAGCAGCGTTCGATAGGCCAGCAGTTCGTCGCGTTCCGGAGAATAGACGCCGCCAAACATCAGCAGCTCTTTTTCCGTGAAATGGAAGTAGAAGACTGAGCCTTCGCGCTTCAGAGCCGTGTTGCGCGGGAAGATGGCTGAGATATGCGTTTTGTAGGGGGTTTTGTCTTTGGAGAAGCGTGTATCGCGATAAATACGATAGACCGCCTTCTGCGGTGGCGTGACATAGGCCGGAGCAAAGCGAGCGAACTCCTCATTCAGGCAGCCGACCAGCTCCATCATCGGGAGCTTGATCAATAGTTCATATTTCTCTTTGCGCGGCTGGAACCATTCGCGCCGGTTGTTGCGCTTGAGCGCGCGAAGGAAGGAAAGAGCATCGGGAGAAAAGCCGGGAAACTTGGAATTCATTTTAGAAAGCTAAAACCCAAAACCTTTGAAACACAGAGGAACAGAGGAAGCAGAGGACTTGTGAGTCCCTTCAAAAAACTCATTCTGATCAGCGTTCATCTGCGCAAATCTGCGGCTAACTGAGTTTCACAGACTTTTCCCCGATCAACTTTTTCACCCGCTCCACAAACTGCGCCGCGGGCACCGTTCCTTCCGGCTGCTGCTGGCCACGCACGCGCACATTGACGGTCCCGGCTTCAGCTTCTTTTTCACCGACCACCAGCAGAAAAGGCACTTTCTGCAGCGTGTGCTCGCGGACTTTGGCGTTCATTTTTTCATTACGATCGTCTAGATGGACGCGCACGCCGGCGTCTTTGAGCTGCTGCGCGACTTTGTTGCCGTACTCCACGTGCTTCTCGCTAATGGGTATTATGGCTACCTGCACCGGCGAGAGCCACACCGGGAAGGCGCCCGCATAATGCTCGATAAGGACGCCGAAAAATCTCTCAACCGAGCCGAAGAGCGCGCGATGGACCATCAATGGTTGTTTGCGCGAGCCGTCCTCGGCAACATATTCCAGCCCGAACCGCTGGGGCAGATTGAAGTCGAATTGGACAGTGGAAAGCTGCCACAGCCGCCCGATGGCGTCCACCAGCTTCACGTCAATTTTGGGGCCGTAAAATGCCGCCTCGCCAGGGATGACCTTGTATGGGATATTCAGCTTCTTGAGGACTTTCTCCAACGAATTGTTGGCCAGGTTCCACATCTCATCGCCGCCGATGAAACTTTTCTTGTCGTTGGGGTCCCAGGTGCTCAGCTCAACCTGGTATTCGTTGAAGCCGAACGTTTTCAGCACGGCCAGAGCAAAATCAATGCAGCCCTCAATTTCACTTTCAATTTGCTCCGGCGTGCAGAAGATGTGAGCGTCGTCCTGGGTGAAGCCTCGTACGCGGAGCAGCCCATGCATCACACCTGAGCGCTCATAGCGATACACAGTTCCCAGTTCGCCATAACGCTGCGGCAGGTCGCGGTATGATTTCAGAGAATCCGCGTAAATCAGAATGTGTCCCGGACAGTTCATGGGCTTCACGCGGTATTCCGCGTCGTCCAACTCCATGGGCGTGAACATATTCTGCGAGTAATAGCCTTCATGGCCGCTGGTTTTCCATAGATTGACGCGGAAAACATGCGGCGTGTAAACCAGCGAGTACCCGCGCTTGAGATACTCGTCGCGCATCCAATCTTCCATCTCCTTGCGGATGATGCCGCCCTTGGGATGCCAGAAGATCAGTCCCGGCCCGGCCAGTTCCTGGATGCTGAAAAGATCAAGCTGCTTGCCCAAGGCGCGATGGTCTCGCTTTTTGGCTTCTTCTAAAGCGTGCAGATGCTGCTCCAGGTCTTTCTTGCTGAAGAATGAAGTTCCGTAGATTCGCTGAAGCTGTGGGTTCTTCTCATCGCCAAGCCAGTAAGCGCCGGCGATATTGAGCAGCTTGAATGCTTTGATTCTGCCGGTGGAAGGGACGTGCGGCCCACGGCAGAAATCCACGAACTTGCCGTTGCGGTAAGTGGAGATCGGTTCGCCCGCTTTGGTGAACTGCTCTATGAAGTGGACTTTCATGAAGTCGCCTTCATTCTTGAAGCGCGCCAGCCCTTCATCGCGAGGAATGAATTCGCGCTGAAACTTCTCGTCGCGCTGCGTCACGTCCTGCATCCGCTTTTCAATGCGCTCCAGGTCTTCGGGCGTGAAAGGCGTTGGACGATAGAAGTCGTAGAAAAATCCGCTCTCGGTCGGCGGACCATGACCCAACTTCGTTTCAGGAAACAACTCGAGGACAGCGGTAGCAAGCACATGGGCGGAGGAGTGGCGATAGACCTCCAGCGCCTCGGGGTCTCTGTCAGTGAGCAGCCGCAGTTCGACGTCTTCCTCCAGCGGTTTTTCCAAATCCACAAAGCGCCAGCCATCTTTTGATTGCTGCGCGTGCGTGCTGGCCGGCGCATTGTTGCCATCACCGGGCTCGATAGTCGCGCCGGACTGCTGTGGGGCTGAATGCTGAATGCTGACGGCTGATGGCTTGACCTTCGCCACCAGCGCTGCTTCAGCCAGTCGCGGGCTGATGGACCGGGCGATTTCAAGCGGAGTGGCGCCGCGAGGGACTTGCTTGCTGCTTCCGTCAGGAAGAGTTACCTGGATCGTGCCGGTCTCTACGGTGTGCGACATAAGCCTTCTTCGCAGTTTAAGGGAGCTTGAAACGGGCGGTCAAATCTACCTTGCTTTTCCCTCCCAACTTGTAGTTACATATGTAATTACAGAGAGGCTGAATGCGGTTTGAGTGGGACGAAAGGAAAAATGCCATTAACCGCAGGAAGCATGGTCTTGACTTCAGCCGGGCGAAAGAGATGTTCACCGGCAGTCCCTTCATTCCCAGAGTGGACGCGCGAGAGGAATACGGCGAAATTCGCTGGTTTGGCCTGGGGCTGATCGGCGGAATCGTCGCCGCCATTGTATTCACCTATGACTACGACATAGACACGGTAAGGGTGATCTCTCTGAGGAGGGCAGGTAAAAATGAGCAGAACGAATTCTACAAGGAAGCTTTCAGGAGCGAGTGATCCCATTGATTATTCTGACATCCCCGAGTTAGGCCCAGATTTCTTTGCCAACGCGATCACCGTGAGAGGCCAGGACTTCCCGAGGGCACTCGGGTTCGGCGTCTCTAAGCAACTGCTGACTTTGCGCGTGGATGCCGATGTAATCGAGTTCTTCAAGAAGAAGGGCAAAGGCTATCAGCGCATGATGAACTTTGCGCTGCGGGCATTCATGTGGCGCGAGCAGCAAGCGATCGCAAAGGAGAGCACACTCAAGCGGAAGCCTCGCGGCTTGGGGAAGAAAAGCTCGGGACGGCGTGCTTCAAAGAAAGCCGGCTAAGTCACGCAGAGTGCGTCCCAAGACGGATCAAACAGAACAGCCGGGCTGGTTGGCCCGGCTGTTCGCAATGGCTGAATGATGCGTTTACATCACCAATGCCAGACTCTCCAATTCCTTGTGCAGCGATTCCACGTCATAGCCTTCGATCCGCCCTGCCGCGTCCAGCGCTGATTCGGGGGACACGCCGTACCCGCGTCCCGCGAGAAAAGTTTTCAACAGTTCGGCTGTCTGAAATGAATCCAAACCGCCGGTCAAAAGTTCATTCCGCAGGGCCGCAACTTCCGAGACCGAGAACTTCTCATTCATATTCACCTCCGACCCTATACCGTCTGTGTGATTAGACACGCAATCCGTGCTCTTTGTTGCAGAAATATTTTGCCAGTGTGAATCATAAGTAACGCGACAAAAGTAATTGGCCGGCACGCGGGCAACCCTACGAGAATGCATTGCAATCGGAATGCGAACTTTAACTGCACGAACATTGCTTCTGTCACTATCCCCTGCTCTTCGCAATAAAACTTCACACAACTTCATTTATTCCGCCATCTTGCTCAAATGCACATCGAAGCTCTCTTTCGGGAGCAGTGACGTTAGCTCAAACGCGCGGAAGTTGTCGCCCACCAGTTCGCGCTGGCGATACAGCCCAGGTTCGCTGTCAGCGGTTTCATGGCGCGCACTCCAATCGTCCAGAAATTTTTCCGCATCTTTCATGCTCACGTCAGCGCGGCTGGAATTTGAACTCAGCGCCTCCGCGGCATACGACTGCAACAACTTGGGCCAGTACTTGCTCAAGAGGGCGTTGCTGGCGAAAAGATCGGCCCAGACGATCCGACCTCTAACTGCTACTACGACTCCAATCGCATTCTGGTTTCGTAATTGTTTAATCACGCTCTCATAGGACTTCTCGACCGGCGCAGTGATGGAATCCACCTGCTGCTTGACGGCAGAATTCTCGATCGCGCCGGCGTAGGAACTGGTGCTTTCGAGTTCAACCATCTCTGCAGACGAAGGGGCGACAGCGATCATTCCGCCGGCAACACCTCCTCCCGAACCACCTCTGGTCCCAGCGCCTTCTGCCAACCTGGCTGTCATATTCGCTTTCGCGCTATTCACTTCATCCCAGACTTTGCGCTGATCGGCATCAACCATCGCTCTTTTGCGTACGCTCGGCTGCGCCATCACGGATGCATGGGTATCGAAATTTGCCGATTTTTCCACCCACCGCCCCGGCTCAACACAGAAGACGGCCAGGTCCACGGGATCACTCTCGGCGGGAACGATGCGGTCTTTGCCGACGACGCGGTCCTGTCTTCCGCCGGTTACAACTTCTCCTGCCAGCAGAATGAGGGGGTGCCTGGAGTTGTTGACCAGCACCAACCGGTTTACTTCAGGGCCGCGAGAATAGATTGGCTGTGTGGAACGGCGGCGCATGAACCCGTGAAGGTTGCCCATTTCGCTCACCACAACTTCTCCTGACCGTGTGCCTTCGTCGAGCGTAATAAAGCCGCTTGTATCATGGGAGCGCGCTGTGACTACGGGAAAGATCGTCAGGTCGCCATGCGATATCGGAGCAAGCAGCTTGTAGTCGCCGGCTGACGATGAAGGCCCGCTCCCTGTGCCGAGAGCAAGACCGGCTGAAATCAGCAACACCGAAACCGCGTATAAAGTTCCCCGGAAACCCACTTTTTTCATAGTCGCTTCCTTTCGGATGCAGCGCCCCCGCTGTTGTCAAATTAAGAATGAGAAAAGCCAGGCAGCTTGCAGGTAAAATTGGTACTATCCGCTTCATGAGCTCTGGCCCCAGTCCGGCTGAAAGTCTGATCTTGATCGCGCGCGAGCTTTTTGCTGCTTGTTGCGCACACAAGTACGGACTGACAGAAGAACTGTTCCAGCAGATACTCGAGAAGATCTCAGACAAGTACATCCCCGGAGCGGTATCGCCGCAGAAGGCCAAGTTCTGGCGTGAACTGAAATTGGAAGAACTGGCGCTGGCCCGCGGCTGTGCGCAAGGCAACGATTACGCCTGGGAAGTCTTCCTCACGCGCTACAGGGAAAAGCTCTATGACATTGCCCGCGGCATCACCAAAGAGGATGCCGGCGCGCGCGAGCTGGCCGACTCCATCTATGGCGACCTTTAC
>JAICYU010000096.1 GCA_025934025.1 Terriglobales bacterium
ACAGGCGTGATTCTGCACACCAATCTCGGACGCGCGCCGCTGTCAGAATCCGCGCTGCGTCGGGCAAGTGAAGTTGCAGGTCGCTACTCGAATCTTGAATTTGATGTTGCTTCGGGAACTCGCGGCAAGCGCGACGTACATGTGGAGCGTCTGTTCTCGCGGCTTCTGAATCAGGATGGAGTGAGCGGAATTCGCACAGTGGTTGTGAACAACTGCGCTGCTGCAGTCATGCTGGCGTTGAATACCCTGGCTGAAGGTGGCGAGGTGGTGGTTTCCCGCGGAGAGCTGGTGGAGATTGGCGGCTCGTTCCGCGTGCCGGACGTCATGGCCAAATCGGGCGCTCAACTGCGCGAAGTAGGAACCACGAACCGCACCCGAATTGAAGACTACGAACGAGCCATCAATGAAAAGACGCGGCTGCTGTTGCGCGTCCACCGATCCAACTTCGCGATCATTGGCTTCACGGAGCAGCCATCGCTGGAAGAACTTTGCCAGCTCGGGCGCAAACACAAGATTCCCGTAATGGAAGATCTTGGTGGTGGAGCGCTGTTGCCGCTGCGCAGCTTCGGCGTGAATGAGAGCGGCGTGGCGGACAGCCTGCGGGCCGGAGTGGACCTGGTGACCTATAGCGGCGACAAGATGCTGGGTGGCCCGCAAGCCGGCATGCTCAGTGGCCGTGAAGAGATCGTCCGCAGGATTCGCAGCAATCCGCTGTTCCGAGCGCTTCGTGTGGACAAGCTGATCTATGCCGCGCTCGAAGCTACTCTGATGGAATACATTCGCCGCGATTATCAGGCGATTCCTTTTGTCCGCATGATGCAGGCCTCTGCGGACGACATCAAGGCAAGAGCAGAACGAGTTCAGAAGCAGCTCGGAGCGGCGCGTCACCTGAAGATAGAAATCGTCACCGGCGAATCGCTGGTGGGCGGCGGCTCTGCTCCCACATCAACCCTGAGTACATTTCTTCTGGCGATCACGGCGGGCGGCCTCAGCGCCGACGAGTTGGCCGCCAGGCTCCGCAGCGCCGATCCGCCCGTTGTGGCCCGCGTGGAAGAAAGGCGCGTACTGCTCGATCTGCGTACGGTGTTCGAAGACGAGGAGCAGGAGTTGGTGAAGGCATTGATGGAAGCAGTCAGCAAGCAGGCATGAAATTGCCAAAAGTGCCAATATTGCCAAAAAGTCCAAATTGAAGCCGGATACTTGCATCGCGGAGCGCGTTCGATCAGCTTCTATTTCAGCAAGGATTCCACTGCCCGATACGCTTCTGACAGCGCCGCATCGAGTTGACCGGGATCTTTCCCGCCCGCTTCAGCCATATCTGGCCGTCCGCCGCCCGAGCCGCCAACCTTCTCCGCTACCGGCTTGATTACTTTCCCGGCCTGGACTTTTCCAGTGAGATCTGCGGTCACGCCCACGATCAGCGCCACTTTGCCGTCCTGGGCCGAGCCCAGCACCACCACGCCGGAGCCCAGTTTGTTGCGCAGATTGTCCACCAGCGTGCGCATCTGGCCGCGTTCCAGATTGTCAACGCGATGCGCCAGAACCTTCACGCCACTCACGTCGCGGACTTTTTCGTCAATCGAAGCGACGCTCGAAGCCGCGGACTTCATGCGCAACTGCTCCAGTTCCTTTTGCAGCTTGCGGACCTCGGCTTCGCGTTTTTCCAGTTCGCTGCGCAGCGCATCCGCGGGAGAGCCGGATTGCTGGGCGCGCGGAACCAGGGTCGAGACTACAGACTCTAGCTCATGATCGCGGCGGAAATGCTTCAGTGATCCTTCCCCGCTGACAGCTTCAACGCGCCGTACTCCGGACGAGACGCTGCCTTCGCTCATGATCTTGATCAGCCCAATCTCGCCGGTTGCGGCCGTATGCGTTCCGCCGCAGAGTTCGGTAGAAAAGTCGCCGATCTTGATTACGCGCACACGTTCGCCATACTTCTCGCCGAACAGGGCCATGGCTTTGTATTCATTGATGGCCACATCAATTGGTACGTCTTCAATCGTCTGGACTTTAGTGTTCCGCAGGACTTCTTTGTTGATGAGGTCTTCAGTGTCCTGCAGTTCTTCATCCGCCACGCTGGCGAAGTGCGAGAAGTCGAAGCGCAGATGCTGCGGGTCCACCAGCGAGCCGGCCTGCTTCACGTGTTTGCCCAGGATCTCGCGCAATCCGGCATGAAGAAGATGCGTAGCCGTATGGTTGCGCATGGTGGCTTCGCGGACCTCGGTATGGACCACCGCGTCCACCTTCATTCCCACATGCATCGGTTGCCGGGCTTTCACTTTGTGCGCGCGCACGCCCTGCACCGGCATAACGCATCCGTTTACTTCGGCGACTACTGCATTGTGTTCCGTGTTGTAGAACACGCCGATGTCCCCGACCTGGCCGCCGGAATCTGCGTAAAACGGAGTACGATCGAGCACCACCTCGCCCTCGTCACCGGGCTTGAGCGACTGCACTCCCTGGCCGTCTTTTACGATGGCCAGCACTTCGCAATCCTCTGATTCCGTCTGGCGATAGCCCTCAAAAGCCGTCTTTGCCAAGTCGCGAAACACCGGCGCCGCGCTCTGCTTGGCTCCGCCTTTCCACGAGGCGCGCGCCCGCTCCCGCTGCGCTTCCATCGCGCGTTCAAAGCCCTCAACGTCGAGCGAGATTCCGGCATCGCGGCATGCATCCATGATGAAGTCAAAGGGCAGGCCGAACGTGTCATAGAGCTTGAAAGCGTGGTCGCCGCGATAGACCATTCCGCGCTCCACCTGATGGCGGTACTGCGCAAGCTGCGCGCGCCCGACGCCGGAATCCGTCAGGGGCTCCTGTTCCGTTACCACCCGCTGCGCATCGGCCATGTTGCGCCGCACCGCCTGAAGGTCAGCCTCAAGCCGCGAGAGTCCTGCATCCAGCGTGTGGGCAAAGCGCCGCTCTTCTTCCTGCACGATCTTGGCCGTGCGATCGGCAGTTTCCACCAGCTCAGGGTAAGCGTCTTTCATGAGATCGCGGACGGCAAAGACCATCTGGTACATGAACGGTTTGCCGGCTCCCAGCAGCCGCCCGTGCCGGATTCCGCGACGGAGAATCTTGCGGAGAACATACCCGCGCCCTTCGTTGGCCGGCAGTACGCCATCAGAAATCAGGAAAGTAGTAGCACGAGCATGGTCTGCGATCACACGCAACGACGCCGCTGAACGCGAGCCGCGCTCCGCCGCCAGTTCGCGACGCACCTCGACGCCGGTGAGCCGCGCTGCGGCATCAATCAACGGGATGAAGAGATCAGTGTCGTAATTGGAAAGCTTGCCCTGCAATACTGCCGCAACTCGTTCCAGTCCCACGCCGGTATCAATCGAGGGTTTGGGCAGCGGGTTCAGCGTGCCCTGCGAGTCGCGGTCGAACTGCATGAATACCAGGTTCCAGATTTCAACATATCGCCCGCAGTCGCAAGGAAACTTGCAATCGGTATGGCCCTCGTCGGATGCCGCCGGTCCCATGTCGTAGTGGATCTCGCTGCATGGCCCGCACGGGCCGGTTTCGCCCATGGACCAGAAGTTGTCCTTCATTCCCATGGCAAAGATGCGGTCCTGCGGAACCTTCACTTCACGCCAATACTGTTCCGCTTCTGAATCGCGCGGAATGCCCTGCTCGCCATTGAAGATCGTTACATAAAGTCGTTCTTGGGGGATTCCGAACCACTCCGGTGAGGTCACCAGGTCCCACGCGTAGGCGATTGCTTCGCGCTTGAAATAATCGCCAAAGCTGAAATTGCCCAGCATCTCGAAAAATGTGTGATGGCGCTTGGTAAAGCCGACATTCTCAAGATCGTTGTGCTTGCCGCCGGCACGAACGCATTTTTGAGAAGTCGCAGCACGCAAATATTCGCGACGCTCCGATCCCAGAAACACATCTTTGAACTGGTTCATGCCCGCGTTAGTGAAGAGCAGCGTAGGATCGTTGGCCGGCACCAATGAGGACGAGTGCACGCGGCGGTGTCCTTTTGCCTCAAAAAAGCGCAGAAATTGCTCGCGAATCTCAGAACCGGTGGGCATGTAAGTCAGTTCATTTTAACAGGGTGAAACCGTGGGAACAGGCTGCCGGAGCGTGGCGCGAACTCGAGAAACACGACAACCCGCCAGAGGCGCAGGTTTCACCCCAGCCGAAGGGACGCGACCTTTCTAAGAAAGTCTCAGGTCAATGCCTGTTTGCAATCGCGGCCATTTAAGCGATAATTTCCGCGATACTGCGCGATTCGCGGCCAATTCGCGCTGACTTCCGATCGTATGAGCACCACCGCCCTTTCAAAACGACGCTCCCGGCCGTCTCTGCGGCCGCTGCCGGTGATTGCTCATTTCGCCGATGACGCAGCTTGTGCTCGCTATTTCCACGACGTGCAGCGGTTTCGGCGGGTGCGAATTGAGACTGCTGGATTCGATCCCCGAGCTGAGGAACAAGTAGTTCTGGTCTCCAGGGAAGAGCTGATCAAGCAACACTACCGGGAGCTTCGCGTTCCCAACACGCGCGTGCTGGCGCTTTCTGACCGGCGCTTTCGCGATCCCCGAAATGATGGCGCGGTCTATGCCTATCTTCCGGCGAACGTTCCGGAAGCGCTGCTGGAGCGCATGGTGGACAACGCTCTCGACCATATTCATCTGGTGCACTCGCGCCAGGAGGTCAACGAGCGGCTCGCCTCCGCAGGCCAGGAGATCCATGAGCTGAACCAGATCGGTGTGGCGCTCTCGTCGGAGCACGATCCGGAGCGGCTGCTCAGCCTGATTCTCACAAAGTCGCGCGAGTTTACGCGCAGTGATGCCGGCTCAATCTATCTGGTCGAGAATGTCGCCGGGCCAGACGATCACCAATCTCTCCTCTTCAATCCCGCTCCCGGCGAAAGCTTGCCCGGAATCGCAGCGAGTGAACACGAGCAGCCTCAGCGGCTGCGCTTTATGCTGGCCCAGAACGATACGGTGGAAGTGCCCTTCCGCCAGATCACGATGGAAATTGATGAGCATTCCATCGCCGGGTACGTTGCGCTTACGGGCGAGATCGTCAATATCACTGACGCGTACGAGCCGCCTTCCGACGTGCCGTACACCATCAACCGCAAGTTCGATGAGGATTCCGGCTATCGCACGCGCTCAATTCTGGCCGTGCCGATGCGCGACCAGAAAGAAAAGATCATCGGCGTGCTCCAGCTCATCAATGCCAAACGCGAATTTTCCGCGCGCCTGGATTCGCCTGAAGCTGTGGACCAGCAGGTGGTTCCGTATTCGCCCCGCCAACAGGAAATCGTGCTCTCGCTGGCCAGCCAGGCGGCGGTGACCTACGAAAACAGCCAACTCTATGACGCCATTCACCGGCTCTTCGAAGGTTTTGTGCGCGCGGCGGTCACTGCCATTGAAACCCGCGATCCGGCCACTTCCGGCCATTCATTCCGCGTAGCGAATTTAACGCTTGCGCTGGCGGAAGCAGTGGACCGCGCCGGCAATGGGCTCTACGCGCCGGTCCACTTCACTCGCGACCAGATGCGGGAGATCCGTTATGCCAGCCTGCTGCATGACTTTGGCAAAGTGGGCGTACGGGAAGAAGTGCTGGTGAAAGCGAAAAAGCTTTATCCCGCGCAGATGGAGTTGATTCAACAGCGGTTCGCTTTTGTGCGGAGAACGCTTGAAAAAGAAGTCCTGGAATCAAAGGTCAACCATCTTATTCAGAAAGGGGACGAAAACTTTTCGTTCCTTGAGAAAGACCTGGATGAGAGATTGGGCCGCACTCTAGCCCAGCTCGATGAACATCTGCTGGCGGTTACGCGAGCCAATCAGCCTTCTGTCCTCCCCGAAGCCGAGTTTGGCATGTTGGATGCAATTTCCCGAATGCAATATGCGGACCTGAATGGTTCGTTGAAACCTCTGCTCACTCCGGAAGAGGTACACCTGCTTTCAATTCCGCAGGGGTCGCTGGATGAGGAAGAACGCTTGCAGATTGAGGCCCACGTGGTCCACACCGTGGCGTTTCTGAAGCAGATTCCCTGGACCAGCGAGCTGCGCAATGTGCCGGACATCGCGCGCGGGCATCATGAGAAGCTGAACGGAACGGGCTATCCGTACAAGCTTTCCGCGCCGGAGATTCCGCTGCAAACGCGGATGATGACCATCTCCGACATCTTTGACGCTCTGGCCGCCGCTGACCGGCCTTACAAGAAGGCGGTTTCGGTGGAGCGGGCCCTCGAGATCCTGGAGCTGTCTGTCCGTGAAGGCGAACTGGATACCGCCTTGTTTGCCATCTTCTGCGAAGCGCAAATCTATCGCCGGTGGAAAATTGAGGCGCCTGTTTATTGATTTCCTCAGTTTCGTCCGCAACACAACTACAGTAAGATAACTGCTCGGAAGGCACATGAAGGACTTCTATATTGCCGATTGTTCCCGCTGTGAAAACCAGGTCATCACTTCTTCGTTTGTGGTGACCTCAAAACAAGCCAAGCCGAAGAAAACCGGCGAGCTGTATCTTGCGCTGACGCTGGCGGACCGCACCGGCCAGATCGAAGCCAAGATGTGGGACAACGTAAACACAGAAACCATCAACAGCTTTGAGCAGGATGACTTCGTAAAAATCCGCGGCCTGATCAACCGCTTCAATGGCCGCTTTCAACTGACGGTCCACAAGATTCGCACCATGCAGGAAGCGGAAGCGGACTTCAGCGATTACCTTCCGCGCACGTCCAAAGACATTGATGCGCTATGGAGCACGCTGAGCGGTTTTGTCGAAGGCTTTCACGATCCGCATCTGAGAGCTTTGATTCAGGCGTTCATGGCCGATCCGCAGATCGAGCAGGCATATAAGAATGCTCCGGCGGCCAAGACTCTGCATCACGCGTTCATCGGCGGACTGCTGGACCACGTGGTCTCGCTGTTTCAGCTTGCCGACCTTGCCTGCCGCAACTATCCGGAGTTGATTAACCGTGATCTTCTGTTGAGCGGAGTCTTTCTGCACGACATTGGCAAGGTGCATGAATTGAGCTTCGCGCGCTCATTTACCTACACAACCCGCGGGCAGCTTCTGGGGCACATGATCATCGAGCTGGAAATGCTTCAGGAGAAAATTGCTCAGGTGTCCGGATTTCCTGACAAATACAAGACTTTGCTGGAGCACCTGATCATCAGCCATCATGGGAAATATGAGTTCGGCAGCCCCAAGATGCCAATGTTTCCGGAAGCGCTGATGCTGCACTACCTCGATGATCTTGATTCCAAGATGGAGAGCATGCGCGCCCACTTCCAGCGCGAACCTGAAGCCGAATGGACCAGCTATAACCCGAGCCTGGAACGCCCGTTGCTGAACTCGAAAAAGTTTCTGCAAGAAATCCAGTGTTCTGAGAGCAAGCCGAAGCCTGAGGCGGCCACGGTCGAAGCCAACGGGACCGCCGCCGCTGCGGCTGCTTCTGCCGGTGAAGAAAAGTAGGAGCGAGTCAACCTTATTGCGAACCAACCGGCGCCAGTTGGATGCTTGGGCGACTGGACCAAATTTCCATTTCCAGAAATTCTGGCCGGCAACTCAGCTCAGAGTAGGCTTTCTGCCCTCAATCCCAGCCCCTTCAGAATCATCGTCTTACGAACAAGAATCATCTTAATTTCCATTTTCAGGAAAAATCGGGTGCTCATGTTGCAGGGTAGCTGGTTGCATTTATAACTTCGCGCGCTTCGCGAATTGCAGTCCCGTCCTCTTCCGGGCTGGGAATTAGTGGTTCGCAAGCGGAGGAAGAAAGCCTCAAAGGAAGGGAGGCTGCTTCTAGCGCCCTTCCATTTTTTATAAAGATAATCTCTCAAAGTGAAGACACTTGGAAGGTCAATGATCCCTACGAAGCACTCGCGAATTCTCGACTTTTGCAAAATTCGGTGTTTGGACAGCATTATCACCTACACGATCCTAGTGGCTTTTCTTGCGCAGTTTCCGATTCGGGGGGCAGCCCAAGATTTCACGCGGGCCGAAATTGGGGTTGCTACGTCAGTGCTAAATCGGAATCGTTTAATTCCGGTTTCCGATACCGGTATTGGCGGCAGATTTACTTACAACCTGACGCCCAGCCTCGCGCTCGAATCCGAATTTGGTTCGTACTTTACGAACCTCGATCAGCATGGCGTGCAGGATGGAGGGAGAGCCAGCGTCTTTCTTATCGGCGTGAAGGCAGGAATTCGAAGGAATAGGTACGGGCTCTTCTTTAAGGCAAGGCCGGGAATCATGAGTTATGGGGATGTCCTCACCAGCGCAGCTAACTTTGGCAGCCTGGAAACGACACGGAAAACGCATGCTGCCTTGGATGTGGGCGCTGCCGCAGAGTTCTATCCCTCAGACCGGGTCGTTTTGCGGCTCGACGTTGGTCGGCTTTTGGTCCGCTACGGTGACTCCACGGCGGTGACGTTTCCGGACGGAATCAGGATAAGGGATATTGGGCGCATTGTTGGGCCTTTGCATATTGAAGCAGGAGTGGCTTACCGACTCGGGAGTCTCCGATCGGACCGTGAGATATCGCCTTCGCCTTCTCGTTTTACGACAGGAATTCAGTATTCCTTGTTTACATCGGAACGCGGGTTCTTCGAGGTGGTGAGGGACGAGTCAGGCGTTGGCGGATGGTTTACCTGGAATTTCAGCAAGCACTTTGCTGTGGACTCCAGCGCGACTTATTTTCCCCGGCAAATACATATTGCGGATATTCAGCAAGGGGGCAGAATGTTTCAAGCTCTTGCTGGTGTGCGTGGCGGCATCCGCCGCGCACGGTTCGGTGTTTTCGGCAAGCTCCGGCCCGGAATCCAACTCTACACGGCCACGGAAGGTAATGCGATCACTTTCATCCCATCGCCATTTACGGATTTCGCTTTGGACACTGGAGGAATCATTGAGGTCTATACTTCAAGCAAGACCATGCTTCGCTTTGACGCCGGCAACACTAATATCTATTACCGCTCAAGAAACATTGTTCTCCCGGCTGGCGCCTCCCGTGTACCCGGCTTCACCAACAACACCATTCAATTGACAGTCGGATTTGGATGGAGATTCTAGAGGCGACAGTCTTACGCCGCCACCAGAACCGCTCACAGCACGATGTTTTCCAGACAGCCGCACGAGCCGCGTATTCAGGTTCTGCACGGCGAAGAAAAGTAGCGCAGTTCTATCGCAGCAAGACGCATTCCTGCGGCCAATACCTCATAAGGTGACTCCTGAAAAATATGGTACACACCCGATAGTGCTTTGCTCACGCTTCCGCTACTCTGGTACAAATTTCAGGTACTCTGGCCATTACTTAATAAGGAGTTAAGAGTGAAACCTGCACGTTTGTTGTATCTGGTGGCGTTGTTTGCCATGTCATTTCTGCTGGCCTGCGGCAGCAAGTCCAGCACTCCCGCAAGCACAACCGATCCTGCGGCCTCGGCCAACGGGAGTTCGACTTCTGCCGCTGAAACCAAGCCTGCCAACACCGCTGTGGTGATTCCGGCCGGCAAGGCAATCGTGGTCCGGCTGGGCGAGGCTTTGAGCTCGAAAGATAGCCAGTCTGGCCAGAGCTTTTCTGCGACCGTCGCCGAACCCGTAGTGGTGGATGGCAAGACGGTCATCGAGCGTGGCGCCTCTGCGCGCGGCAGCGTAGTTGCGGCCGAAGGCATGGGACACTTCAAGGGCGGCTCTCTGCTCTCGGTCCGCCTTAATTCGGTAACCATTGATGGCTCGATGCGGCCCATTCAAAGCTCCGTAGTAAGCCAGTCAGTGAAAGGCAAAGGCAAGCGGACTGCCGGCTTCATCGGCGGCGGCGCGGGTGCAGGAGCACTGATTGGCGCGCTGGCCGGCGGCGGCAAAGGTGCTGCGATTGGCGCACTCGCCGGCGCCGGAGCAGGCACTGCAGGCGCGGCCTATACCGGGAATAAGGAAGTAGTTTTCCCGGCCGAGCGGACGCTCAGCTTCACTTTGAAGAGAGCCATCCAGGTCAATTAGCTTCTCCTGCGAAGCCAAAGAACGGGAACGCCCCGGCGTTCCCGTTTTCATTGGCACTACAACAGGTAATCGCCGCGATAGACCAGCTTGCCTTCCACGATTCGCGCGTCCTTGGTCAGGCGATGCTCTTTGGGTGGTTTCTCATCCATGATGTGCAGAACCTGATGGCCCCGGCTCACCAAGTAGTCCGAGACCAGCATACGGTGGCAACGGAAGTAAACAGCTTCGGCGCACATGATGGCTGTGCGCCGGTGCTCGGCATGTGTCACCAGCCGCTCAATCGCGCTTTCAAACTGCGGCGTGAGCATGTAGTCGGCATAGTTGCGAAACGAATCATTTCTGAGAGCGATGTTGGGCGACTGCTCCGCAGGCATTTGCTTCTTGCGCCGCCCACCCAAGTCCTTTTCCCACAAGTAATCGCAGCCGATCTCCGGAAGCCACAACTCCAGGTGATCGCGATTGAAGTGCGGATGGCGCCGCGACATGGGAAAAGCGCGAATATCCACCAGCAGGCGAATGTCGTGCGCTTGTAGCACGCGGGAAAAGTCGGCGAGATCGCGCTTGGAGTGGCCGATCGTGTAGATGGTGGGCATTCGTTGAACCGAGATTCCCAGAATCGCCGAAATCGCCAACGATTGAAAATTGAGGCGTTAGCGCAGGCATTTCTGCTTGGCCCTCAGCACAACTACCGCAGGATCAGATGTTCCCATCCGTAGTAACCGCTGAGCAGCACCAGCTCGATCGTCGCCAGTAGATAAAACATCAGGCGCAGCCGTTTCACATTTTCCATGTCACAAGAACGGCGTCGCCGCGCATTCATGCAGCGCTTACAAAATGGATTTGTAAAGTTTTGCTAGCTAGAGCTTCTCGAAGAACTCGCAACCGGAGCAGGAAATAAAAACGCCGCCGGGCACGTTGCGCTCGCGGTCTTTTACGCGCTTTACGATGCGGGTTGGCTTGCCGCACTTGGGGCAGTCCGTGCTCTTGGTGGTGTCCATCATTTTCTTGCGATCTGCCGTTTTGGCGACCTTGGCCATGGTGCTGATATTCTCCTGTAGGGGTTGGCTGCGGGCCCTTGGGGCTCTTCGAGCACGCCGGCAGCAAGAGTTATTTTACACGAAATCCGGGGCTGGACTGTAACCGCCGGCTCAGGTGAGAATCAATATAGAGCAATTCACAATCACGAGGGACATGATGAGAAAATTTGTGCTGGTACTGTTCGTTGCGATCTCTCTTACCGCGTTTGCTGCTGAGACGACCGTTAAAGGATATCTGGTAGATCTGTCGTGCGCCAAGGAAGACGGCAGCAAGCCAGGCTTCGGCGCGAAGCATGACAAAGATTGTCTGCAGATGCCGGATTGCGAGAAGAGCGGATACGGCGTGCTGACCTCCGACAATAAAGTGGTGAAGTTCGATAAGGCCGGCAATACGCAGGCCAAGACCTTTATCGCCAATTCCAAAAAGACCAAAGATTTCAGAGTCAGCGTGACCGGAAGCGTGAAGGGCGACACGATGACAGTGCAGAAGATCGAGATGCAGTAAGGCAGCACTTAGCACTTAGCTCCCAAGAGGCCGCAGATGATGCGGCCTTTTCCCGTCTTGATCCGAGGAGCGAAACTACTTCAGAGAAAATCGTTTTGTATCAGCGTTCATCAGCGGTATGGTTTGCAAACTGGCTCAATTGACCTGATCCCCCCTCCCTGCTAGCTTGTACGTTTGGCTCGAGCAGGCTGGGGTGGTGACAGCCCCTCCGTTATTTCTGCCGCTGCGTTTGAACCCAGTCTTCACATAAGGAAGAGTGCCTTTTATGTCTGTTTTCAAGTTCAAGGGAGTGGACTTTATAGAGTTCGATTCACTCCTGAACGAAGATGAACGCCTGGTGCGGGGCACGGCGCGCCGCTTCATCGAAGAGAACCTGGTCCCGATCATTGAGCAGTGCAACCGCGAGGGTCGGTTTCCCCGCGAGTTGGTCAAGCCTATGGCCGATCTCGGTTTTTTCGGCGCAAATCTGAAAGGTTACGGCTGCGCCGGTATGGGCAACGTGGAATACGGGCTGGTGATGCAGGAGCTGGAACGCGGCGATAGCGGTGTTCGGTCGTTTGTCAGTGTGCAGTCGGCGCTGGTGATGTACCCGATTTACGCCTTCGGCAGCGATGCCCAGAAAGAGAAATGGCTGCCGGCCATGGCTCGTGGAGAAAAGATCGGCTGTTTCGGGCTGACCGAGCCGGATTTTGGCTCCAACCCAAGCGGGATGCGGACGCGAGCCAAGAAGTCCGGCAACGAGTACATCCTGAACGGGGAGAAGATGTGGATCACCTCGGGCAGCATCGCCGATGTGGCGGTGATCTGGGCCAAGCTCGAAGACGAGGACAACCGG
>JAICYU010000092.1 GCA_025934025.1 Terriglobales bacterium
AGAAAGCCGCCCTGCTGCTGGGCGGCTTTCTAATATTGATTGATTTTACGGTTATTTGAAGAAGCTGTCGGCGTGGGAGAAACGCTTATTCACTTCGTCCCAGTTCACCACGTTCCACCAGGCTTTCAGATAATCCGGCCGGCGGTTCTGGTATTTCAAATAGTAGGCATGCTCCCAAACATCGTTGCCAAGAATTGGGAACTCGCCATTGCTCACAGGATTGTCCTGGTTGGGAGTGGATGTGACTTTGAGCTCGCCCGATCTGGTCCGCACCAGCCAGGCCCAGCCGCTGCCGAACTGGTTCGCGCCCGCAGTCTCGAATTTTTCCTTGAACGCGTCGAAGCTGCCGAAGGTCTTATTGATCGCGTCGGCGATCGGGCCGCTTGGGTTGCCGCCTTTTTTCGGTCCCATGATCTGCCAGAACATGGTGTGGTTCACGTGACCGCCGCCATTGTTGCGGACCGCGGTCCGAACATCTTCGGGTACAGAGTTCAGGTTGCGTAGCAGTTCTTCGGGACTCTTGCTTCCCAGCTCAGGATGTTTTTCGATTGCACCATTCAGCTTGGCGACATAGGCGGCGTGGTGCTTGTCGTGATGCAAGTGCATGGTTTGCTCGTCAATATGAGGTTCCAGCGCGTTGTAAGCGTAAGCAAGCGCCGGCACCTCGTGTGCCACTATTGTTGCTTGAGCCATTTCATTCACCTTCCTTATAAGTTCCTTTTCTTGGATGACCCGGTGACTCCTCCTGATGCTTAAAACGATTTAAACGCAAGTTCCATTAGCGTCTTCTGCTCCATCTCATGCGCGGTGTGCGACCCAGTGGAAGGACTGGAGGAAGCCGTGCGCTTTACGGAACGCAGTGGCAGCCCGTGTGTCAGTCGTTCCAATTGTGGCGCAACGAAGCTCAACGCGCCCATGTTGGCCGGCTCTTCCTGCACCCAAAGAAACTCGCGCGCATTGCTGTGTTGCGCCAGTGCGGCTTCGATATCCTGCTCCGGCCAGGGATAGATCTGTTCCAGGAAAATGATCGCCGTGCGGGTATCGCCGCGGCGCCTGCGTTCACGCTTCAATTCGTGGCCGATTTTCCCGCTGCAGAAGAGGACGCGCTCGCCATTCGCGATCTCGGGATCCTGAATCACAGTTTCAAATTTGCCGTTGGTCAGCACGCTCAACGGGCTGGCTGCATCAGGATGCCGCAACATTCCCTTCGGCGTGAAGACGATCAAAGGCTTGCGCCAGCTTCGCATCGCCTGTCGCCTCAGCAGATGGAAATACTGGCCGGCGGTTGAGGGCTGTGCCACCTGGATGTTGTCTTTCGCCGCGAGCTGGAGATATCGTTCAATGCGACCGCTGGAATGCTCAGGTCCCTGTCCTTCATAGCCGTGGGGCAGCAGCATCACCAGGCCTGAAAGCAGTCCCCATTTGTCTTCGCCGGAAACTATGAACTGGTCAATGATGATCTGCGCGCCATTGGAGAAATCTCCGAACTGCGCCTCCCACAGCGCCAGGCCATCAGGATAGTCGCGGCTGAAGCCATACTCGAAGCCCAGTACGGCGGCTTCCGAAAGAATCGAATTGTACGCCTCAAACCATGCCTGATTGGGAGAGATGTGGCACAGCGGCACGTACTCCTGCTCGTTCTCGGTATCAATCAGCACCGAGTGGCGCTGATTGAATGTTCCGCGCCGCGAGTCCTGCCCGGAAAGCCGCACCGGAATTCCCTGCTTCACCAGCGATCCAAAGGCCAGCGCTTCCGCCATGCCATAGTCAATCGGAAGCCGTCCCGTTCCCATTTTTTCGCGCTGTTCCAGCAGCTTTTTCACCTTGGGATGAATGGAAAAGTCGGCCGGATAAGTCGTGAGTTTTTCCGTGATCTGTTTCAGCGTGTCTTCTGGAGCGTTGGTTGGGACCTCAAGCGCGGGATTGTAGCGTCCGCCAACGTATTTGTCCCAGTACTGCGGAAGGCGGCGCAGCACTGGCGCTTTCTGCATGGTCGCAGCCTTGTCGTAACCGGCGTCAATGAACTGGCGGAAGCGGGCCTCCATGGCGCTGGTGTCAATGGAATGCTGCTTCGCGTAGATCTGGAAAAGTGGCGGATGCTCGTTGATCTTCTTGTAGAGCAGCGGCTGCGTGATGGTGGGATCGTCCACCTCGCTGTGCCCATGCCGGCGATAGCCGATCAGGTCGAGCACAACATCGGTTCCGAAGCGATAGCGATACTCGACCGCCATCTTAGCCGCGCGCAGAACGGCTTCGGGATCTTCCGCGTTGATGTGAAAGATCGGAATGGGCTGGCGCTTGGCCAAATCGGACGAAAAGCGCGATGTGTGCAGCTCAGAGGGATTGCTGGTAAAGCCGATCAGGTTGTTGACGATCACCTGAATGGCGCCGCCAGCCGAGTATCCTTTGAGCCCGGAAAAGTTCAGTGTCTCTGCCCAAATGCCCTGCCCGGCGAACGCGGCATCGCCGTGCATGATGATGGGAAGCACTTGACGCGTTCCATCGGGTCCCGCGTGGGTCTGTTTGGCGCGGGCGCGTCCCAACGCGACAGGATCTACGGCCTCAAGGTGGCTTGGGTTCGAAACCAGGTGCATACGCAGAGGTTTGCCATTGCGGGTCTCATAGTGTCCGGTTGCGCCTTGATGGTACTTCACGTCGCCGCCGCCCAGTACGCTGCGCGGATCCACGTCTTCGAAGCCGGCAAACACGTTCTCCGCCGGAATTCCCACCACCAGCGACATCACGGTCAAACGCCCGCGATGGCTCATGGCCATTAACGCAGTATTGGCGCCAAGATCGGCCGCAGTTTCAAGAACAGTATCCAGGAGCGGGATCAGGGCAGTCGCGCCCTCGCCGGAGTAACGCTTGGTTCCGAGGTATCGAGTCTGGAGAATCTGCTCGAACAGGTCAGCTTGAAGAAGGCGCTCGGCCAGCCAACCTCGATCAACCTTCTGCGGACGGCTGCTCTCCATCCGCTCCTGGATCCACTCACGGCGGTCGCGCTGAGGAATGTGCATGAACTCAGCCGCAAGCGAACCGCAATAAATCTTGCGGGCTTCTTCTGCAACTGGGCCGTCCAGACGGAGTTCAGGAAAGCCGGAGCCTACGGGACCGCCAAAGGGGTCGAGGTTGGCATCCAGGTATCCCCAGCGGCGGAAAAGGTCGAAGATTCGATCGCGTTCTGACGATTGTGTTTCAACGGGTTGTAGCTCTGCGCTATGACTGCTCATCTTAAAATGATTCCGGTAAAGAAAGTGCTGGTACGGTAGTTCGAAAAAAGGCCCGCTAATCCATCAGGATAACACCTTGACCAATCCAAGTTTCGATGAACGGAACCCGCGCGCCGATCCTTTCGATGCCTCCCCAGCGGGCAAGATCCGGCGCAAAAGCAAGCGTCCTGCGACGAATCGCAGGACGCCCGGCAGCCCTCCCCCAGAACTGCCTTACCACCGAGAAAAAGTCTAGGCCGACCGGCCATCCCAGTCCACATCACCTAAGTAACGTTACCTCGATCCCCTCTACCTGTAGCTAAACAACGCACGCTGAATGACTTAGGGACAATGAAACCCATTGCACCCGGCGACATCTAATCTTTGTTAGGATGTTCGGTTCTGATAACTCGACAAGAGGTTTACATGGCAGGCAATGGAATTCTGGAAGTGACAGACGGCAATTTTGATTCAACTGTGCTCAAGAGCAATGAGCCGGTAATGATTGATTTCTGGGCAGCCTGGTGCGGCCCCTGCAAAGCGCTTGCTCCCATCGTGGATGAAGTTGCGGCAGCATACCAGGGCAAAATTAAAGTTGGAAAAATGGATGTGGATGCTTCTCCCGTTACGCCGCAACGTTACGGTGTGCGTGGGATTCCAACTCTGCTGATTTTCAAAGGCGGCCAGGTACAGGAGCAGATCGTCGGACTGGTTTCGCGCGACAAAATTGAAAAAGCATTAAACAAGCATTTGGGACAGTAACGCGCACCTGGGTCGAAAGCTCCGCGCCATGCGCGGGGCTTTTCAATCTCCGTCGTCGCTACATCAGTACTTTCGCAAGACTCCAATGACTCTTCCCTGCACCTGAACCGACCGCGCTGCGATAATTATGGGTTTCATGGCACTGTTGGACGGCTGGAGCCGGATATTCGTGCCTTCGCGGTAGAGTCGCTTTAGCGTGGCGTCGGTGCCTTCCACCAGGGCCACAACGATCTCGCCATCGGGCGCGGTGTTGGTCTTCTCCACCAGAACGTAGTCGCCTTCGACAATGTGCTCGTCCTGCATGCTCTGGCCTTTTACCTGGAGCACGAATACATCTTTGGAGCGAGTGATATCGCCGAGCGATATGGTTTCAGGATTCTCCACCGCCTCAATCGGCTGGCCCGCGGCGATGCGTCCCACAAGCGGCAATACAGTTTCCGAAGCGCCCTTCGCCTGGCGCTTGAAAAGCCCGCGCACGGGAAGGACGTCAATCGAGCGGCTGCGGTTGTAGTCGCGTTTGAGCAGCCCCTTTTTTTCGAGATTGCTGATGTGCTTGTGCACCGTCGCGAGTGAACTCAAGCCCATTCCTTGTCCGATCTCCTCGAAGGATGGGGAGTATCCGTTCTTTTGCACAAAGTCATAAAGGAAGTCGTAAATTTCGCGTTGCCGCTTCGTAATTGCCATACGCTGCAATTTTGCCGAATGAAAGGCGAACTGTCAACGGAAAAAATGGACCTGAACTCCGAGCAGTTAAATTTTAGGTGCTTAGTCCTTTAGGCCATGTCCCTTAGGCCATGTCCACTAGTTCATAGAACTTAAGTTTTCGCAAAATAAGCGCTTTCTCAGTGTTTTTCCTGCTGCTCTGAACAAATATATCTACTCTGAAATCAGCAGCTTACATTGCTCCAGCAAAGTTCGCTCTTGACCTTGAGGTACTATGTTTCGGTACTAAAGTAACCAAAAGAATCAACAGCTTGGAGTTGCTTCCCGTTCTCACATTCCTGGCGTTCCCCTTTCGCCAGAGCAGCCCCAAAAGTTGAAGGTGTCTCAAAACCAATATCCGGAAGACTCTCTCGGATTAAGCGGTGCGCGAAAGGCAAGGACGAGTTTGAGGTCGCAACGAGGTTTCAGCTTAACGGAAATGCTGGTGGTTACAGCAATCCTGCTGATTGTGGGCAGCCTCTCCATTCCTAATATCACCCGCGCCGTTGACAACATGAGATTGAAAGCTGCCGCCCAGCAGGTTGCGAGCATGTATCAGCAGGGGCGGATTCAGGCGACCCAGGATGATACCTATCACGAGCTCCTCACTGGCGGCGCAGCGGGAATCCAGACCCAGATCTGGCTTGACCTTGACGGCGATGGTCAATGGGACGTCGGCGAGCCTCTGGCACAAATGCCGTCGCAAGTGTCGCTCATCAATCAGCAGTCGGTTCCGGCGCAAGTGAATCCGGCCACACTTGGTTTCGCACCTCTTGCAGTGGATAATTCATCCGGCACCTACAACCAGAGCGGACTGAAAGTTCAGGCGCTGGCCTGGAACGGTCAGGGTCTGCCCTGTCAGCGGGTGGCGCCGGGCGCGCTCTGTTCCAATCAATTGCAAACAGGATCGGTAGGGTGGGTTCAATATCTGCAGTTGCAGCGTTCCATTAACCAGGCGCTGTATGCAGCCGTCACTGTAAGCCCGACGGGCAAAATAAAGATCTGGTCGTATTCCCCGGGGGCGAATGGTGGCTGGTTTTAATTCTTTGGCAGGGCCGAGCGCGGGAGCTCTTGAGCGGAACAGAAGAAGCCGCGAGCAGGGATTCAGCCTGATCGAGCTCATGATCGCGATGGCGGTGCTGGCGGTGGGGCTGCTGGGTGGCATTGCGGTCATCTGCGCTGCCACAGCAAGCAACGGCAGATCAAAGCTGAACACCACGGCCGCCACGCTGGCCGAAAGCACCCTGGAAAAGATCCTTGCGATTCCCGCCGGCACAACTGGAGCAGCGGCCCAGACCAGCATCAGCGATTGTGCGGGAAACACATTCGCGGTGCGCACCGACCATGATCCAGATGACGCCAATAATCCCGCCCTCACAGACGCCGGCGCTTTCGGAGGAGTGCAGGTGAACTTCTCCCAGCCGCAACTGAACGGCTACTCGATGAATTACGTTGTGTGTTCGACCGGAGCTGGAGTTACGTTTGATGTGCGCTGGCGCGTTGACTTGGGACCGACACCTTCAACCCAACTGGTGACCGTGAGCGCTCTTCCCAAAACCGGCTTGTTTACACGTCCCGTAACGCTACGAAGCTTAAGGGGAGCGCCATAATGAGAAAGCCCTCCCTCAACCGCGGTTTGCTCGGTTTCAGCCTGCTGGAAATGATCATCAGCCTGGCTGTCCTGCTGGTCGTCATGGGGACCATCTTCGACCAGATCGTGCTGATGCAGCGCAAGGCGGCTTCGGAATCGAGCAAGGTGGATCTGATGCAGGAGTCTCGGGAATTCGTGGACCAAACGGTCCGGGACCTGCACATGGCAGGCTATCCCAATCCGCAGATGTATTCGCCGCTCATGAACGATGAGAGCAAGAAGGCATATGGTCTGGTGTCAGTCTCGCCCACGCAGATCATGATGGAAGGGGACGTGAATGGCGACGGAAACGTAGAAAGCCTCACACTCGCCTATGTCGCGTCCGACCCAAACGATCCTGGTTGCCCATGCGTTCGCCGTAGCGCGGTAGGAAAGATCAACGCAAATTCGCAATCGCAGCCGCAGGCAACCAGCTTTACGGAGATCCAGCATGTGGTTCCGCCCGATCAGGCGGCGCAAGACATCTTCAGTTTTTACCAGCAATCCGGCGATGCAGTTCCGGTCGGCACGGCGGGGACTGACACGAGCACGCCGGACGGCAAGACCGCGATTGCTTCCATCAGTACGGTCAAGGTAAATTTAACGGTCGCGAACGGCACAGATCCGGCCAGCGGACAAATCTTGAAAAACTCATTTTCGGCAACAGCGAGGCTCGATCAGTAGATGCAAAGAGCGGCACAAGCGCGAAACAAGCAACGCGGAGCGGCTCTTCTGCTGGCGCTTTTTGCGCTGCTGCTGCTCTCTGCGATTGGCGCTTTGATGTATCTGGCCGCGATCACTGAGACCCATGTCGGCGCCAACTACTCCAGTAATTTGAGCGCCTACTACGCTGCGAATTCGGGCCTTCTGGAAGTTCGTGACAGGTTGAAATATCCTTCGTGCCCAGCAAGTGCTGCGCCCTGCGCCGTTCCTCCAGGAGGATTGGCTGACCAGTTGCCGAGCGATATTGCGGGAAATGCAAACGGCGTTCTTTACGTCGTGAACAATGCCGGCGGCGAAGTGGTTGATCCCACAGATCCCGCCAACAAGTACTTTGATACCGAACTCTGCCACGACTACAACTCCAGTGTGGACCCGGGCAGCCGATGCACTGCGGCCCCAACTGCGGCCGGCTGGAATCTGCCAAGCCAGTCTGCTTTGTTAAGTGCGAACCCGCTGCCGTACAAGTGGGTGCGAATCAACATGAAGACCAATCGTATCGCGGCGCCTTACTTTGTTGACGGCAACGGAACAAGCGCGCCGCTCGACACCCCCGTGTGCTGGGACGGCAAGACGGAGCAACTCTTGCCCGGTGGCGCTACCCCGCGATGTGATGCCAATGGCATGCAGAACGTCTACATGCTGACGTCGCTGGCAGCGACTGCAGGATTGGGTGCGAATGCCGCACGCCGTTTGCTGCGCTTTGAGGTGGCCCCTCCCTCGATCCGTCCTCCCGGAGCGATCACGATGGACGCGACCAATGTGAACCCATCTTTTGGTTCCGGTGGCTCTGGGCCCACGACGGCGATTGATGGCCATGTGCATGACTTGCAGGGTGGAATTGTCCCCAACCCGGGGACCGGCAATACGTGTTCTAACGTGGCGGCCCTGGCCACCGATGCGCCCCAGAGTGCCACGCAATTGCAGCCGGCGCTCGACAATCTACGGCTCAGCATTGTCCAGACAGCAAATAACACCTGCTCGGCCAGTGGAAACCCTATCAATGGTCATCCTTCCTGCCCGCCGGGTCTTTGGTGGGTGCGCGGAACAAACCCCTCGTCTACCCGATTCATCACCATGATTCAAATTCCTAAGAGTGGCAACAATGGTGGTCCCGGACCCAGCGGCGACGGCGGCGATTACTACACGGTCCCATGCACTTCGGCCAATGCCAACTGCTACACCCACTTGAACCTGGGAGCGCCGGAGTTGATGGCCACGGGCCTGGCGCCAACGCAGGACCCCACCTCGCCGGTTCCGGCCGTTACTACTGCAGCCAATAAACCTGCGCCCTTCGGCGGGCAGAATGCAGCAAGCCAACCGGCTGATCCCAGCTTCTACCAAGCTGGGTCCGCCGCGACCCTGCAGGATGAAATCGCCGCTATCAACGCTCTGGTGAGCGCCAATTTGAATCTCCCCAATTATTACGCTGTCACGGCCGCGAACCTGGCTGCGAAAACTACTTATGGCGCTCAGGACAAACCCGCAATTGTTGTGATTCAGCCCGATTCGACGCTTACTCCCGCTAACGCCAACCTTACTCTGACTACTCCTCTCACTGGTTACGGCGTGCTGGTGGTACCCGGCGATTTTGTAATTAACGCGAAATTGAACTGGACGGGAATCGTGTTGGTGACCGGCCAGTTTGTGGTGGGAAGCGGAAGCGGCTTCGTCAATGGCGCTGTGCTGATTCAATCATCAACAACCGCCAATCTCACCACCAGCAGCTCGGGTCCGGGATTCACCGTTTCCTACAGTTGCGACGCCATTGACATGGCTTTCAGCTCGCTGCCTTTCAAAGTAGTGTCCTTGTCAGAACGATCGTTCTAGCAGGCTGCTGAAAGAACTCTTCGCGTGAGCGTTTCGTATCAGGGCACCAGCTTTAGTTGTGCCGAGCCCCTGAAAACTCTTCGCGGGGTGCTATGCAGCCAAATCCAGCAACGGCAGGCCGCTCTCAGTATCCATCACACGCCGCAGGTAGGTTGGGCTTTCCACCAGCATCACTTCCAATGTCGGCCGCACGATTGCACGCAGCAGATGCCCCGCCCACGCGCTTCCGTCCGATTTTCCGATCACTACATGGGCATGCAGGCGGGGCTTGCCGCCATCAAGGCTGAGATTGCCGTTCAGATTCACCAGTTCAACCTGCTCCTGGATCGGGATCTCCTTGTATTGTTTGGTGCTCCAACTGAAGTAGCCGAGTGTTACTTCGCGAAATCCGCCAATGGCGCTGAGTTGTGCGGCCTTGATCTCGTGCTCCTGGGCAAAGGCGAGAAGCTGTTCGTTGACCGGTTCGTCGGTTGAGAAAACCAGCGCGAACCGTTTGAGGCCTTCAATTTCATGCAACAGTTTGATCTTCATCGTATCCCCGCAAATTGCGTTCTCATGTTGCGATGCGAATTCCGGGGATGGAGCAACCCTGGCAATCAGCGAAATGACAGAGCGCCGAGATCGCCGGCATGAGGGTGGTGACCGCCAACTTTGTCGTCCAGGAATTTCGCGAGCTTATCGGCGTTAAATTTGAGCTGCACCACTGTGGCTTCGTCCGGTTCAATGCTCACCACCAGCATCTTCACGTCTTTGCCGGCGCTTTGCATGTAAACGTAGGCACATTCCCCAGTATGCCGGGAATAGCTACGCACCACCGGTTGCCAGCCCGAGCGGGCAGCAGCCAGAACAATTTCGTTCAGTTTAGTATCGGCCACATTCGAATCGAGGTGCTGATCTTCAAAGATTGCGGCCTTCATGCTTTTCACTCCACCGACATGCCAGAACTTAATCACCAGTCCGGCAAATCCCATCAGGAAGCGATGACTGCGGTGTACGTGGTAGCCGGCCTCAATATGGTGGACGATACGACCGAAATCGTCCGCCTGAGCCGTGCCAGGCACAAAGTTGAGTCCGAGGGCGATGCCGCAGAAGATGGCGGCAACAACATTGATCTTAGTTGTCGCGCGGCTCATGAGCGGCCTCTCGCTTCTGCAGTTGCGGTTTCGTGCTTTGGTCTTTCATCTTTTTGTCTGAGCTGTCGTCGCCACCGGGAATGTTAAAGTGTCCTTGAAGCGCGGCGAGCTTATTGATGTCAATCGGCCCGACGATATTGACGACAGTCAGTTCCGTCGGCTCTGCCACCAGGATCGCCAGTCCGGTGATGGCCTTTCCCTGCTTCATCACGTAGATTTCATCGTGTTCGCGGGAATGCTCACTGCGGCTCTCCACAATACGTTGCCAGCCCGGCCCGGTGAGCTGGGCGCGAATTGCCTGAACGTCGGCCTGCGAATACTGGTTGGGCTGGTCAAATTCAAAGTTCTTGACGTAAATGCCCTTCAGGTCTTTGAGGATGTCCTTCACCTCTGCGGCATCCGGATCATCGGCGGCATTCATGAACTTGGAGGCAAGCTGAAGCATGGCGCCGTCCAAGGTGATGTCATGGACCTCAGAGGCCTTGCTGCTGAGCTTTTCCAAGTTCTTCAGCTCAAGCCGTGCGTTCTGCGCAAACCCGGGCATGGCCCAGGCGAAGATCATGATTGCGCCGGTCCAGAGCGCGATATGGATTCTTTTGTTGGTCATAAACTCTCTCTCTGAACTTTTGGTACGGTCTGCCGCTGGTTCACGCGCTCAAACACGCGATTCAGCTTGGCATTGGCGATTCTGAGCGCGAGCACCGCCTGCTGCTCCGCTTTTCTGGCGCGGGCCTGTTGCGCGACCTGCTCTTGCTGATAACCCACCACCAGTCCAATCACCAATAGGAGCACGGCTGCGACTGCCACCAGCGCCGGACGAAGCCGCAGGAACCATACACGGCGGGGCGGCTTCTCAGGCGCGCTCTCAGCCTGATTCACCCTCGCCATCACTCGCTGGGCAAATCCCTCTCCGGGATCCTGTCGCTTGAGCGCGGCGCGAAGATCGTCTTCAGAAAAGTGCATATCGAACCTCTCCGATCTTGTGGACCAGCTTCTTTCTCAATTCTTCGAGCGTGCGGTGCAGAGTGCTCTTTACCGTGTTTACCGGCATCTTGAGCAGGTCCGCGATTTCTGCCGGACCAAGATCTTCTTGATAGCGCAAGATGACCATCATTCTCTGCTTCTCCGGCAATAATGAGAGGGTCTGCCGCAAGCGCTCGCTGAGCAGCGGATCTGAATGGCCGCCTTGCGAAGCCGGTTCAGGCAGGCTGTCCAAATCTGTTTCCCGCCGGGTCTTTTTTCGCCTGCCCTGGTCAATGCAACGGTTTGCGGCAACCCGGCGCAGCCAACAAAGCAGATGCTTCTCCGATTCAATGGTCCTGATCTTTTGATACAACTCCAGAAAGACCTCTTGCGCGATATCTTCAGCCAGCGCACGGTCTTGCAGGTAATGCAGGGCGATGCTGAACACCATGGCCTGGTGCTGCCGGATGAGATCGGCAAATGCGGCAGTATCGCCCTGAAGCGCGCTGCGGAATTGGAAGCTCTCGTCCAAACAGGCCCTCAACTTATACTGATACGCACCAACGCGCCAAATGGGTGCAGTTTTTTATACACTAGCGCGGGTGAGGTGCTTTCATGGCAGAAACCGATTTCGGCGCGGCGTATCTGGAAGAAGCATTTCGGGCCTTTCGCGGCTACAAGCGCATGGCGGAAGGCGCTCTGGAGCAGCTCAGCGATCAGGAGTTCTTCCACCTGCCTGACACTGAATCGAACAGCGCAGCGCTGGTAGTGAAGCACGTTGCCGGCAACCTGCGCTCGCGCTGGACAGACCTTCTGACCAGCGACGGCGAAAAGCCTGATCGTAATCGCGACCAGGAATTCATGGTCGCTGACGCGGACTCACGGCCTGAACTAATGCGGCGCTGGGAGCAGAGCTTCAGCACGGTGTTCGTGACTATCCAGTCACTTCGGCCGGAAGACCTGGGACGGACCGTTACCATCCGGCAGGAACCTCACACAGTGTTGCAGGCCATCAGCCGCAGCCTGCTGCATACCGCATATCACGTGGGCCAAATTCTTTACTTAGGCAAACATCTGCGGGGAGGAGAGTGGAAGACGTTGAGCATCCCACGGGGGAAATCGGCAGAGTTCAATGCTGTCCGGCCTGAAGACAGAAAGTACAGCAGCCCGCATAAGGGGAACTGAAGCTGTCATTTCCGTTGCCTCGCCGGCACTCTATTATCACGATTCTTCAGGCAACATGGCCTTACACACCCCTGGCATCAGACTTTGGAAAGGATACCTTCCTGCCGGGGGCGCCAAATGTCGAGCAATCCCAATCTTCTCATTCTGTCTGGACTCAAGAGTCTTTTGATCACCTCGAACGACGGAGCTCTGGATAATCAGTATCGAATACGGCGGCGCCATGTCGAGTTCCGATCTGTTGCGCCGGGTGGCCCGCCCAACCGCGACCGCAACTGGCGGGTGCTGGACGAAGAAGAACTGCAATTGCACTTCGCGCTGCATACTCCGGTCGCCGAGTGGCTCGAGAAGAACGTCTACGCGCGTATGGCCGCATAGTAAGGAGCGCCAGGCCTTCTTGCCATTGACAAAAACAGCGTCAATGCCAGAATGGTCTGCACACCTTGGAGCAGCCGGCCCAACCTGCAAAGCTCGTTCGCAAGCTATCACTGCTTGATTCCATTCTGCTGCTGGCCGGCGGGATCATCGGCTCAGGCATCTTTCTCACCGCGCAAGATGTCGCGTTAAACACTCGCGCGCCCTGGCTATTTCTGTGCGTGTGGCTTCTGGGGCTGCTGATTACACTGCCCGCGGCGTTTGCCTTTGCCGAAATGGGCGCAATGTTCCCCGACGCGGGTGGCCAGTACATTTACATGCGCGAAGCCTATGGAGAGTTTGTCGCCTTTCTTTACGGCTGGATGATCTTCACCGTGAGCATTGGTGGAACGATTGCCGCGCTCGCCGCCGGGTTCTCGCTTTACATCGGAAGCATGTTTCCTGCTTTGTCGGCAGACCGCGCTCTGGCCAG
>JAICYU010000068.1 GCA_025934025.1 Terriglobales bacterium
ATCATCGTGTTGTTGACTTCAATCCAGCCGCCGGTGATTTTGCACTGTGCGGGCAAGGGGGGATTTGCCGGCGTCGGCGCTGGATTGTCATCTTTGTTGCAGAGCCCCGGGGTCGCGTCCAGCGATGCATACTGGATGAAACCCATCTGCAGGAAGCCCGTGGGTTCACCACCGCGGGCAGGCACTATGGGCGTCGGCCCCGGAATAGCAGCCGGCGTGGGCCACGGCTCTGGATTGAGGCTCTGGGCAGACGAGGTAGCGCCCATCGCCGCGATCACCAGCAGCAGCAGTACAATCCCCGCTACCCTGAAATTGTTGATTGTTTGCTCAAATCCCCTCATTTTGAAGCTCCTTCCGTCATGCTGCAATTTGCTTGTACTGCTTTGTGTTTTTTCTCCCGGACATTGCTGCGTCTGGCTCTGCGGCCAGTAGCAGGGTCTTGCACTCAACCTATTTTGGGTTTGCATTGCTCACCCCCAACAGGTTGTCAAGGAAGGTCGGCAGCGGCTTGCCTCCGTTGGCGCCGGTCGCCGGAACTTCCATCAACTGGGTCGTGGCCTGGGCCGGGTGCTGTGGATCTTTCTGCACCGGGTAGCCGTTGCTGTCTGCAGGGTGGCCGTTCGGGGTAAACAATTGCGGGTGATCGAACGGCGCGGCCTGATTCAGTGTGCGCGAATCGGTAAGGCCGTTGCGCAGGAATTCCACCAGATCTTCTTCATCCTGCCGAGTCAGCCCGAGCTGCGTAATGTCAGGATCCATGTACTGTTCTTCCTCAACGGTGTTGAAATCGCCGCCGCGGTTATAGAACTCAACAACTTGCTCCAGTGTCAGCCGGCTTCCGTTGTGGAAGTAAGGAGCCGTGAGCCCAACATTGCGGAGCTGCGGCGCCTTGAAGAAGCCGCCGCGAGCAATCTCGTCAGAGCAGGTCATCGGAGTTGCCCCGATTCCATCGCCGCGCCGTCCCGGGACGATTACTGTTTCGAAGCCGCCTTTGCAGGCGTCTTCGCGCAGTACTTCCGCTTGCGACAGCGGCATTCCAGCGACTGGATCCGTACCGCCCAAGCCCGCATCTTCCGCAGTGGGGCGCACGCCGATGTGGTAGAAACCGGTGTCATATACGCGAGCGCTATCGTCTTCCATGATCATGCGTTCCACGGGCACCGGGGCAGCCGTGCCGACAGTGGCGTTGGAAAGCTCCGGACCGCCGTGGCAGACCACGCATTGGCCTTTTGTCTGGAAGACATACAGGCCGCGTAGTTGCCCCTGAGTCATTGGCGTCGGTCCCACCGAATAGCTGATCTTGATTGGGACTGCTGATACTGGCGGGTCGCCGAAGGAGACGATTAGCGTTCCGGTTGCGTAATTGATGCTTCCGCTGTTGACTCCAGCGCCGCCGATGATTCCTTGCCCATTGTCGAAGGCGTAGGTGTCCTGGTCGCTGAAGTCGAGCGTCGGATTCAAGCCAACAATCGAAACCGTGTAGGGCGTGACGCCGGGCTTCAACTGAATCGTGTACTGATTGGTGAGATTGTCGCCGATCAGCGTGTACGTCTGCTGCTGCTCCAGATACTGATCCAGAGGAGTCTGATCTGCGATCAGCGTGCTTTCGTACATCTGGATGGCAACTCCCCAAAAGAGCGAGAAGTTGTATTCCATCTGGCTGTACTCGGTGGTACCGGAAGGGCATCTACCTCTGTCCGGGTTGATGGTAGCGGCGACGCTGCCATCGCTCGCCTCGCAAATATGCAGGTTGAACTGCCACCATTCCGGCTGGAATGCCTTCTCAATCAGCGCCGGATAGGTAGCCTTCAGACCATTTTTGGGAGCCGCCGAGAAGGAGCCGAGGACGCTATCCGCGGGGTCCACGAGCTGCTTGGCCAAAGGAGTGCGGGCCAGCAGCTTTCTGCCTACCTGAGCGAGGTTGCGTCCATCCGCCGACATCTCCGCGTTGCTGAGAATCGGCCCCAGGGACTGCGAGCACAGCGCGGAATTCTCCATGTTCACCAGCGCGGCGCCCAGAGTGCCATCCGGTTCCATCACTGCAAGGTGGGCGGTTTTGTCGCGCGCGCCGAAAGGATTGTTGCCGTTGCAAACGTTCTGAGCTCGGCCATCCCAGAAATTGCGGAAGTTGAAGACAGCGTCAACCACGCTGGGAGCATTGCGCCCTCCCGTCCTGCGCGTATTGATCCGCAGACCCGCATCCGTCGGATCGGGATACGAGAAGACCGGATCAACCACGGGATTATCAATCTCGGCGCTGGTCACGTCATCGCTGCCAAGCAAGGTCGGATGAGAGCTGCCGCCAGTCGAAGAGGGGCCATGTGCGTTGGAGAAGTGAGACGAACCCGCGCTGTCACTGTTCGGCGTAGGAGAACCCGGGTTATGGGTGCGCGTTGGGGTATCGCTATTATTTGTTGTGTCCGGTGAATTGTCGTCGCCGGCATGACTGCCGTTGTTGTTAACAACTGTTCCGTCCCTGCGCTGGCGGCCTACAATGATCTGGCCCATCGTCATCGGGAATATGCCCTGGGACCCGGAGACGTCGTTGGTGTCGGAAATTACGCTGAAGGGATCGTTTTCATTGGCCATCTTGCGGAACGGGAAATCACCGTCGTGGTACCCGCCGAAACCGGCACCCGGAGTTCCTGCCTTGTAGTGATAGTTCGGGCCTACAGCACCGTTGATGTTCACGCCCAGTTGAAACGTGTTATCGCCACCCGCTTGGCCTGGATTGACTTGGTTTTGGGCGCGGCTATCGGCGCCTGCGTTGAAGTGACAGCTTGCGCACGCTTGAATATCGTCGCTGCCTGCCTGCATGTCCCAGAAAAGAGCTTTCCCGAGTTCGATTGCGGCGGTCTTATCGGCGACGATCCCCTCAAGTCCGAAGACCGGGGGAACAGGAACACTGGAGAGCGGAGCAAGCGGCCGCAAGGGCACGACCACGGAACCTACTCCACTAGGATTGAAGTCGTTAGCGTTACTCTGGGCTCGAACGTGAGCGTAATATCCGAGGCCTGCAATTACCAGAACTGCGCCCGCAAATACGCGCAAAAAAGCCAGAGTCCCGGAAGACCGTTTCATGATTTTTTCTCCTAGAGTTGCCCTAAGTCGTCACTCTGCGGTGCTCGACTGCAGAAGCCTGGGGGGGCGCTGCTTCACGAATTCTGCTCGGGCGCAATTAGAACGTCATTAGCAGTTGGTTAAATCTTTTAATGTGCTGAAGCGACAGCTTCGGAGGAGATGTAAATCATTTAACCGATGTTTTTTCAATGGCTTATCTAGAACATAATCCGATCTCCTGGCAGGATGATGCCCTTCTGGGCAGCGAAAAATGAGCGTTCTAAGGCACCTTAAGGCCATGTCCTAATGAAACGTTAACCATGTACCAAGGTACAGGCAGCAAAGTTGGCCTTAAGAGAGAACCTGCAACACCAGTTGACCGAGGCAATCCGCTGATCTCCGGAAGCCCTTTACGGAGTTTTTTCGGGCATCGCCCACGTTCGGGCGAGTTGATTTATATCGCTTTAAGAGATAGGAGAGGCATTCGATTCGCGAAACTCAGATTGGAACGAAGCCCACCTTTCCGGGTGCCGAAAATCGTACTCTGGTTTCAACTGTCGCGTGGGGAACGCAGTATCATGTTAGCCATCTTTTCCATTGGCAGGAAATTATGTGTACCCTCAGCTTCGTTCCCGGAAGGAATTCGTACTTGATCGGAATGAACCGCGATGAGCGACTCACGCGGCCCATGGCCTATCCTCCGCGCATTACCGGCGCCGGCACTATCCAGGCGATCTATCCGCGTGAAGATGGAGGAGGTACCTGGATTGGCGCCAACGAAACCGGCATAAGCTTTGCCTTGCTGAACCGAAATTCGAAGTCCGGAGCAGCCGAAAAATTGCGCAGCCGCGGTGAAGTGATACCGCCGCTACTGGAATCTCGTGATCGCCGGTCAGCAGAGCAGCGAATCGCAAGAATCGACCTGCGGGACGTCTTTGCTTTCCGATTGGTCGCGTTCTTCCCGGCTGAAGGCGCAATCTGCCAGTGGAACTGGGACACAGAACAACAACTCGAGATGTTTCATCTGCCGTGGCGCGCGCGCCACTGGTTCTCCTCCGGCATATCCGACGAACTGGCGCGCGAGGTCCGCGGCCTGAGCTGCACTGAGGCCTGGAAACAGCGCGACGCCGGGTCGCTGGCGTGGCTTCGCAACTTGCACGCATCGCACGCTCCGGAGCAGGGTTCGTTCAGCATCTGCATGCACCGTCAAGATGCAGCAACCGTGAGTTATACAGAGATTGTCTGCGATTCAAGGGATCTCGTAATGCGCTACCGGGCCGGACATCCGTGCGAATCAACCGATCGCTTCGACTCTGAACTCGCTCTCAATCTCCATCCTCCAGCAATGGCTGCTGCAAGCTGACCCAGCGGCGTCTCCGTTCACAGAAAATGTGGCGCCAAATAACGCATCTCGGGAGTTACTTCTCTTCTTGATCCTGGGCAACCAGTGGCTGGTCTCCTGCGACTAAGCTGAAAGAGTGTACCAACCTAATTCCATTTGCATCTCACCGCCCGGCGTCCGCTCGTGCGGTATTTCCAGCAAGGAGTGTCATGAGAAAGAACTGCTTCCTGATTATTTTCGTCCTGGTCTTAAGCAGTGCGTTTGGCTTTGCGCAGGTCAGTCCCGATGAGCAGCCCCCGATTGACGTGTTCGCGGGATACTCTCACAGCAGCAATTTTCATACCGGCCTGAACGGCTGGATCCTCAGCGGCAACTACAACCTTGGCACGTCGTGGATTGGCGTAGAGGGCGAGTTCAGCGGCCACTACGGAACGCAGAATCTCACCGCGCTGCCAATCCTCATTCCTGGAACTCCTACCAAAATTACCAGCAATCTTTATAACTACGACTTTGGACCGCGGGTGACGTGGCGCTCTCCCAGCCAGCCGGTGAATGCCTTCGGACACTTCCTCTTCGGCGGCAGCCGCGCTGGACTCAGCGCGTCCGGTATCAGCGACAATGACACTTCATTTTCCTGGGTATTGGGCGGAGGAGGAGATTACAACTTCAGTCCCCGCTGGGCGGGGCGGGCCCAACTTGACCTGCTCCATACCAATTTCTTCAGCAACGGAGAAAGTCATCCGCGGTTCTCCATCGGCTTGGTGTTTCGCTTGGGCCAGCCCCGCGAATAACCCAGCTTTCCGGTTGCAAATGCGGCGGCTCTGCCCTGAGAATCGTTACAGAGGCACTGCCGCGGCAAATGAATACTGGACAGCTCGTTTTGCTCACCCTGCTGAATCCCCGGGAGAAATTCTGGGGTGTCTTGCTGTCTCTTACCCCGGCGGGAGTGAGCCTTCGCGGCGTGGACCTGCAGTCTCTCGATGACTTCACGCAAATGGTAAAGTCCGGCGAAGCGGCCAATGCCAGCGTCGTGTTCTTTCCCATGCACAGGGTGCAGCGCATGGAAGCCGACAATCGCAGCGGTGAACTGCCATCGTTGGCAGAGCAATTCGCAGCGAAGACCGGACAGGACATCACAAGATTTTTTTGCGGACAGGAGGATGCGGAGCCATGATTCGCCAGCTTCGTTCCGCTCCCAACATCCTCACGTTGCTGCGGCTGGTCTTTATTCCTTTCATCATCATCGCCCTGCAACAGCACCATTATGCCGTTGCTTTCGGCATCTTTGTGCTTGCCGGCGTAAGCGATGGGCTGGATGGCTTGCTTGCGCGCGTGATGAAGCAGAAAACCGCCCTCGGCCAACTACTTGATCCCATCGCTGACAAGCTGCTGCTCAGCACCATGTTTCTGGTGCTCTCGCTCACTCACAAGATCCCGTGGGTCGTCACTGTACTGGTGTTCAGCCGCGACATCATGATCTTGATTGTCTGCACCCTTCTCTACGCCACGGGCGCAATGAAAGTATTCAGTCCAAGCTGGTTTGGCAAGGCAAATACCGTTTCACAAATCGCGACGATTCCCGTGGTGCTGCTGCATGAGATTTTTCCGGCGCAGCACTGGGTCGCGCTCCTCCGCCAGTTCGGCTTCAACGCCACAATGTTTCTCACTATCGTTTCCGGCGTTCATTATGTGATTCGGCTCGGGCTCGAGCTGCGCCAGCCCGGCAGCAAGGCCGAGGGCAGCAGCGTGTAACTGGCAGCCCGGCCGGACACTGTACTAACGGCTGAGCGCTCACCGAAAAAGCCCCCGCGCCCGTGCTAACATCCGGGGAATCCCCCAAAAAATCCGAAAGAATACCCATGCAGGCGATACAGCAACTGGGACGCTACGAGATTGTCTCTGAACTTGGCCGCGGCGCTATGGGGACAGTATTTCGCGCTCGCGATCCGCGCATTAACCGCGTGGTGGCGATCAAGACCATTGCCTTTCCCAGTACTGACGCAGACCTCATGAGGGAATACCGCCAACGCTTCTATCGCGAGGCGCAGGCCGCGGGACGGCTTTCACATCCCGGCATTGTGACCATCTTCGATGCTGATGAAGAGCGCGCCAGCTCGACTCCATTCATCGTGATGGAGTTTGTAGATGGAAAGCCGCTCGACCAGTTCATTGCGGGAGAACCTGAAGGCAGGCTGGACTGGCACGCCGCAATTGGCCTACTTCACCAGATTGCCGCGGCGCTCGATTACGCTCACGCGCACGGAATTGTGCACCGCGATATCAAACCGGCCAACCTTCTCATCACCAGCGAGGGTCAGGTCAAGATTGCAGACTTCGGCATTGCCAAGCTCTCGAAAGTCGAAGCCACGCTACCGGGCTACCTGATGGGGACGCCTGCTTACATGTCTCCAGAACAGCTTAACGGACAGCCGGTGGATGGACGCTCCGACCTGTTCTCCCTGGGCGTGATCGCCTATTGGCTGCTCACGGGACACAAGCCGTTCACGGGCCAGAGCATCACAGAAGTTTCAATTCAAGTGGCAACCAAAGAGCCCCGCGCGGCCAGCCAAGCCGCCCCGGGCCTGAGTGCCGACTTTGATCAAGTGCTTGCGCGCGCGCTCGCCAAGGATCCGGCGCAGCGATATCAGTCAGGAAAGGACTTTGCCGCTGACCTTCAGGACGTCAACGCCGGACGAGCCCCGAGATCGCAAGCGAAGACGGTAGTCGTGCCGTCCAGTAGCGAGCAGACGATCTCTATGGCGTCCCGAGAGCAGAGGGGAAAATCCCCACAACGGGATTTCAAGAAGCGTTGGCTCTTTCTCGCTACTGCTCTTCTATCACTGGTGTTGGCGGCCGCAGGTCTTGTTGCGCTGAGTTCCAGCCCTTCGATGCCGGCGACGCTCGATATCGTCGGCACTTATCCTTTTCGCAGCGGTCAGATCTATATTTGGGTGGACGGCGAGCTGCGCTATCACGACGAGCTGCGCGGAGCTTCACATACTCCTGCCGTGACCGGCAATCAGTTCGCGCCCGCCGGAGAGAGCATTGACCTATCCATTCCGGTGCGTGCCGGACGCCACACCATTCGCGTTCAGGTTGACGCTCCAGGCAATATCTTCGACCATGACACCGCCATTCCCGGCGAGTTCCGTGCCTTTAGCCACAAAGCCCTGCAACTGGACTTCAGAAGGCGGCGGCTAGAATTGAATTGGGAGTGATCGCGTCCTCAAGAATCCCGGCATCAAGCAGAACAGGAACTTCGGATCACTTCACTAACCCGCGACCGCCGCTCCCTCCAATTCCTGCAATGATTCCAAATATGGCGCTCGGGCGATTCCGCGCTCGGTAATAATGGCCGCAACATATTTGTTTGGTGTCACGTCAAAGGCAGGATTCTCGACGTTCACACCATCAGGCGCGACCTGCTTTCCAGCATGATGCGTGACTTCCCGCGCCGAGCGCTGCTCAATTGGAATCTGCTCGCCGGTTGGAGTGTTCAGGTCCACTGTGGACCACGGCGCCGCGACATAAAAAGGGATTCCGTGCTCACGCGCCAGAACGGCCACGCTGTAAGTTCCAATCTTGTTCGCCACGTCACCGTTGGCGGCAATGCGGTCTGCGCCAACCACAACAGCTTTGATCTTGCCCTGCCGCATCATAGCTCCGGCCATGTTGTCAGCGATGACGGTAGTAGGAATCCCATCTTTCATCAGTTCCCATGCGGTCAGCCGCGAACCCTGCAGGAATGGACGCGTCTCGTCAGCAAAGACGTGAATCTGTTTGCCGGAGCCAATCGCCGCGCGAATCACGCCCAGCGCCGTGCCGTAACCGCAAGTAGCCAATGCTCCCGCATTGCAATGCGTGAGCACCCCTCCGGAACTGGGCATCAGCGTGGCCCCGTGGCGGCCCATGGCTTCGTTCGCGGCAATGTCTTCCACCAGCATCTGCTGCGCTTCGCGCACCAGCCCCGCTTTGATCTGCGGGAGTGGCATAGCAGAAAGGGCTTGGAGCTTCTCTTTCATGCGACGAATTGCCCAAAAGAGATTCACCGCGGTCGGTCGCGTCTCTCCGATGGTCTTGGCGATCTGGTCGAATTCCGAACGTAGAGCATTGATGTCGGTCGCAGTGGACTGCTTGACCCCTAATGCGACACCCATGGCCGCCGCTACGCCGATGGCCGGAGCCCCGCGCACAATCATCGTGCGGATGGCATCAGCTACTTCGCGATAGGTGCGGCTCAGCACGTACACTTCTTCCGTAGGCAGCCGTGTCTGGTCAATAAAACGAACGCCCTCGTCAGTCCATTCCAGAGTCTTGATCATTGGAGTTGATTTTAAAGCACGCGGAAAACTTTGTAGCGCGCACAGATGATTTCCGCGTCCCTCTAATCCGCATCCCTATAATGAGAGGCCAAAGCGGGAACAACAATGAAATCGAATATCAAACTGGGCAGGATTTTTGGAATTGAGATCGGAATCCACTATAGCTGGTTCATTATTGCCGTCCTAATCACGGTGAGCCTGGCCGATCAGTTCCGGCGCGTGGATTCCGAGTGGGGCAACAACGTGATCTGGGGCGCCGCAATTATTACTTCCATCCTTTTCTTTGCCTGCCTGCTGGCACATGAGATGGCGCACTCGCTGATGGCCGTCGCCCACAAACTGCCAGTGAAGCGGATCACTCTGTTCGCGCTGGGCGGAGTGTCAGTCATCGAGAAGGAATCGCCCAATGCCATGACGGAATTCCTGGTGGCGATCGTTGGCCCAATCACCAGCGTGGCGCTGGGCTTGATTTTGTGGTGGCTGGCCCGGTTCGCCGGCGGGGGTGGCCAGGCAGCGCCCAAGACGCCCCTAGCCGCGGTGCTCTATTGGCTGGGGTATATCAATGTTGCGCTGGGAATCTTCAACCTCCTGCCCGGGTTTCCGCTGGATGGAGGCCGCGTGCTGCGCTCGATTGCCTGGGGCATCACGCACAATATGGAGCGTGCTACAAAGATCGCGGCGCGCATCGGGCAGGTGGTTGCCGTCCTGTTCATCCTCGCGGGAATCTACGAGTTCTTTCGCGGTGCAGGCATTGGAGGTCTTTGGACGGCTTTTATTGGATGGTTCCTGCTGCAGGCAGCAAGCGCGAACTATATGGAAGTCGAATTACGGCACCGCTTGGAAGGAGTCCATGCGGGGGATCTCATGTCGCATGACTGCGCCGTGGTAGAAGGCCCAACCAGCGTGCAGGATTTTGTAGATCATTTCATTCTGCGCACCGGGAAACGCTGCTTTATCGTGAGCGTTCACGATCGCCTTGCCGGCCTCATAACGCCCCACGAAGTGCGCTCCGTTCCGCGCGATGACTGGACCGTAACTCCGGTCCAGCAGATCATGAAGCCGATTCAGCAAGTGCGGATTGTCTCGCCTGAGACTCCGGTGATGGACGCGCTTGAGATAATGGCCCAATCAGACCTGAACCAGGTTCCTGTAGTGGCCAACCAGCAGGTCGTAGGCATGCTGGCGCGGGGCGACATTCTGCAGGCGTTGCGGGCTCGCGCCGAGTTGCAGCGAAGCTAAGACAACCGGACGCGGATGAACGCTGCTCGGCGCGGATTTAACAGAAACTGCGATATGATCAAGCGCACATTCCCACATGTACCGGATCTTTGTTTGTCTCCTTACCGTCTGTGCCTTAGCTCTGTCCGCCTTGGCGCAGCAGCCCGCCGCTGGCTTGGATCCTAAAGAAATTGTCCGCCGCTCGGTTGAGACTGATCATCGCACTCTGGAACTGGCTCGCAACTACACCTGCATGAACCGGCAGGTGATTCATCACCTGGACAAGCATGGCCAGGTGAAATCCACAGAGATCAAGACCTTCGACATCAATTTCTATTACGGCGAAGAGTATTTCCGCCTGGTACAGATTGATGACAAGCCGCTGACAGATAAAGAACAGAAGAAGGAAGACGAGAAACTGGAAAAGTTTCTGGTGAGGCTACGCAATGAGAGCGACGCCGAACGGGAACAGCGCCTGGAGAAAGAACGCAAGGAGCGGGAAGAAGGGCGAGCTTTCCTGCGCGACGTCGTGAACGCATACGACTTCCGCCTGCTGGGAGAAGAGATCGTAGACGGGGCAGAGAGCTATGTGATCGAAGCCACGCCGCGGCCGGACTTCCGTCCCACGCAGAAGCACGCCGACATCCTTAAAAAACTCAAAGGCAAACTGTGGATCGAGAAGAAAGATTTCAACTGGGTGAAGGTTGAAGCCGAAGCCACAGACACGATTTCTTACGGCATGTTTCTGCTGCGCATTCATCCCGGCTCGCGCTTCGCTTTGGAGAAGACGCTGGTCAACAATGAGGTCTGGCTGCTGCACCGCTTGCAGATTGACGGTGGGGCCAGAATCGCGCTGTTCAGGAACGAAAATATCGAGCAAGAAGACGTGACTTCCAACTTCCGCAAGTTTGTGACCTCAGTGAAGATTCTGCCCGGCGGAAAAGAAGCGTCGCAAGAAGCACCGCCCAAATAGCGAGAGTGCTCACGGTTCATTGACCCTCTAAAACGCCGATGTTAACCTTGAAGGTTCCTCTCGCCTCGGCGAAGCTTTCTGTGGGCTGTTGCCGCGGTTCTGGAAAAGGAAAACATCACCTTGTCCTCTGCCATCGAAACGCAAACGCTCAGAAAGACTACGCTTAACGCGCTGCACCGCCGCCTTGGCGCCAAGATGGTGGACTTCGGCGGCTGGGATATGCCGGTAGAATACCCCACGAGCGGCGGCCTCATGAAAGAGCATTTGGCCGTGCGCACCGGTGTGGGCATGTTCGATGTTTCCCATATGGGCGACATCCTGATTCGCGGCCCCGAGGCGCTTGCGGCAACGCAGTGGGTCAGCATGAACGACGCTTCCAAACTCCAGGAAAATCAGGCGCATTACTCCGCACTGCTTTATCCCGAAGGGACGTTTGTTGACGACGTGATCGTCCACAAGCTGGGGCAGAACGACTATCTGCTAGTGATCAATGCGGGAACCCGCGAAAAGGATTACGGCTGGGTGAAGAAAAACGTCAGCCGCTTTCACTGTCACGCAACCGATGTCGGCGACTACTATACGCAAATTGCCATCCAAGGGCCGAAGGCGGAAGTCACTCTGCAAAAGCTCACCAATGTAGATCTGTCGCAAATCAAGAATTACTGGTTCCGGCACGGCACTGTCTGCGGCCTGCCAAATACGATGATAGCGCGCACCGGCTACACCGCTGAAGATGGCTTTGAGATCTATGTTCCGTCAGATGTCGCGACCAGCGAGCGCGTGTGGAGCGACGTGACGGAGACGGGCAAGGAGTTCGGGATTGTTCCCTGCGGGTTGGGAGCTCGCAACACGCTGCGGCTGGAAGGCCGCATGGCACTCTACGGACACGAAATCTCCGACAGCATCAACGTCTGGGAAGCCGGCCTGGATCGCTTCTGCAAGATAGATAAAGGAGACTTCATCGGACGCGCCGCGCTAGAGCGGGCCAAGGCCGAAGGACTGAAGCGAACGCTGGTGGGGCTGGAGGCGGTGGAACGTGGTATTCCCCGCGATGGTTACAAAGTCCTGGACTCCAGCGGAAACGAAATCGGTTACGTGTCCAGCGGCTCCTACGCTCCGTTCCTCAAGAAGAATATCGCGCTGGCATATGTGCCGCCTTCGCACGCGGCAATCGGACACGAAGTGCTGGTGGAGATTCGCGGCCAGAATGTGAAGTGCGAAGTGGTTCCCACTCCGTTTTACAAACGCACTAGGAAGGCATAGTTCTCAACACGTCGAGGAAAGTAATGGCATATCCCAAGGACTACAAGTACACCAAGGAACATGAGTGGATTCAGGTCAGCGGCAAGACGGCGCTGGTAGGCATCACCGATCATGCGCAGCAGTCTCTGGGCGATATTGTTTTTGTCGAGCTGCCAAAAATGGGAACGGAGCTTGTCGCGGGCAAGAGCTTTGGTACGGTGGAATCGGTGAAGGCGGTTTCTGAGCTGTACGCGCCGGCTTCGGGCAACGTGACCGCTATCAATCAATCGTTGAGCGCGGCTCCGGAGCAAATCAACCAGGACGCAAACAAAGCCTGGATGGTGAAAATCGAGCTAAGCAATCCTGACCAGCTCAAAGGCCTGCTCTCGGCTGACGACTACGAGAAGTACGTGGCGGAAGAGAATTAGGACATCGGAAGCAAAATTCTTTTGTAGCGTCATCCTGAGGGCCGTCAGCGAGCACGCGCTTTCTTCAGCGTGCGAGTAGGCCCGAAGGACCTTGCGGTTGGACAGTTAAACACAAGATCCCTCGCTCCTAGTCGGACGCTGAAGCGAGCGCGTCCTCATTTACGGAGCTCGGGATGACGTTGATATCAGTTCTGAACCCAAAATATGCGTTATCTTCCCAAATCGCCCGCCGACCGCCAGCAGATGCTGCAAGCGATCGGCTGCAAGTCCATAGACGACCTGTTTGCACCCATTCCCGCCGAGTACCGGCTTAATCGCGATCTGACAGTCCCGCGCCAGATGGCGGAGTCGGAGATCATTGATTTCTTCTGGGATTGCGCCGAGAAGAACGCTGCCGGCTATGCGGTCTTCCTTGGCGCCGGCGCTTACCACCATTACCGTCCGGTGGTGATTGATTCGCTGATCTCACGCGGTGAGTTCTTCACCGCCTACACTCCGTACCAGGCCGAGATCGCGCAGGGGACTCTTCAGGCCATCTTTGAATTTCAGACCATGATCTGCGAGTTGACCGGCATGGACGTTGCCAACGCTTCCATGTACGACGGCTCAACCGGCGCGGCTGAAGCCTTGCTGATGGCCGTCCGCATCACCGGACGCAGAGGCGCCGTGGTGGCACGCAGCGTTCATCCGGAATATCGCGAGGTAATCCGCACCTACACCCAGCATCAGGATCTGCCGATTACCGAGTTTAGCTACCTGGAGAACGGGCGTGTCAATATGGACGAGCTGGAGCGGAAGATCACGCCAGAAACAGCCGTGGTACTGATCCAATCGCCCAACTTCTTCGGTACGATTGAAGACGTAGCGGCGGTGGCCGAGCTGGCGCACAAGAAGGGAGCGCTGCTGGCGGTTTGCATTGCCGAGGCTCTTTCGCTGGGCATCGTAAAGCCGCCTGCGGAAGCCGATATCGTCTCCATGGAGTCGCAATCCTTCGGTGTGCCGCTCGGTTACGGCGGTCCTTATGCCGGAGTGCTTGCGACCAAAGAGAAGTACGTCCGCCAGATTCCCGGCCGCCTGGTGGGCGAGACACGCGATCGCAACGGCAAGCGCGGATTCGTGCTTACGCTTTCCACACGCGAACAACACATCCGCCGCGAGAAGGCCACTTCCAATATCTGCACCAACCAGGCGCTGATCGCCACCATGGCAACCATTTATATGGCAATCTATGGCCGCGAAGGCCTGCGAGAGCTCGCTGTACAAAACCTGGCCAAAGCCAGCTATGCGGCGACTGAATTCAGCAAGAAAGGCAAAATACTGTTTCAAGGCGCGCCGCACTTCAACGAGTTCGTGGTGCAGACCGCGAAAGATCCTTACGAAATCAACCATCGCTTGCTGGAGAAAAAAATGATTGGCGGATTTCCGCTCAAGAAGTTTTATCCCGAACTGGGCAATGCCGCTCTGTGGTGTTGCACGGAACTGAATACTAAGGAACAGATTGATATCGCAGTGCTGGCGGCCGGTCAATGAGCGATCAGGACATCAAAAAAGCTACGCGCCACGTGAACCAGAATGAAGCGCTGATTTTTGAGCGTTCGTCTCCGGGGAAGAAGGCTTACAGGTTGCCGCCTCTCGACGTACCTGCAGTTGATGTCGGGAAAGCGCTGGGCAGCGTTGCGCGTAGAGATCTGGGTGATATGCCGGAGGTAAGTGAGATGGAGATCATCCGCCACTTCACTCGGATCTCCACCTGGAACTATGCCATTGATCTGGGAATGTACCCACTGGGTTCCTGCACCATGAAGTACAACGCGCGGGTAAACGAGTTTGTGGCGCGATTGCGGGGTTTGGCGGAAGCCCATCCGTATCAGCCGGAACGCATCTCGCAGGGAGCGCTGCGCGTAATGAAGGTTCTATCCGACTGCCTGCTCGATATTACCGGGATGGATGCCATCACGCTCCAGCCCGCGGCCGGCGCGCATGGCGAGATGACTGGCATCCTGCTGATGCACGCCTATCTACAATCCAAGGGTAATCCGCGAAAGAAGATTCTCATTCCTGATTCCGCTCACGGAACCAATCCAGCGACGGCAGCGATCTGTGGTTATGCGGTGGAAAATCTGAAATCGAATTCGCATGGCATGGTGGACATCGCTGCGCTGGAATCGCAGATGAACGAAGATATCGCCGGCTTGATGCTCACCAACCCCAACACGCTGGGCATCTTCGAGCAGGAGATCCACAAGATCGCCGATATCCTGCATCGGAAGGGCGGCCTGCTTTACATGGACGGCGCCAACATGAACGCGCTCGTCGGCAAAACGCGGCCCGGCGACTTCGGCGTGGACGTGATGCACCTGAACCTGCACAAGACTTTCTCCACTCCACACGGTGGCGGCGGTCCGGGATCAGGGCCGGTGGCATGCAAGAAAATTCTGGAGCCCTTCCTGCCCAAGCCCGTGATTACCGAGAACGCCGATGGCACTCTGGGCTTCGACTACGACAGGCCGCAGTCGGTCGGTCGGGTGCGCATGTTCTTCGGCAACTTCGGCATGCATGTCCGAGCGCTGGCTTACATTATGGCAAACGGTCCGGATGGCCTGCGCCAGACGACGGAAGACGCGGTGCTCAATGCCAACTACATCCGCGCCAGACTGAACGGCGACTACGAACTTCCTTACAAAAGCCCATCCATGCACGAAGTCGTCTTCAGCGATCGCTTGCAGGCGCAACGAGGAGTGAAGACCGGCGACATTGCCAAGCGGCTGATTGACTACGGCTTCCATCCTTATACCGTTTCATTCCCCCTGGTAGTTCCCGGCGCCTTGATGATCGAACCTACGGAAAGTGAATCGCTGGAAGAACTTGATCTCTTCGTTGACGCCATGCAGTCCATTGCGCGCGAAGCGGAAGAAGATCCCGAGCTGATCAAGACCGCCCCTCATACCACGCGTGTCTCCCGCCTGGACGAAACTTCCGCAGCAAGAAAACCGGTGCTACGGTGGAAAAAAGAAGAACCCACAGCAAAGAACGCGAAGAATTCAGAGCTGGTTTCAGCCGGGGAACTGGTGCCTTCGGGCAGACGGGACTAACCGAACCACAAATAGAACATTCGAGCCTACAAGCATGTTGTTCGGTAA
>JAICYU010000324.1 GCA_025934025.1 Terriglobales bacterium
GAAAAGATCACGCCGGCGACAATTCCAACACCGGCCAGGACTACACCCTTGCCTAAGATCAGTTTCAAAACGTCCCATCGCCGCGCCCCCAATGCCATGCGCAGGCTGATCTCGCGCGACCTTTGCCCGACCATGTATGCCAACAAGCCGTAAATTCCGATGGAGGCGAGAAGCAGCGCCAGTCCAGCAAATCCGCCCACCAGATCAGCAGAAAAACGGCGGGAAGCCAGTGACCGATCAAGGACGTCGTTCATAGAAGAAACATTAAAGACCGGCAAGCCGAGATCAATGCCCTGGATTTCATGCCGAATCTGTGGTTCGAGCAGGTTGGCGGGCAGAGACGTCCGCAACACCACGCTCAGTCGTTTGCCGTTGTCTTGATAGGTTGAAACATAGATGTGGGGAACGCCATCTATGTCGAGACCGTCACTCTTGATATCCTTAACAACACCCACCACGGTCGTCCAAGGCTTGGTACGGTCTCGTCCGAAACGCACTCGGCGGCCGAGCGGATCGCTGGCTGGCCAATACTTACGAGCCGTGCTTTCATCAATGACGGCCACCAGCGGTTTGCCGTCTTCATCGCCCTCGGTGAATGAACGGCCGCGCAGGAGCGTCGTCTGTAACACCTTAAAATAATCGGAGCTGATCCGAATTCTTTCGGCGCTCAGATCCTGCGAGGACTCGACCGGTCTATCTTCAATCGCGAAGCCTTCCATCGTTATGCCACCGACCGCACTGGGGTTGCTATTGGTGGTGGGTAGAGCTGAGGTGATTGCGGCGAGTTCCACTCCCGGAATTGCCTTCATGCGCCGCAGCAACTCACGATCAAAGGTGGCTCTGCGAGGAATATCGTGATACGGATCCGCCTCCGATTCGTTGGGATTCGGAAGCTGTATGTTTGCCGTGACAACTTGAGTTGGATTAAAGCCAGGACTTTCCTGCAACAGATCCCGCAGCGTACGCAACAGCAAGCCGGCCCCGACCATCAGTATGACGGCGAACGCCAGTTCAGAAATGATTAGAACATCCCGCAATCGCCCGGTCCTGGTACTGTAGCCGGACCCTCGACCGCCTTCCCGAACGGCCGCGGAGAGAGCGCTTTTTGCCGAATGAAGCGCTGGAGCAAGTCCAAACATTAAGCCGGTGAGGATGGAAATCAGCAGAGCGAACGCCAGCACCACCCAGTCAATTCGTACTTCGTTGAGCCGGGGAACATTCGACGGCACAAAGCGCAGGATGAAACCTAAAGTGCCCACTGCGGTTGCAATTCCCGCGACACCGCCGATGAGCGACAGCAGCATAGACTCGGTCAGCATCTGGCGCACCATGCGGCCGCGGCTCGCCCCCAGCGCTGACCGCACCGCCATCTCTTGTTGTCGCCCCGAAGCGCGCGCTAAGAGGAGATTGGCAATGTTCAACGAGACGATGAAAACGATCAGGATTACCGCGCCCAGTAACACCAGCAGCATGGGCCGAACCTTGCCCACCAAAGTTTCTTGCAATGGTTGAATCTCAATTGTCCATTGCGCCTGCGGCGGGTAGTCGGTGGGAAAGTCGTGGCGTATTTGGGCAGCCATGGCGGTTAGCCGCGCCTGAGCTTCCGCCAGTGTCAGGCCACGTTTAAGTCGTCCGATTCCCGATACTAAAACCCGGGTACCACGCATTGGCGGGGGAAAGGGATCTCCGCTGAAACCGCCGGCGCAAAACACCTCCGCGTCGCCGGCAACCGTCGGTCCAGGATGGCGAAATCCGCGTGGCAGAACCCCAATAATTGTAAGGGGATCATTGTCTATCCGGATGGTACGCCCGAGAACATGCGGATCGGCGCCATAGGCACGGCGCCACAAGCCATCACTGATCACGGCCTGTGCGGAGAAACCAGGCACGAAGTCCTGCGGACCGAACAATCGCCCAATTTGCGGGGTCACACCCAGCATGGAAAAGTAGCTGAAACTGCCATTGACCCCCTCGACACGCTCGGGTTGTCCGGCGCCGGTCAAATCCTCGCTACCCTCAAAGATCGGGCTCACATCTTCAAATACACCCGCTCGCGTCTCGAGGTCATCCAGTTCAGGCTTGGAAAACCTGACGTCCCGCAATCCTACCCCGGGCTCGTTAAAGAAGATTCGTACCAAACGATCGGGATCGGGGTAGGGCAGAGAACGAAGCAACACGGCATTCACGATGCTGAAAATGGCCGTGTTGGCTCCCACGCCCAGAGCCAGTGTCAAAATCGCAACTGCCGCAAAACCTGGATTCTTGTGCAACAGTCTGAATCCATAACGCAGGTCCGATGCCAGTTCACCCCACCAACGCACGCCTACCGATGCCCGCATGGCATCTTTGTGAGACTCGATTCCGCCGAACTCAAGCCTTGCCTGTCGTATGGCTTCTTGCCGGGAAAGGCCTTTCTGAACCAGGTCCGCAGCCCGGCTCTCAATGTGGAAACGCACCTCTGTTTCCATTTCACTTTCAAGCCGCTGTCCCTTGACCATCCACTTCAACCAGGAACGGAATCGAGCTGGAAGATTCATATCTGCTCCGGAGTAGTCCGCAGAATACTGGCGATCAACGACGCCATGCGGTTCCATTTTTCAGTTTCCGCATGGAGTTGGCGCCGCCCGGCCGCGGTCAGGCTGTAGAACTTCGCTTTGCGTTTATTGTCCGATTCTCCCCATTCGCTGGCGATCAAGCCCTGGTGTTCCAGCCGATAGAGCGCTGGGTATAGCGAGCCCTGCTGGATTTCCAGCTGTTCGCCAGAGATCTGCTGAATGCGCAGCAGAACCCCGTAGCCGTGCAGTGGACCAAGCGA
>JAICYU010000012.1 GCA_025934025.1 Terriglobales bacterium
CCATGATGTGCCTGCTTGACGTTATTCCTGGCTGGTGGTTTCGGGGGAAAGCACCCGGCCAGAAAAAATCAGGTCAACGAAAAAGGCTTCGGACAACCATCCGAGGCCTTGTTTCTTTTGCCCAAAGCACGTTGAAGAAATGGTTCGCATTCAGCGCAAGAGCCTTGAATTGTGTCCCCATAAGCTGTGGCCTGCGGAAACCCGTAACCATTATGATTTTCACTCCGCCGCTCCCACGCACCCAACTGCTGTCATGCTGAGCGGAGCCGAGGCACCCTGAGCTTGTCGAAGGGAACCGAGGCGAAGTCGAAGCACCCCATCAAACTTCAGGATGGCAAGCCAGCATCAGGGAATTCTGGCCACGAACCCATTTGCCTTGGAGCGTGGGCACTCCTGCCCGCGGAGAGGTTTTCAGCTTTGTCGCGGGCAAGAGTGCCCGCGCTCCAACAAATCCTCATTGAAACTCCCAGCATCACCATGCGGCAAAGACTATCAGCGCATGTCCCCTCGGAAGCAGGACATTTACGAACCGCGTTTAGAAAATCCCTTCGTCCGCCGAAGGCCCGTAAATGGACGGAACTGGCACGTCATTCAGCCGCAAATAAACCGTCATCTGCCCGCGATGATGAATCAGGTGGTTCAGAATAAAACCGCGCAGCACCGCGATGCGCGGCATCTTGAAAATCTCCTTGTCGCCGGCGCGCAGGGCCCACGATTTCACAAGCTGAGCATCGGTTGCTTTAGCAATCGTCTCGCGCGCGCTGGCAGCATTCTGATCGAACGCTGAAAGCAATTCCTGGCGCGACTTGAGTTCCGAGTTCTTCGGCGCCGTGCTCACGTCAAAAGAATCCGAACTGAAGATGGCCTCTACCCAGTGATTGATGGTAGCTAGATGCGTCGCCAGCGCGCCCATGCTGTAAGACTTGTCGTGCGGCTTCCATGTGAGTTTGTCTTCCGGTACCCGCTCCAGGGTGCGCCGGGTATTTTGCATCTCGTGATCGAATTCTCCTAAGAGCGCGTGCGTCATCGTGCTGCTGTGGACGATTTCCGATTGCGCTGCCATAACGAGTCTCCTTCTGCTGAAGTTTGGGACGGAGAATATTGTACAGGGTACAGCGACCGCACCTTGCGGGCCGAGTGCCTGGACGCGCACTGCTCACAAATCGCCGAAAACTCGCCTTGAAGATGTACCAGAAAAAGGGGACCGCTCATCACGTCTGAAATCATATCCACCGGTGTGCCGATTTACGGGAGCAGGTCAGTATGCGTAAGGCGATTTTAACTGGTTGGTCACCGGATCAACCGTCGCCGTCGGTCCTGGAGGCGCTGAGCCGTAACCGTTTGCTACGGTTGGTTCCCAACAATAGCTATTTCTGGTACTCCCTTACGGGGTGTTGCCTACTTTGCAGCCCGGGATAGCGCCGACGTCATCGGCAGACTTGAGCACCAACTGCGCAGGTGCCCCATTCAGATGACCAAACCCAGAAATCTCATACGGAGTTCCTTTTGGATCCATCTTTCTTGAATTTTGCTTAGACCAACGTTCAAACATTCCTGTATATGTAACGGCGATGCATCTGTCTGGCAAGTATTCGCGCAATTTTTCCCATTTGGAATCTATTCTCTTCCGTGATTCGCGATCAAAATCAAATGCAACACCATGAATTATAAAAGTCAGATCGCTCGGCATTGTCCATGCAATCGTGCTCGGCCAGACCTTTCCCTCAGTAACGAAAATTCCTGGACACTGTTCACCAACAAACCAAGCACCTTCTTCCGTGCCGACTACCCGGTCCCGAATTCTTACCATCTTTCCATCGTATTCGGAAGCATGAGAGAGCGCTTCGCAAACACTCAGGGTAGGAATTGAGGCGGTATCTCCTGACCGGCATCGTGCCGGGAAACCGATGCAAAGGGCGAAACCGACTATGAGGCAAATTACAGACGACCAGTTGTGTTTTTTTCGAAACACGATTCAGAACCTCAATGATGATGGTGCAAGCACTCGCTTTTGATTAGGTTGGAATTGGCTTTACTTTGCGCAATACCCTCCGGCGTACTTGAGCTATCCGGGTTGATCCGGGATGCATCTGGAAACCGAGGACAGACAGGCTGTCCCGGATTTCCCAGCCAGCAGTGACGGTTTGGGCGTAGTTCGATAATTATTTTGACTGGGTTGGCGTTTTCCACTTCTTTCTACACCGTGGAACTGCGCTGACATCATCAGCAGATTTGAGGACCAGTTGGGCAGGCGCTCCGTTCAAATGCCCGTAACCAGAGATTTCGATCCAACCATCGCGATGTGGAATTCTTGAGTTGGCTTTTGACCAGGCTTCAAAGATCCCAGTGTATGTAACAGCTATACATCTGTCCGGGAGGCGTTTGCGAATTTCAAGCCATTTCTTTTCCAATCTCTTGCGGGATTCCCAATCGAATTTGAAATCAACAGCAGAACGGATAAACGGTGCGCAAGAGTGCTTGGCGCAATTGGAATCTGGCATGGTCCACGCAATCGTGCTCGGCCACACCTTACCCTGAGTAACAAAAACTCCTGGACATTCTTCACCCACAAACCAAGTACCTTCGTCGGTACCGACAACACGATCTCGAATGCGCACCATCTTTCCATCGTATTCGGAAGCATGAGAGAGCGCTTCGCAAACACTCAGGGTAGGAATTGAGGCGGCATCTCCTGACCAGCATCGTGCCGGGAAGCCGATGCAAAGGGCGAACCCGACTATGAGGCAAATTACAGACGACCAGTTGTGTTTTCGAAACACCATAGAGACCTAGTGATGGTGGTGCAAGCAATTGCTCTTGATTAAGGCGGTGTTTGCCGTACTTTGAGCGATGCCTTCCGGCGTAATTGAATTATCCGGTTTGATCCGGGCGCGCACAATTGCCTCACTTCTTTTGCTCAGAAACTATCGGTATAGAGCGATTACAAGCCGACCCTAGCTGCGATGGCTTGCAATAATAACTTATCGTCTGCTCATACGTCCCCCATCCGGGAGGATCTCCTGCCTCAACAAAAGGATTCACATATGGATATGACTCATCGTCTATAAACCACGAGTCTGATCGGATCACGACCTGTAACCCACGAGCGGATATTCTAGAACGGAAATAATTGCTGAGTTCATCAGCAGTTGCCGCATTGAGGGTTCCTTCTTCTTCAACTTTTATTGCAATGCTGGGTACGATTTCGGGCCGCCGGCTGTGCGGCAAGACTGGGCGAAGGGTCAATTCCAGAAGGTCGTAGCGCTGGCCGCCAACTTGGCCGTGAAATACATTCTCGCCTAAAATGCGTATTTCTTCCGTTGCGCCTGTTTTCCAACGAATTCGCAAAGTGGCTGAATCTCCAATTTTGACGAGCTCTGCAATCTCTGAGAGCCGGGAAGAAATATCCGAGTATTGATCGTGCCAGTATTGATATGAGTAGTCAGTTATTCCTTTACCAGAACGCAAAAGAAACACCAGGTCTCGTTCAGTATAGACCGTCAATTTGGCGACGTGAGCATTCGTGGAATCATCAACAAATGACCTTGCCAGCCGAACCAGATAGTCTTTTCGAGAATTGATCTGCTGAGATCAGGATGTCTTTTTGCATGGAATCCGACCGATCAATTCGGTAAACCTCTCTTGGTTCGGAACACATGGCTTGAGCACCTACCGCGAGGACAATTGCTAAAATTCTGAGCATCATTGAGTACTCCGGCAATCATTTTTAAGCCAGCTGGAAATATCGGCAGTGCCGGGGTTGTTATGTTGTAAGCCGGCATCAGCAAAATTTGCAAAAATTTCCTCGTCATTCCAGAGCGTGTAAGCATGCAGTTCCTCATGAAACAGATCGTTTGCTTCATCCGCCGTACTGAGGCCAAAAAAATTCGCTCCCAATATAATCGCGGGATGGTCTCCATTAATTATCGTCACAGCATCGTGAGAATACACAGTTCGATACAGGCTTGTTCCATTCCCGTTTCCGCTCACATCATCTTGAGTAAAATTCGCGAATGGCGAATTGGGAGAGGGAACATCGTAAATGTTCGTGCTGTTCACGCTTTGAAGGAATTCAGATGAAGAGTAATCCGCGATATGACCGGCGAACACCTGGTTGCAGTGAGACTTCTTGAAGTTCTTCAAACGCTTTCTGATCAAGCTGTCAGCATCGAAACTGTCACCATACCCATCCGGCTCCAGCAGATAGCCGCCGCCAATCTGAACCAAGTCTCCTCGGCGATTGACGAGCTCGCCTTCAAATAACGCAAATTCGTCAAAATTTCCCCATGCATTGGGAAATCCCATTCGGTCCAGAAACAGCGTCAGCGCGGTCAGGAATTGGCCGCTGGGATCGTGGTAGTTGATGGGATCATTGGCAACGTAGCTGTACCGATTCAGGCTTTGCGGGCTGATCGTGCTCCCGGCCAGCGGATCTGGCGCGCTGAAGCGTCCAAGGCGGCTCACGTCGTAGCGCGCCATGGCGTAGTCGTTGCCCGATTCCGAGTCGCGCTCATGGGTAGTGAATTTCCACTTGGTCGCGCCCGAGTCATACCACATCTCGCCGAAGGGGAAATGCCCCTGCAAAAACCCAAGCTTATCCTAAGTTTGTTACTTGTCTAAATCAGAGCGATATGACAGCACATAAAGTCGTTTCCTGTCTTGGATCTTCCAGACGCTCAGTTCTCCGGGATGAGAGGTACGGTTTATCAGGTACGCTCCATTTGTGGTGACATACCCAGGTGTGACATCCCAAGTCGAAAACAGCGTCCCGGTCCTTAGGTCCCACTCACGCAAGGTCTGATCTTCGCCGACTGAGATTGCGTGCTTACCGTCGTCCAAAACCGTTACGGCAATCACAGAGTCAGTATGTCCTGTAAGCGTGCGTGTGACCCGGCCAGTATCCACGTCAAAGATTTTGATCTCGTTCCCGACAGCCGCCACTAAATGATTACCGTCTCTGGCGAACGCGAGATCACTCACAAACGAATTCATATCGCTCAAGTCGATATCTCGGACTGGCGCGGCAGTAGCGAAGCTCAAAAGGGAGATTCCAGTACCGTTGCTGACGGCGATCAGCTTCCCATCCGGATTGATCGCAGCTCGAACCAATTCCTGCGGAGTTCTCTTGCTCCAAATAACCTTGCGCGTGAGAATACTCCAGAGATCAATTTGATGTTGGTGGATAGCTAGAACAGAACCAAAAGAGGGCCCGAACAGCACCTGCTCGATACCGCCGCCTCCCAACTGCTGTAGGATTTGAGGGCTCTTCTGGGGGAGCAAAGGAATCAAGTGGAGTATCCCTCCTTCATCTCCCAATGCCAGTAGTTTCCTTTCGGAGGAGAAATCTAAAGCGCTCCCTCGGTAGCGATCACAATTTACAACAGGAAACTTTTTGTCATTTCGGGTATCCCATGCCATTACGGTACCATCTACCGCAGACGCGAACGCCTGGGCCGCATCAGGAGAGACCGTGAAAGCGGTCAATTCGGACCATTGGGATCTCTCATGCATTTTCGACGGCACTGAATTCTGGGGACACGCAGCATGTACTCTTGAGAGCAGTAGAAATCCCAGTAACATCGAACTGAGAACGGTTTGCATCGAGAATTTCCTTTCGAGCGCAGATGGAATCAATGGTTACAGTGCTCGTTAACGGCATTGGATATCTCAACACTGGCCCCCTGTGGAAGGCCCAATTGTGTTTCGAGGGCGCTGTCGCTTAGTCCCGTGACATTGTGCATTAGCTCATGTCCTACCGTGCCGACGCCCACGTGACTGTCGAACAAACCCCCGTTTCTAAAAAATACATTTGGGCCGAGCGGTTGCGCAGCCGCATTGACATTCGGGTTCTGCCGAAAAAAATCACCGACCGACTGGCTCGCGTTGCCTGGATTGTTGTTTGCTATACCACCTTGCTGAAGAGAAGCTGACGAATCGTTGCCTGAATATGCCTTTTGGTTAATTGCTCCTATGGCAACGAGCGTAGGATCTATGCCGTGGTTCACAAGGAAGTCAATACAGTCAGTGTTATTACTCAAGTTGCTCAAGAGCTTGGCAAGGCTCTTTAAATATCGGTTCTGATCTCGTGCTTTTAACGGGGCCAAGCTCCCGCCCGCCTGGTTGATCAGGTAAGAGTTTCCAAACATTGGAAACTCTTTGACCAGTTGAATCTCGCCATCGTCCGCGTCACGCAGCAAATCGCTGGTGCTGGCGTCTTCAAAGTCGAAAGTTGACCTGTTGGAGCGAAACCAATACAGAGTACCAGTCTGACGAGGTTCCATGAAATGGAACTCATCCCAGTTTTCACCAAATTGCGGGAAATCCCACCTGTCCAGAAACAGCGTCAGCGCGGTCAGGAATTGGCCGCTCGGATCGTGGTAGTTGATGGGGTCATTGGCAACGTAGCTGTAACGATTCAGGCTTTGCGGGCTGATCGTGCTCCCGGCCAGCGGATCCGGCGCGCTGAAGCGGCCCAAACGGCTCACGTCGTAGCGCGCCATGGCGTAGTCGTTCCCGGATTCGTCATCGCGCTCATAGGTCGTGAACTTCCACTTGGTTGTGCCCGAGTCATACCACATCTCGCCAAAGGGGAAATGCCCCTGCTGGCCGGTGATGTTGCCGGAGCTGTCCGTCAACAGACGCGGCGAGAGATGATCTGGGTGGTAGTAGGTCGCGCCGCCGGCGATCTGGGCCAGCAGCGTTGCGCCGGAATAAACGTATTCGCGCGAGGGTGCGGTGGGCGCAGCGCCGTTCACGTACTCGGCAATCACCTTGCCTCCGGAGAAGATGTAAACCGTGGTCGTCCCGCCCGAGACCTTTTTTACCCGCAGAGATTTGCAATCGTAGCTGTAGGTCGCGGTTGCGCCGCTCGCGGTGCTGGTTGCATTCAGCCGCTCTCTAATTCGCATGATTCTGAGCTCAACAAGAAGATCACAAGCCACCTACTTCATGGATAAACCGAACGGAAGGTGCAGCCATCATCAACCGACTTGGCTACATAAAAATCAGTTCCCAGATACATTGTGTGCGAATTCTGAGGATCATAAAGCGCGGAATTTACAAACCCTATACGATCCGGTCCAACCTTCAATAAATACCAAGAGTTTCCCCCATCGTGAGATTGGTACAGCCCCTTGTTCGTAATGAGCAGAACATCGACGGAACTCTCTTTTTGAAATTCAATTTTATATACCTGCAGCCCTAAAGCCGCGCGGGCTCTCACTGAATCAGGGGAGACATTCAAAGTCTTTGCGGCAGCATCGATTTCATCTGCGCTTGATTGAGCAACAGGACGGCTTAAAGCATCCTGCTCTCCCACAGGCTTCCATGTGACGCCGCCATCCATTGTTTTAACGACACCATCTTTGGATACCCCAATCATCACCTTGGGATCCGATGGGCTGATTCCCAGTGAACTGCCAAACACCAGCGCGCCAGAAAAAAGATGCCACGTGTCTCCTGCATCGTAGGACACAAATGTCCCGGGTAACGGGTGCGATTCTTTAAGGGTTGTGGGATCGCGTTCATCGGGAACATACCAGCCAAAAGAGGCAAATATGGTTCGCGGATCAACAGGATTTACTGAGTCAAGGATGATATAGAGACGGGCTTTTGAATTATTTGATCTTCTTGCTGCAAACTGCACAGCGCTCAAGTCTTCGATTGTGTAGGCGGGCGTCGCCCAGCTCCGGCCTTGATCGAGCGATCGCAGATAGACTAAGCCTTCCAGCCTATAAACTACAGAGCCGTCATACGGACTCCTCTCGATTTGGGTGCCGCTTGAAAGATTCGTGCTCATCTGAGATTGGAGTAGCTGCCAGCTTGAGCCTCCATCGCTAGTTTTCAATACTTTTTTAAAAACAGCAGAGCGACTGTATGAAACGTCGGTAACATACAACGACTCGGCCCTCTCATATGTAGAAAAATGCGATACCGTTTTATACGATGAAAGCAGATCTTGAGGGCGAGGCTCGAAGTTCACTCCCCCGGCCCGAAGGTCGCGACCACATAATCTCGGCGCAGAGGAACTTGGGGTAGAGAACGAACTGAGCAGGAAGACGGCTAGGAATATCAGTCTCACTGCTGCCCTCCTTTTTTATCATTTCCGCATTTCTCGTGTATCGCTTGCGAGAATAATGCGGATGCTTTGTTTTCGTTATCCTGACTATCGGGCGTATTCGCCGGGAGTTTATGAGCTGCAACGGCAAGCTGAATATCGTTCTCACCATAAGGAAACGTGTGGAATGCTTCATGAAGTAAGGTGTCGGGAACGTCTTCGTCTTCAGGATGATCGACATGCACGGTAATGTTGCCCGGGCTTGTCCCAGGATATGAAAATGGGTCTACGTGAGCTGTTACATCTCTTCGTCCGCCAGCTTGGAAATAGGCATCGTGCGAACGATCGGGGGTGGGGATGACTATGAGTTTGTCAAAACTATGAAGAAAGTCATCCAAATTGTCCGAGTTTTTTGTCCCAGCCAAGATTTGTTTAAGGAACTGAGCACAATCTGTGTCACTTAGTTTCGCTCTGGCTTGATTTCGTCCGTCGCTTATCAGATCAGGTCCCCCTCCATAAGGCTCAGGCTCGAAGAGGTATGGCTCACGCTCGCAGTTGTCCCCGCTTCCCGAATTGACGCAGAACTGCTGAAAGCCTCCAAGAAGATCAAATTCATCCCAACCAGAGCCAAAACTGAAACCTATATCGAGGAACCGGTCGAGCGCGAGAATAAACCTCCCGGCTGGATCGATCGAGTTGATGGGGTCGTTCGCCACGTAGCTGTAACGGTTCAGGCTTTGCGGGCTGATCGTGCTGGGCGGGTGGCCCACAGTTCCTCGGTCTTGAAAACTTTGATCCCTACTCAAGAAGGATGTCGGGTGCCCTACCCTTTGCGCAGAAGCTGCCCGGGGTTGGCAGCTTCGAGCAAAAGGGTGGGAGAGCAAGATCATCCAATTTTTACCAGTCCTTTCTCCCCAAACCAGTAATGACGAAAGCTGCTCCAGCGCCATAGCTCTGGAGAGGTCACTAAGCCACGTTTCACCGGATTGCGGTGCATATACCGCAGCTTTTCAATGTGTTTACGCTGCGTATATACATTGAAGTCGTAGTAGCGCCTTTGCCAGAAGGCGGGAGTCGGTTCGATTTCCCAAAACAACAGTTGTGTTGTGGTCTTCTTCTTCCGACGACAGCGGCGCGAGACGCGCTGCTTCAACACCTGCAGTACGAGCGAGGGGCTGCCCACCTTCGGTTCGCTGATCAGGAAATGGAAGTGCTCGGGCATGACGACATAGCCCGCTACAATGAAGTCGTACTTGGTTCGAACTTCCTCTAAAATCCTCAGGAACAGGTCGCGCCGCCCGGCTGAGCGGAGAAACTGCTGCCGCCGATAGCAGCTGCAGGTAATGAAATGCCAGTCGCCACCTCCCCAGATTCGGCGCAGTCCTTTGGGCATCGAAGAGCGTCATTTTATCCCACCCTTTCCCTCGCGGCTGCAAAAATCGCGCAGCGCTCTGGAAAGGGTAGGGCACCCGACATCCTTCATCAGGATGATCAGAAACTTTAAGAGTCAGAAAGGTGGGCCACCCGCCCTGGGTTGGCAGACATTGGCCGGATGGCGGCGACAACTATGGCCGTAAGGACGGCTGAGAGATTGGCCTATTTCGCCGTTGATTCGCGCAACAAAATCGGCGAGAATGGGTTTGCAATTAAGCCGTCCCAGGACGGGGAAGACAAGATATTTGAAAATAGAAGAGGCAGTACTTGGTATTTAGTACTTGGTACTTGGCTAAAAGCTCTTGGCTCTTTAGCTATTGGCGACCCTAGCGCAACAAGCAGGCAGATCGGATCTTAACGCTCACACCTGGTCCGCGGCGGTATGTCAACAAAACTCTCCTAGGGAAGTAAGAATTAAAACGCCCTCAGGCGGCGCTTCCCTTCCGCTGCGATGACTCTGGGATGACGCGAGCTAAACCCTTTAGATTCGGGGATCACGGGGATGACAGGGGAGGGGTGAACCCTCCTGGGATCGGTTCAGCGGATCATCGGTTCCACCAGGAGATCGGAAACCCGAGCGCCGGATGAATCGCGCTCGTTCCGCCGGGAACAATGCCGGTCCATGGAGAAGATTCAAGCCCCCGGGGCACCCCTTATCCCTCTCCATGGCAATAATATACTTGACTGACAGGTGGGATTCGGGTACTCTGTATGCATGAAAACGCAAGAGCCGAAAACGCTACAGCAAGCAATCGCGCACTTCTCGGATTACGAAAACTGCCATCGTTTCATGGTCGAGCTTCGCTGGACGGATGGCAAAGTGAGGTGTCCCCGTTGCGGCTCGGAAGATGTGAAGTGGCTACCGAACGCCCGCGTTTTCAAGTGCTACCAGAAGCATGAAAAGCAGAAATTTTCTCTCAAGGTTGGGACGATCTTTGAGGACTCCGCGATTCCTCTTGAGAAGTGGCTCGTTGCTGTTTGGCTCATGGTAAATTGCAAAAACGGGATTTCTTCTTACGAGATTCACCGCGATCTGGGAGTCACTCAAAAATCAGCGTGGTTCATGGCTCATCGGATTCGCATGGCAATGAAGAATGAATCTCTGGCAAAGCTAGGCTCTGAAGGTGGGCCAGTGGAAGCGGATGAAACCTTTGTCGGAGCAAGAGCGAGAACCATGCACAAATCCCGCTTAAAGAAAATTCGTGCTGCTCAGCAGTCCAATGTGATTCCATCCGAGAATCCTTACGTAAATAAAACCGTCGTATTTGGAATGCTTGACCGCGAAGCCCGCAAGGTTCGCGCAATGGTTATTCCGAACGTGAAGCGCGCCACTTTGCAAGAGCAAATCCTGAATCACATCCAAGGCGGATCAACCGTCTACACTGACGAATATCCAGCGTACAAGGTTCTACTCGCTCAGGATTTCATTCACGATTACGTGAACCACATGGAAGGGTACGCAAAAGGACAAGTTCATACTCAGGGAATCGAAAATTTTTGGTCACTGCTGAAACGCGGATTGCGCGGAACGTATGTTGCAGTCGAACCCTTCCATCTTGACCGCTATGTGGATGAGCAGGTTTTCAGATTCAATAATCGCGCAACGAAAGACAATCCACTGAATGACTCTGACCGTTTCACGCTGGCCATGTCGCAGATTGTCGGCAAGCGTCTGACGTATGAAGAACTCACTGGAAAAACTCAGGATGGTCGCAGTCAAGCGTTCTAAGATTTGGGCACCCGGTCGCGCGAAGCGTGGGAGGCGCGCGAAGGTTTAGCGCGCTTCTTATCGCCTGATTTAGCCTGTTGCATCACTTCTGATTTCGGGACTGAGATGATCGTTTTCATCGCATTGCGGAATTTCTCAAAGGCCTCTGGCCCTTCTCTCATCTCAGCATTTCGCTTTGTGCTCATAGCGCAATCCTAGCACGGTAAACGTATGTCAACTGTCAGAATTTCTCCGCAGCCAGTCATTGGGGACATTGACGCTTCTCCATCTGTTGCAGAACTCATCAATGTAGTCGAGGCCAAGATAATAGCGCGGAGGCCACACAACTGGCGTTCCGTCGCTAGGGAAAAATGGGATAGAGGCGCTGCTCCATTTGTGATCTTGAGTGAGCCCTGGGAACCTCCCCATGAAGGTGAAGGTGTGGGGGTTCTTCCAGCGAGAGGCAACCACCTGAATACCGAGATGGCCGATGGCGAATGTTGCAATGTACAACTCGAAACCGTAATTGAAGCTGACTGGTAATCTCCCTAAATGGCTATTGAGCTTGCCTGTTACTCTGTTGGGGGTTTTCATTGAGAACAGCCACATTTGCACCCCATCTGGAACCTGAAGTGTTTGAGCAAAGTGATAACGCTCTGAAGTTCCAAAATATGGCTGGTCTTTCAGGCCTCCTATCGCATTAGCAATGACTGTCATTTTGAAGGCCCATGCCGATATAGAAGCTATGGCTTTTGGAAGCAGAGACACAGCTCCACCGTATTGAATCATGCCAGCCATAGCAGGCTTAGCCTCTTTGTTTTCTAAGTCGCTCATCCATCCGTTATTGCACCCAGCGCAGACAACACGTGCCGTTTGTTGTAAGCCAACCGTTTTCCATTCCGTGAAATCTCCATGCGGAGTAGTCTTGCGGCGTGTAGTGAATTGGGTATCGGGCGGGATGATGCCATTAATCCAATCAGCCCACACATGTTCCCGCGTGAGATTTGTGGAAGGGCAAAAGGCACATTGACGCATGACTAACTCTGCTTCTTTTCCATCTCGTCAATCATGGTCTGAACTCGCTGACACAATACACGAATGGTCGCTCGGTCTACGGCTGGGGTTGGAAATGGCTGGGAGAGCGGCGGGGTTTCCCCCGCTGGATTTGGATTTGTATGAAGAGCTAGGGTTAGACGTTGAACATTCTGGGCCAATACATCAAGTATGCCAGTCATGTCCCGCAGAACCTTCAGGTAAGACAAGTCATTGATTTCCATGCTCGAATGGTAAGACTCTGAAATTCGTCAGTCAAGTATATTATTGCCCTCTCCATCCCAGGATCTAAAGGACTTAGGCGTGGTGATCCCAGCGCAGCAAGGTTATCCGCGGGTGCGGCTTAACTCACGCTGACGATTCGCATGCCGGTCTCGACGGGGCGGATGGCTTTTCCGTTCTTCGCCGTGACGGTGCAGTTGCGGCCGCGCGACTTGGCGCGATAAAGAGCTTGGTCGGCAACGCGCAGCACCTCTGCGGGAGCCGAGACTTCCGGGCCGCTGGAAGCCACGCCGATGCTAACCGTCACGCTGGTCTGCCGCTTGCGTCCACGGCCGGCGCTGTTGGCGCCTCGGCGGCGGTCGCGCCCACGCACCACGAAGTTCGACTGCTCGATGACCTTGCGCATGCGGTCGAGATAAACGAAGACTTCTTCCGCCGGACGGCCGGGAAACAGCACGGCAAACTCCTCGCCGCCATAGCGGTAGGACTTGCCGCCACCAGCGATGCGAGCCAGTCGCGAAGCTACCATGCGGAGCGCCTGATCGCCGGCTTCATGGCCGAAGGTATCGTTGAACTTCTTGAAGTGGTCCACGTCGAGCATGGCGATGGTGAAGTTCTCGGGCAGCTTGAGCAGAGCTTCATTCAGCGCGCGGCGGCTCGGAAGTTGGGTGAGTTCGTCGAGATAAGCCATGCTGTAGGAGGTCTCAATCACCGCCACGATCATGGCCAGCCCGCCGGTGGCAAAGAAGACTCCGGCAAGCGTTGGTCCGGCGCCAATGCGAAAGGCCACGAAAGACGCGATCAGCGCCCACAACAGGCTGCTCTCAACGGCGCGGTAGCGGCGGATCAACAGCGCCATCATGACGGCCGTCGAAAGCAGGAACACCGCGAAAGCCGGCTGCGAAAGGCGGCTCCAGGAGGTAAGGATCGAAGGCACGAATTCAGTTTGCAGCCGCGCAGCGAGCGTCGCCATCTGCGGCAAGCACAGCGCGGCGACTGCGATGATCTGCACGGCGACTCCCGCCAGCCGCTTGCGCCCGGAATAGGTGACGATCCCGCGCTCCTTGAAAAACGCCATTGCGACCAGATTCACCGGCAGCAGCAGCGCCATGCCATTCGTCAAGGTGGCGGCGACCGTTGCGGAAACATGCGGCGCGATGGCGGACAACGCGAGGTCTGCGAGCGTGAGAACCAGCGTAGCGAAGAAGATCCGGCTGCGGCGGAAATATGCCGAGAGCGCCAAGCCGGTGGCGAACACAGCCAAGGGAAAGAACCGCACCAGTTGCGAATTCGGGTCGGCCAGAACGCCAACCTTGATCAGCATGAGCGAGATTACCAGCAGCAATCCGCCCGGCAGAGTCAGGCGGTAAAGGATCTTGAACACCTTCGATTTCACTGACAAGGCGCGCTCCCACGGTCTTAAGTCCCATGCGGGGGCAGGAACTAAGTTGTTGATTTTGAACAGGCTACAGCTCGCCAACGTTTTTGGTGGTGCAAGATATATAACGGCTTCCCGGCCCCGACGAGAAGATACCAATGGTGCCTTGACCTATTGCCCAGGCCGGGTGCGCTTTCGGGTTCGACTGCCAGGTTTTGCGAAGGGAAGAAGCCCTCGTTTATCCTCACTGTTCGGAGGAACGATGACGACCCTGCTTCGCGAGAAGATTACTCTGCCAGTTGCAGACGGCAGCGAGATGGACGCTTACGTCTCGCGTCCGGAAGGTTCAGGCCCAGCGCCAGGACTGATCGTGCTGCAGGAAGCCTTCGGCGTGAACGGCCATATTCGCAATGTGGCAGACCGGTTCGCGGAACAGGGATACTTGACCATTGCACCTGAACTCTTTCACCGCACCGCGCGCGGCTTTGAAGGCGACTACAACAACTTCAACTCCGTTACATCGCATATGCGCGCCATGACGCTGGAAGGAACTGAGGCTGATCTGCGCGCCGCTTTCGCGTGGCTCAAGAACCAGAAAATGGTTCAGTCAGACAACATTTCATCCGTCGGCTACTGCATGGGTGGAAGAGTTTCGTTTCTGGCAAATGCCATTCTTCCCTTGCGCGCTGCCGTTTCCTACTACGGCGGAGGAATCGCTCCGGCATTGCTCGATAAAGCTGCATCGCTCCACGCTCCCATGCTTTTCTTCTGGGGAGAGATGGATAAGCACATTCCGCCGGAGCAACGTGGAGCGATCACTGACGCGTTGAAAGCCGCGGGCAAGCGATACGTGAATGTTGAATTCTCTGACGCAGGCCACGGCTTCAATTGTGATGAGCGTGCGTCCTTTGAACCTCGAGCTTCGCGAGAGGCCTGGGCACTGGTGCTGGAGTTCTTGAAATCCTAAGTTCCTACCGTCGCTCCCGCTCGCTTCTTTCATTTCTCATTTAGCATCTCTAGTTAACCGATGGCCGGCCGACCTACAAATACAACACCGAAAGAAGACTCCGCCGGTCTGAAGTTTCTATTTCGAGCGCTGCGCCATCGCAACTACCGCCTGTTTTTCGGCGGACAGAGCATCTCGCTCATCGGCACATGGATGACGCGCATCGCCACCAGTTGGCTGGTCTTCCGATTGACACACTCCGCCATGCTGCTGGGACTGGTTGGTTTTGCCGGGCAGATTCCAGTCTTCATCTTCGCTCCATTTGCCGGCGTATGGGTGGACCGCTGGAACCGCCACCGCGTCCTCCTCGCGACCCAAGTGCTGGCAATGTTGCAGTCGTTTGCGCTCGCAGCCTTGGCGCTCAGCGGACGCATCACCGCCTGGGAGATTCTCTGGCTCAGCGCTTTCCAGGGACTGATCAATGCCTTCGACATGCCGGCGCGACAAGCGTTCGTCGTGGAGATGGTGGAAGACCGCCGCGACCTGAGCAACGCCATCGCGCTGAACTCCTCGATGGTCAACATGGCCAGGCTGATTGGGCCGTCGGTGGCTGGAATCATTATCGCCGCGGCCGGCGAAGGCTATTGCTTTCTGATTGACGGGATCAGTTATATCGCGGTGATCGCTTCTCTGCTCTTGATGCGTCTAGGAGTGCTCACTCCGTTGCGGCGGCGCGTGAACACGCTCGCCGACCTCAAGGAAGGCTGGCAGTACGTTTCCGGCTTTGCTCCTGTGCGCTACGTGCTTCTGCTGCTCGCGGTCGCGAGCCTGATGGGCATGCCCTACATGGTGCTGATGCCGATTTTTGCCGGTATCATTCTTCACGGTGGCGCCCACACTCTGGGTTTTCTCATGGGCTCAACCGGCGTTGGCGCTCTTACCGGGGCCGTCATACTCGCGGCCCGCAAGAGCGTGCTTGGTCTGGGCAAGCTGATTGTGATAGCCTCGGCGCTTTTCGGCGCAGGCTTGGTGGCGTTCTCTTTCTCACGGATGCTCTGGCTCTCTCTGCTGCTGATGTTCTTTGTCGGATTGGGAATGATGCAGCACATGGCATCGAGCAACACCATCCTGCAAACCATCACGCCCGATGACAAACGTGGCCGCGTGATGAGCTATTACACCGTTGCGATCGTCGGCATGATGCCGTTCGGCAGCCTGATCTCCGGGGCTGTGGCCGCCAAAATCGGAGCGCCTGCCGCTCTGGCCATAGGAGGCGCGTGCTGCATCGTTGGCGCAGGATTGTTCGCGCTTCGATTGGGAAAACTGCGCGCTCTGGTGCATCCGATTTACATGCAGTTGGGAATCATTCCGGAAATCGTTTCCGGCATCAACAGCGCGGCCGTGCTGACCTCCGCGCCGGAGGACTGAACTGGCGCCAGGAGTACAACCAGGAGCGTCCGCACAGCAGTTTGGGGTATCGGACTCCGGCCGAGTTCGCAAAAGACTGTGGCAGCCAGGGTTATGGAAAAGACGCCAATCGGAAGAGTGAAACCCCGGCTTTCCCGATTGGCTTGGAAATCCCGCCAACCCCGCGGGATTCACACTTTTCCACAACCCCGGCTGCTTCTAAACTATGCTCGACCTGATTCGTAGTTGCCGCTGTGCGAACTTTGGGGGCAGGTCAGAGTATCAGAAAGTACATCCCGAGAAATCCAATAACTCACGCGCTGGGAACGTTAGCTGCTTGCCTTGAGCGCTCAGGTCAAACTGCCAACATCGTGTGGTTACGCCCTCTACACATTCCGAGTTGAAGGCGAAACTCCCTATGGCTGGTTTTCTCTTCTGTAGAATCCCCCCTTCATTGTTACGAAATCGAAGAATCTGACCCTGTCATTTTCGAAAGAAATGACAATCGCCTTCGCCAAATCAAACCCTTTAGTCATGACGCCAGGCTCCCAGACCCTATTCTGATACACAAAAACGACCTGCTCGGCCACACGATCCTCTCCTTCCCAGCGATCGTCGCCCTTTAATATCAGCTCATTTTTGCGTGACTTCAGATCGATATAAATTTCCCGCGTAACAATCCCAATCCCACCTTTAGGGAGATATTCACTATCAGCAAACATTTTTTTCTCCGGGGTGCTTTGCGGTTTTTTTGCCGATTTGTCAACCTGCTTGGCAGAACAAACCAAGCTGGCGAGCAAAAGATATATAGCAATTCTGAGCATAAACGCCTCACATTTTATGGAGCCGCGAAGTGGCTCGTGTTTACGACAGTTGGAGCTCCGTGAGCAGACGTCATTTGTTGATTCAAATGGTAGGGGTTGGCTATGTTACCGCTGTACCACGTTCTTCCATATTCTCGGGCGACTACCGGACCAATTCCATTTGGAAGGCTAACTTTGGTCTTAGATGCAACTGAAAGCGCAGCGCTCGTGCACTGTGACGTAGGAGAGTAGTTCGGGGGGTGAGCTTTAAATGTCGAGATCGCATCCACTGCTGTTTTCATCTGGCTAGAAGAAATTGAAATTTCCCATGTATTTGCATTTCCTGTTAAGGGCCAGTGAATGTTTCCGGGTAAATCTCCATTTTGAAATGCGCCCTTATTCATGGCGCCAATAGACTCGCCTGGGCCGAAGCTTAGAATAGAGATGATCGTCCCCGAAGCATTCCTCACGTAAACAAAAGTGTGACCGGGGTCTGCGGCGACATTCACGACATTATTGTTTACGGCCGATTGCGCAGGAGGCTCGATACCGATACCCAGCTTAGCGCTAGATTGCGCCTGTCGAGCTTGTTCGACCTGCCAAGCAAAAACATAGTTTGACATTAGCGCCAGTTGGCGAGCGGCCGATGTGGTGTTCGGGCCGCCTTCGTTTCCTGAAGAGCCGTCATCTTCCTTCGTTAGGCTGTCAAATTCATGATTGATGTGCCCGTCGAGGTCCCGTCCCGTGATTGGATTGTTTTCAACATATGCATAAAGATTCAGGGTTTGCGGATTCGAAAGGTTGGCATACGGCACCGCTGCAGGGTGCCCGGACCAGTCGGGCGTCAGGAAGCGGCCCCAAGGACTCGAGTAATAGCGCGCGCCGAAGTAATCCATCTGCGATTCCGAATCCCGTTCTTTGCCGGTGAATTTGTAATGGTTCACCGCAGAGCCACTGACGAGATATTGCGAGCCAAAGGGCGAGTAATCGGATTCTTCCTCGATCGTCCCCGTTGAGCTGACGACCATGCTGGTGGAACCGAGATGGTCGGACAGGTAGTAATGAACGGAGCTCCCGGGCTGGTCAATGCGGGCCACGCGCTGGCCATTGAAGAAGACGTATTCCGATTTCACCGCGCCGGTGAGGTCGGTTTCGGCGATGACCCCCAACGAACTGTACCAGTACAGCGTGCCAGTGGATCCACTTGATTTCTTGACGCGGTTTCCATCGGCATCGTAGGTGTAAGTTGTTCCAGCAGTCGATGCGAGTCGATTCTCCGCATCGAAGCTGTAGGTGGTCGCTCCGTTGGCGATCACGTTCCCGGCTGCGTCGTAAGAGAGGCAGGTAGCACGATTATTGGCATCTCCGGCGCACTGCCAGTTGCCGCCGTTCGCTTTGCCGGCCATGCGCGACATCTGCATATTGCCCCAAGGATCAAGGACGTAATTCTCGCCCCAGGAATATGCTCCGGTATTGCCGCTGGTCCAGCCGGTGGTGACGCGATTCAAAGCGTCATAGGTAAAGTTCTGGTTGCGAGTCTGGTCGCGGTAATTGGTGACGCTGAACACGTTCCCATTATTGCCCGCCGCATAGCTAAAGTTATAGCCGCGATCCATCAGATTGCCGTGAACCGCAGCATCGGTGCAGTTGGGCGCTACTGATCCCGAGGTAAACGCGGTTATGCGGCAGAGCTGAAGACGCGGGTTAAAGATAAAGCTGTTGCTGATGGATGCGCCGGTGGTGAAGCTGGTGAGAGCGCCCGGAGGGTTATAGACAGCAGCGCTGGCATAACTGGTGCCGTTCGCATCCACTGCCTTGGTCATCTGGCCTGCAGCATTGGGCGTGTAATTCACCACGCGGTTGCTCGGATATGTGACGCTCGTGAGCTGTCCGGCCTTGTCATAGCCATAGCTCATGGTTTTAGAGACGCCCGAGATAGTGCGCTGTTCGGTCCTGATGCGGCCCATCAGGTCGTAAGTGTAACTGCCGCTTCCGGCCTGGTCGGTCTGCGAGGTCATGTGGCCCACGCCTTCTGTTCCTGCGTCATAGGCGTAACTAACAACAGGCGTGCTGAGCGGGCACGATTGCGCGGCGTAGGCTTTGCCCGTAACGCGATGCAGCGGATCGTAGCAGTAGCTGATGGTCTGAGTGGCCGCACCGGTCTGATTGGGAGCTAGCGAGGTCTTCTGGAGTAGGTTGCCGTCAGCGTCATAGCTGTAGCTGATCATGCCCGATTCCGGATTGTGGGCAGTGAGCAGTTGCAAGAGCGAGTTGTAGGTGAACGAGCGCACGCGCCACTGGCTTGAGTTGTTCGCCGACGGGTCGCCTTGCTGCGTGACCTGGGTGAGATTGCCCAGAGTGTCATAGCCGTAGAGCGTGACGTAGTAATTGTGATCGAGCGAGGGGCCTTCCGGCGGTGCGCCGTTTTCCAGAGTTGTGCCCGAAGAAGTAAACGAAGGCGGAGAGAACGTGGCCTGAGTCTGCGTGCTGCTGGGCGTGACGCTGACGGTAGTGCCGTCGGCTGTGGCGGAAAGATCGTTCCAGGTAATCGTAATGGAGCCGCCAGAGTTGGTGGCGTGCACGGGAGAACCGGCGCGATTGAGTCCGGTGCTGCCGGTGCCGACGAGAGCCGAAGCCACAGCGGCAGCCGTGGAGTTTGTGCTCGGGCCGTAAGGCACGCTGGCCGTAAATGCGGGATTGGAGTTGACGGTTACGGTGACCGTGCCCTGATCGTAGATGGTGTTGGCATTCACGCCGCCGGTAAGTGTGCTTCCGGACTGGCTGACCGGGAACGAGGTAGTGCCATTGCCGAAATCAGCGCCGTCAGAGGTTGCAGAACTGGCGCTGAGCGAGTAGTTTGCGCCCGCGTCCACAGCCTTGCTAATGAAAGAAACCGTGCTGCCGGAGAGGCTGGGCGTGACCGGTGATCCGGCAGCGAGAAAGCCGTTATAGATGCTTTGGGCAATTCCGGTTAGGCGGCTTCCCTGGCCGTAAAACACCTGCACATTGAATCCGTTAATGGAAACATTGACAGAGCCTTCGTCGTAAATGGTGGGGCAGGAGATGAAGCCGTTCTTGAGCGTGACGCAATCGTCAATATTGGGATCCTGGATACCGCGTTCATTGCCTCCGACGGTGATCCAACCGCTCGCCTGAGTGGCCGAAGAGGTCTGGCTCTTAAGCCCATCGGCGAGAGTTAGCGTTCCGAAAGGTTCCTGACCGCTGAAGTTGTCCCCCGGCTCGTCTACTTCAATCAAGCGGCCCAGCGCGTCAGAGATGCTGCGCCGCTGGTGGCCGGCTTCATCGGTGACCGTTACGGTAGTGCCCGAGTAGCTGGTGCAGATGTTCTTGCTTTGACAGTCGGTGGGCGTTGCTCCCGAAGGAAGCGGCGTGCCGTCCTGCGGCACAACCTGGACCATACGGCCAAGGGCGTCATAGTAGGTGGTGCCGATGCCATCGGTAGCGCTGGCGGTAGCGCGATGGGGATTGCTGACGGTGAACTTGCGGCCGAGATTGTCGTATGTGGTATCCACCACGTCGGCGCCCGCAGAGTCGGAATCTAGGCTCGTTTTGGTGACGCGGCCGAGTCCATCGTAAACCGTGGTGTTGACGATGCTGGGATCCGGCGTGGCGGTTTCAGTCTGCGTGACAGTGAGCGGCAGCGTGTCGCCGTGGTAGCCGTACGTTGTGGAGCCACCTTCGGCGGTAGTGGCCGTGAGCAGGCGATTCATCAGGTCGTAGGTGAAGGTTGCGCCGGAGCGCCCGGCGCGAATGTCGTTTTCATCGCGCTTGCTCTGGATCAGACCGCTGCATGAATAATAACTCGCCTGGGTGCGCTGGGTGAGCGCGTTCGTGACCTGCGTGAGGAATGCTTGAGTGTTCGAGCTTGCCGCAAGGCAGAGCGAATCGGCAAAGCTATCGAGATAGCTGAAACTGGTGGTGTGGCCTCCGGGATCGGTGGTGGAGAGCAGGTTGCCGAGATCGTCGAAAGTGTTGGTGGTTGGGAGCCAAACGCCGTCAGTGTTGCGCCAGCGGCTGACGGAAGTCAGGTTGCCGCGGACCGTGTTTGAAGTGTTGAAGGCGCAGTAGTCATGGTTGGGGACGCCGCCGGTCTGGCAGCTTCCCGTAGAGGCGAGCGTCCCGCCATCGTAGGCGTTCTGGGTTTGTGAGACGACGTTGCCTGCTCCATCGTAAACCGTGGTGTTGAGCACGCGGTCCACGATGTTGGCGCTGGCGTATGCGGTAACGGCATCATGCTGATAGGTGTAGTCGGTGCGGCGGAGGAGCGGCCCGGGCGCTCCCTGGCCGAAGCCGAACTCGCGCGTTTCTGTGACGTTGGAGCGGTTGAAAGAGATCTCGCCATTGTTGTCCGGCACCGGATCGTAGTCGGTTTCCACCCGGCTGACCAAGCCGTTATCTAGGGTGGTGGTGATGCGGATGGGCCGGCTCATGCTCTTTTGAACCTGTGTTGAATCGCCATCGCCCACGTTCACTGGAATGGTGGAGTAATCGGTGGCGATAGTTTTCAGCAGGTGGCCTGAAGCGACTGTTCCTTGATAGTACTGCGCCTGAGTCTCAAGCGGTGTGCCGAAGCCATTCAGGGTAGGTATGAATGTGTGGGTGGTTTGATTACCCTCGGGATCAGCCACGGTTGTGGTCGCCGTCCCGGCGGTCCCATACGAGTAGGTCCAGGCTTTTTCTGAAGCAGCAGTGCCATCGGCGCTGACGGCGCGCTTGGTTACGCCGCGGCTGCTCACGTCGAGCCCGGGCGTTGGGCCATACTCATAGCGGATATAGCCGCCAGAAGGCAGATCGATGCGGAGCAGTTCGCCGTAATGGCCTGGAGTGGTTCCACTGTCATAAGTGAAGTTGTAGGCCAGTCCGTTGGGAAGATCAATCTTGCGCGCAAGGCGCATGCTCCCGCAAAACTCGGTGGTATCCGGATAGCCAAAGTTGGTGCACACAGGAAGAGCGACCCATTCAATGCGGGCTTTCTGCTGATTGCCACTGGAATCGGTGGCGATCCAGTCTTCATATTGCGCTCCGTCGGGCAGAGTGCCGGTGGCGTACTGAATGGTCCGGCCGAGCGTGTCAGTCTCTCCAGTGACGGCTCCGGTGGAAGGATTGCCGGCTGCGGTGATCATGTTTCCGTTGGCATCTTTGCGCAGAAAAACAGGAAAGCCGCTCTGGTCCCCCATGACGCATGTGCCGTCTTTGAGAGTCACAATAGGATGTACGGAATCAGTTACGTCAATTTTCATGCCGCTGCCGTCGAGCGCGTAGCCGGTCAGTTTGACGTGAACGCATTGCGATTGCACCGGAGTTACCGGGGAAGTGACGACATCGAAAACATGCGGAGTTCCGGTTTCATCCATGTAAGTGTAGTCGGCATCTTCTTCCTGCTGATGGCCGTTACCGCAGCCGGTTATGTAACGCCGGTTAGTGGAAAATGTCATGGTGTTGTCGGCATATATCCAAAACGGCGGGTCCGGCGGAGGACACTCGGCAATAGTTGGATCACACGGGGGCAGGCTGTCCTGGAACCAGGTCTTGTTGGTGTGGCTCCAGAACTTCTGGTGGCTGATGCCGCGGCCGGCGTGGCCGAAGAGCGGAATGCGAACGTCAAGTGCGCCGTTAGCAAAGCCGATCTGATCAATGTCCCCCACCTGATAGGAGCCGAAGGGCTGGTCGCCGTGCGGATCAGTCATCTGCGCGGGAACGCCGGACGACTGCGCGAGAGCGGCTGTGGGGCTGACCAACAACAGCAGACAGGCGAGACGTAGCAAAGAAGCAAAGTTACGGAAGCCGCGCAGCAGGGAGAACGCGGTTGCCGCAGTGAGGAAACAGGCGAGCAGGCCCAGCGCAAGCAGCGATTCCCCGCCACTGATTTGCGATTGCGCCAGTGAAGAGAACCCGGTCAGCGCGGCCATAAGATAGATGAGAGCGCGTTTGAGTCTTGCCGCGAGAAGCCCACGCCTGGCCGGGAGCAGAATGGCAACCGAGAGCGCCCGGTCGATTCTTGCGGCAGAGAGGAGCATCTGCGCTGTATTTTTTCCCCAAAAAGGCCGTTGCGAGAATCGCCAAACCTCAACCTGCCGATATGGTAGCCTGCGCATAGTTGCCTCCGGTACGTTTAGTCGCTCCTTCATGTGACTGGGTACAGCAACCGCAGGTTCAGCCGTCTGACGAAGAAAGTTCTGAGCCGTTAGCCGTTAGCCGTTAGCCATTAGCCATTAGCCATTAGCCATTAGCCATTAGCCATTAGCCATTAGCGCTTAGCTATTAGCCTTTAGCAAAATGCGTCATAGCAGCAGCGCAGGTCTTGGCTCAACGTCGCCTTATCCCCGGAAGAGGTGCGTTCAATTCAGCTACTACTCTGGTAGTAGTAGTGCATCCTACAAGAAAATCGTTTCAAGATGTCGAAGAAATTTTTCAATATTTCAGAAGCAGCGCTTGACGCCGCATAGCCGACCTTCAGCGGTAGTATCCCTGCTTCGCCTGCACCATCAGGTCCTTCCCTGCTTCGCGCGCGACTTTCACTCTGATGGCGCAAAACTTTCCTGAAGGCTTGGCTCCCGGCGGATGATACGCCAGGCTGTAGCGCATCCTGATATCGTCAATTACTTTGGCCAGACGTTCGGGCGCATGCTTGCGGTCCGCCTGCACCACCGAGCCGCCGCTGATCTTCGCATATTTATTCACATCGCCCGGAGGGTTCTGCATCTCGGCGACCTTGGTGGCAAAGAGGTCCGCCTGCCGGTTTGCCGCTTGCTGCTCTGACATTTCGCTTTGCTCCAGCAGCGTATAAACCGCGGCATCGGTCCGCAACAACTCTTGCGTCGCTTCCTTCAAGCTATGGAGCGCGGCCTTGCCCAGACTTTGTCCGTAGCGCGCGCGCACTGTATCGGAAGGAAAGTTCGGCACATCATCCGTAAACCAGATGATTACCCGACGGCTTGCAGGAGCACTGTAGCGTGCCAGCCAATCTGCCGCCTGATAGATGCCTTCGTTGAAAAAAGCGGCTTCGTCGCTCTTCATCTCGCCAGCCGATCTTACAGCACGCGCGGCCAGCTCGCGATCAGTGGTGAAATCCTGAGCCATCTGCACCGAGGCGGAATAAGTCATCACGCAGACCCTGTCTTCCGGCTTCAGGTGTTGCAGCGCCTCAAGGGCTCCCTCAGCCAGCGACTTCAACACGGGACGCACGCTATCCGTTAGATCAAAAAGCAGCACAACGGAAAGCGGCTGCTCATCCTGGCTGAACGCCGCGATCGGTTGGGGACGTCCATCTTCCAGCAGCTCAAAATCATCCTGCTTCAGATCGCGAACGGCGCGTCCGGTCTTCTTGTTCACAACTTGCGCATCTACCATCACAAGCTGCGATTTCACCCGGAACACCCGGGCATCGGAGGTTGGTTGCTGCGCGAAGATTGTGCCGAAAGCGGCGACAATGATCGTTCCGAGCAGCGCTGTCCTGAGGAAAATCATGGCGTCTTCCTCCTGTGATATGGAAGCATAGTTCTTGAGGCTGGTTGGCGCAATTGCAACGCGACAAAGATGCGGGAGGGCTGCCGATGTTCAAGAAGCTGATTGCATATCATGATCCGTGGTCCATCACCGTCATTGGGATCACGTTTGTTCTCTTCCTGACGGCGCTTTTCATGAAGGGCATAACGCACGACCTGCTGCTGGAGTCGGGCATCTTTCTCGTCTCCTTGAAACTCATCATGATGAACCACAAGCAAACCGCTATTTCGGAATTGATGGAGCGGCGGCTGGATGAAATTCGCGACCTGCTCACTTCACCGCGGGAACGCTGATCCGCTCTTCTGGCGGCTTCACGTGGCGAAATGAGCGCCACAACAGCAAGTCATAAAGGATCTTCAGCCCGCCGCCCAGCATCAACGGAGCGGAGAACGCGACATCCTGCATGAAAATCCCCGCAACCGATGATGCGGCAGCCCAACCGCCATTGCGCGTGAGGTTCGTCACGCCGCTGGCATAGGTGCGTTCGGAAGGTTTGACCACCGCAGCAATGTACGACTGCCGGGTCGGCACATCCATCTCAACCAGCGACTCGCGCAGCAAAAACAGAATCATGGCCCAGGTGGCGGTTGGCGCCAGCGGCACCAATATCAGAAAAACGCTGGACGGCAGATGCGTGAATATCATCGTCTTCAGCAAGCCAATCCGTTTCGCCAGGAAAGCCGCGCCGAGATGAGACAGCGCATTGAGTATATGAACGGCAAAGAACAGCGCAGCCAACCCGCTTTCAGTGATTCCGAAGCGCCGGAAGAACCAGTAGGCCACCAGCGCGTCCACCAGAAAGCCTCCACCGAACGCGTCAATAAAGAACAAGCGGGAGATCCGGCGAACCGTGCTCTTCCCTTCCGATGAAATCGCTTCACCCGCAATCTCCGGCAAAGTCGCGCGCGAAATCTCGATGTCCGGCGAGAGCAAAAGATAAATGGCCGCGCTTACCACGTTAATGACGGCATAACCAATCAGCAGCACGAAGTAAGAACGCGCCACCTCCACACCCCAGCGATGCTGCGCTAATGCCGGGATTCCGGCCGCGAGAGCGCCCAGCGCTCCGCTGGAATCGAGCACCAGGCTGTACCAGGCCAGTGTCCAGGTGCGCACCTGATCTGACACCAGGCCCGGAATCACCGCCTGCTCCAGCGCGTAGGCGGCGCTGCGGTCCGTACCCATGCCGTTCACCATGCCCACAAACGACAGCGCAACCAGCGCCGCGATTGGAAGATTGAAGATCAGCGCGGCGGCCCCGATAGAAGTGAGAAGTGAGAGCGCCACCAGCGTGCGCTTGCGGCCAATGCGGTCGGCGCGCCAGGTGATAAAAACTGTTCCTGCTGCCGCGCCCGCCAATCCCGCAGCGATGACAAAGCCGATCTCGGTTGAAGAGAATCCTCGGCGGAACAGAAGAACGCCGAGCACCACTCCGAGAAAGCCGATTCCGAAGGAACGAAGCCATGCCGCCGCATAGATCAAAAATAGATTGCGACGCATGGCAGCCAATCTTACACGCCGATGACTTTCACCAGTTCGGCCACCGCATCCGCGCTCTTGCGCAACGCGGCCTGTTCTTCATCGGTCAGCTTGATCTCGATGATCTGCTCCAAACCGTTCGTGCCCAGCTTGCAGGGCACACCAACAAACAGATCGCGGATGCCGTACTCCCCTTGCAGGTAGACGGCGCAGGGAACAATCTTCTTCTTGTCTTTCAGAATAGCTTCCACCATTTCCGTCGCCGCTGCCGAAGGCGCGTAGTAGGCGCTGCCGGTCTTCAGATATTTCACAATCTCGGCGCCGCCATCGCGCGTGCGCTGCACAATTTTGTCCAGGCGGTCCTTGGGAATGAGTTCTGTAATCGGAATTCCCGCCACGGTGGAATAGCGCGGCAATGGGACCATGGTGTCGCCGTGCCCGCCGAGCACAAATGCCGTCACATTTTCCACACTGACGTTCAGCTCCTGAGCGATGAAGGTGCGGAAACGGCTGGAATCGAGAATGCCCGCCATTCCCAGCACGCGATTGCGGGAGAATTTGCTCAGCTTGAATGCCGCTTGCGACATCGCGTCCAGCGGATTTGAAACCACAATGAGAATCGTGTTGGGAGAATTGGCCACCACTTTGCTGATCACGTCCTGCATGATCTTGAAGTTCGTGTTCAGCAGATCATCGCGGCTCATGCCCGGCTTGCGCGCGATTCCGGCTGTGATCACCACGATGTCAGAGTTTGCCGTGTCGGCGTAATCGTTGGTGCCCAGCACGAAACAATCGCGCTTCTCCACCGGCATGGCCTCAAGCAAGTCGAGACCCTTGCCCTGCGGAACACCTTCCAGCACATCTACCAGCACCACATTGGCCAGTTCCTTTGCCGCAATCCAATGAGCAGCCGTTGCGCCTACGTTTCCGGCGCCTACAATCGTTACTTTCTTACGCATGAATTCCCTTCCTCTAAAAAATGATCTTGTCTAAACCGCCGTCTTCTTGCGGCGGTCCACCATGTTGTCAATGATGTTGGTGGCGAACTCGCTGGTCTTTACTTTGGTAGCGCTGGGCATCAACCGCTCGAAGTCATACGTCACGAGCTTCCGCTGGATGGTGGCTTCCATGGAAGTTTCAATCAGGCGAGCAGCTTCGCTCCAGCCCATGTAGTCCAGCATCATCACGCCGGAGAGCATGACCGAGCCGGGATTGATGACGTCTTTATCGGCATACTTGGGAGCCGTGCCGTGCGTGGCTTCAAACACCGCATGCTGGTCGCCGACGTTCGCGCCCGGAGCAATGCCCAGCCCTCCCACCTGAGCCGCGCAGGCGTCCGAGATGTAGTCGCCGTTGAGGTTGGGCGTGGCCAGAATGTCGTACTCTGCCGGACGCGTAATCACCTGCTGGAAGATGGAATCGGCAATGCGATCGTTGATCATAATCTTCTTCTTCCATGCGCCGTTTCCGTGCGAGGCGCTAATCGAATCCAGCACGCCCTTCACTTCCCCGTAAAGCTCCTTGCGGAAGCCTTCCGGCGCAAACTCCAGGCCAGGCTCGATCATGGCCGCGTTCTGCTCGATTGTCAGGTTCGAATTCTTGTCTTTATTATCCAGAATCCAACTCTCGCGCTCTGTCACAACGTGCTCGCGGAACTCATCACGCGCCACTTCATATCCCCATTCGCGGAATGCGCCTTCGGTAAACTTCTGGATGTTGCCTTTGTGTACCAGCGTCACTGAGCGGCGATTATTCTTGATCGCGTGCTGGATGGCCATGCGCACCAATCGCTTGGTTCCGGTGATGGAGATGGGCTTGATGCCAATTCCCGAGTCCTCGCGAATGTGCTTTTTCGTCCCCGCGAGCATCTGGTTGTTCAAGAAATCAATGACCTTCTTGACCTCCGGCGTGCCTTCCTTCCACTCGATTCCCGCGTACACATCTTCAGTATTCTCGCGGAAGATGACCACGTTGAGCTGCTCCGGATGCTTCACCGGCGACGGCACTCCCTGGTAATAGCGCACCGGACGAATGCAGGCATAGAGCTCGAGAATCTGTCGGAGGGCAACGTTGAGCGAACGGATCCCGCCGCCGACTGGAGTCGTGAGCGGCCCTTTGATGGCGACGTGCAGGTCGCGAATGGCATCCACCGTCTGCTGCGGCAGCCAGTCTTTGAATTTGGTAAATGCCTTCTCACCGGCGAAAACTTCAAACCAGTGGATCCGCCGCTTTCCTGAATACGCGCGTTCGACCGCGGAATCGAAGACGCGCACCGAAGCAGCCCAGATATCCCGGCCGGTTCCATCGCCTTCGATGTAGGGAATAATCGGGTTGTCTGGAATCTGAAGCTTGCCATTGCTGGAAATTATTGGCTTCCCGCCGCCAGGCAGCGCAGAGCCATTGTATGAAGACGCCATGAATCCTCCACGGAGCAAAATCCGTTCACAGTGCAAACTTCTTAAGGTATCATCCGCTGCGGAGACGCGCAATTACCCATGAATGCAGTAATCGCATCACGACACACTGATTCCCGATCCAGACCTCGCCGGTTGTTCTCGCTGGCTCTCAGCGCGCTGATTGTGAGCTGTTGCTCGGCCTCAGCGTTTGCAACCGACACTCCCTACCTCTACAAAGTCACGCTGGTGCAGGCTGCGCCGGGTAAGTTCACAGATCTGGTCGAACTCTACAAGGCTCGGGCAAGTGCGTTGCAGGCCGCAGGCGACGAGGCTCCCTTATGGATGCGCCACAGCCAGGGCGATCACTGGGACCTGATGATCCTTTATCCGATGGCGAGCTACGCACAGTACTACCAGCCAGAGCGCATCAGCAAACGTTTGAAAGCCGAGCAGCCCACCAGCGAAGCGATGAAAGAGAACATCGCCTGGCAGGAAGATCTCTTCGTTTATGGGCCGCCGCTGGAAAATCTGCGGAAGGCATTCGGTGATGGCGGCTTCTTCCATGTCGAGATGTTCGTCGCGCTGCCGGGCCAATTCCAGCAACTCTATCGCGAGCGCGAAATGGAGAATGCCTATGCTCGCGCCCTGAAGCAGCCGGAGAATTTCATCTTTGTGCGAAATCAGGGAGCGCAATGGGACATCTTTACCATTGGCGTCTATCGCGATCTGAAGCACTACGCCGCCAGCGCCGATGTCCCAGCACAGGACCAGCAAGCCGCGGCCAAGGCAGCCGGATTCGACTCGCCCAGCCAGATCGGGCCATACCTGCGGCGCTTCATCCGCGAGCATCATGACACTCTGGCGGTGGCGGTCAAATAAGCGCAAATCCTCTCCTCTGTTCGTGCTGCTAAACTGAATGGTTGGAGGTCCTTCGCTCGTGCAGCCTGTGTTCATCCTTTCTGCGGTGCGCACGCCCATTGGCAAATTCGGCGGCAAACTAGCCGGCCTGACGTCTCCCGATCTCGGCGTTGTCGCCGCGGGAGCCGCGCTCAGCCGTGCCGGAGTTGCGCCCGCACAAATCGAAGAAACCATCTTCGGGTCTGCGCGTCAGGCGGGGAACGGCCCGAATCCCGCACGCCAGATCTCCGTCCGCACCGGTGTTCCCAAAGAAGTTCCGGCATATACCGTCAATCAGGCTTGCGCTTCGGGCATGAAGGCCATCGGTCTTGGCTTCCAGGAGATTGCTGCCGGCAACATGGAGTGTGTTCTCACGGGCGGGACCGAATCCATGTCGCGCGTTCCTTATTATCTCGACGGCGGGCGCTGGGGCTATCGGCTGGGCAATCAGGAACTGGTGGACGGCATGTACCGCGATGGTTTCGTCTGCCAGCTCTGCAAACTGGTGATGGGCGAAACGGCCGAGATCCTGGCCGAGCAGTACAAGATTTCACGCGACGAGCAGGACCAGTTCGCTTTGCGCTCGCAGCAGAAAGCGGAAGCAGCCATCAAATCAGGCCGATTCCACGATGAGATTGCTCCGGTCACGCTGCCAACCAAAAAAGGTGAAGAACTGTTCGAGCGCGACGAACATCCATTCCTGGGAGCAACACTGGAGAAAATGGCCAGGCTTCAGCCCGTGTTTTCCAAAACCGGCAGCGTAACTGCGGCAAATTCTTCCGGTATCACCGATGGCGCCGCAGCCGTGGTTCTGGCCGGCGAGAGCTTCGTGAAGAAAAGCGGACTGAGGCCTCTTGCGCGCGTTTCCGCCGTGACTTCCGCCGGTGTGGACCCGCGCACCATGGGCATTGGTCCCGTTCCAGCGCTTGCCAAGATGCAGGAGAAACACGGCCTGAAACTCGCCGACTTTGATTTAGTCGAGTTGAACGAAGCCTTTGCTGCTCAAGCACTGGCCTGCGATCGCGAGCTGCATTTTGATGGCGAAAAGCTCAACGTGAATGGCGGGGCCATTGCTCTCGGCCATCCGATTGGCTGCACCGGCGCGCGCATCACGGTCACCCTATTGCATGAGATGCTAAAGCGGAAAGCTAATCGCGGCGTTGCCACTCTGTGCGTCAGCGGCGGAATGGGCATGGCCCTGGCGCTGGAGCGCGTGTAAGCCATGCCTGCCGAGATCGAGATCAAGTTTTCCATTGATGATGTCTCCATCCTCCCTGGCAAGCTTCACTTGGCCGGCTTTCGTGGAATCACCGAACGAACCCACGAGTTGAACACCCTTTACGATCAACCTGGAAATCCTTTGCGTTCGAGAGGCGCCCTTCTTCGCTTGCGTCAATACGGCTCGAAATGGACGCTCACATACAAAGACAAGACCGCCGAATCTGGACGCCACAAGGTTCGGCGCGAGATTGAAACTGCCGTTGAGAACGGACAGGCGATGTCTGACATTTTGGCTGCCCTTGGATTTGCCCCGACTTTCATCTACGAGAAGTTCCGCAGCGAGTGGAGCGACGGCACGGGGCATGTCGTGGTGGACGAAACTCCTATCGGCAACTTCGGGGAAATTGAAGGGCCGCCGGAGTGGATTGACGCGACCGCACGGGCCCTGGGAATTTCCGAGCAGCAGTACATCAAAGATTCTTATGCGGAGCTCTTTGCTTCCTGGAAAAAGCGGACCGGTAGCAAAGCGCAGCACATGACCTTTGCTGCCGTCGAAGATGGAAGTGCGGTCTAAATTCTCCATCCAAGAAGATGCAAACTAGAGTCTTGCTTCATTTTGATTGAGCGGCCGCACACTACGCTCAATCTCAGCCGAGAGCTTATCTTTGGCAAGTTCCAATTCGTATCCGGCCTGCATGTTCATCCAGAACTCAGGAGTGGTACCGAAGAACCGCGCCAGACGCAAGGCCGTCTCTGAAGTTACAGCGCGGCGACCTTTTAAAATTTCACCCATTCGCGTGGCCGGTACGCCCAGCGAGAGCGCCAGACGGTTTACGCTCATTTTGAGCGGTTTCAAGAAATCTTCGCGCAACACGTCGCCGGGATGCACTGGAGAAATTTTTCTGGCTTTAGTGATAGTCCGTGATTTCGACATCGTATGCTGCTCCCTCTCTCCATCTGAAACAAACCCGCCACTGCTGATTGATGCGGATGCTGTATTCGTCTTCCCGGTCGCCGCTCAATTTTTCCAGCCGATTGCCTGGAACCTGCTGCAAGTCGCGCAGTTCCTTGGCGTGGTCAAGCTGAAAAAGCTTGCGATAGGCCACATCGGCAAAGGCGCGAAATCTTTTGCTGCTCTGCCTCTGTCTGTAGAGCCTTTCGGTTTCTTTGCAGCGAAACGTCTTTATCAATAGAGCCACTATACAACGCTTAACGTTATACGTCACGCGTTGTAATAACAGGTCAGATTCTGGCCCCAACGATTTGCTGGTTGGCACGTCCAACCATTGGCCGGTCCGCGATAGAATGACTCACCCTCACAGGAGCTGCGCGTATGTATGACTACATCATTGTCGGCGCGGGCTCGGCCGGATGCGTGCTCGCCAGCCGCTTGAGCGAAGATCCCAAAGTGAAAGTCCTGCTCCTCGAGGCAGGCGGGCCAGACAATCGCAGGGAATGTCACATTCCGGTTGCGTTTTCCAAACTTTTCAAGACGGCGTGCGATTGGACCTACTACACCGAGCCGGAAGCAAAGCTGGGAAATCGCAGCCTCTACTGGCCACGGGGCAAGATGCTGGGCGGCAGCAGCTCCATGAATGCCATGATCTATATTCGCGGCCACCGCTCCGACTACGATGGCTGGCGCAATCTGAGTAACCCAGGCTGGGGCTTTCGCGACGTTCTGCCTTACTTCAAGAGATCCGAGAAGCAACAAAACGGCGCTTCGGAGTATCACGGCGAGGGCGGCCCACTTGCTGTGAGCAATCTGCGCAGCCCCAATCCGCTTTCGCAGGCCTTCATTGAAGCCGCGGAACAGTGCGGCTTTCCGCGCAACAGCGATTTCAACGCGGAAACACAGGAAGGCTTCGGCTTTTATCAAGTCACGCAATGTGATGGCAAGCGTTGTAGCACTGCCGATGCTTTTCTCAAGCCTGCCATGTCGCGCGCCAACTTGAAGGTAAAGACCGGCGTTCAAGTGTTTGACATCATTGTTGAGCGTAAGCGTGCCGTCGCGGTGAGCCTTCAGCAGGACAACGGCAGTGTCCAGGAACACGCTGAGCGCGAGATCATTCTGTGCGCGGGAAGTATCGGTTCGCCTCACTTGCTGATGCTTGCAGGAATAGGGCCGGCGGAACGGCTGCGTAGCCTCGGCATTCCCGTTCTGCTCGATCTGCCAGGGGTCGGCGCCAACCTTCAGGACCACCCCGCAGTACCGGTCGCCTATCAATGCACCCAGCCGATCAGCCTGCTGAATGCTGAAGGGCTCTCCGGGCTGGCGCGATACATGGTGTTCAAAGACGGCATGCTGACGTCGAATGTGGCAGAGGCGGGAGGGTTCCTCCGCATCCGCGACGACTCAGCCGCACCCGATCTTCAGTTCCATTTCGGCCCGGGCTACTACGTGGACCACGGTTTCCAGAAAAGCAAGTACCACGCGTTTACGCTGGGACCGACGCTCATTCGTCCGCGGAGCCGCGGCCGCATCACTCTGCGCTCCAGCAATCCATTGGATTCGCCTTTGATTGAGGCCAACTACTTTTCCGATTCGCGCGATGTTGAAGTGATGCTTGAAGGTGTGAAGCTGGCCCGCAGGATTGCCTCTGCCGATGCATTTGAAAAATATCGTGGTCCGGAAATGCTTCCAGGCACTGACGCCAAGGATGACGGTGCACTGCGCCAGCACATCGAGAAATATGCGGCTACGCTCTACCATCCTGTCGGAACCTGCAAGATGGGGAATGATCCAACGGCAGTGGTTGATTCCGAGCTTCGCGTACGCGGTGTGGATGGATTGCGTGTGGTTGACGCTTCCGTGATGCCGGTGATCACCGGCGGGAATACCAACGCGCCGACCATCATGATCGCAGAAAAAGCTGCTGATCTCATCAGGGGGCGTTCGCTGGCAGGTCAACAGGAAGTTACCGCGGAGCTGCGCTGATAATTACAGTCCGGCAGACGCAACCAAATTTGATCAAAAATGCTGGAGATTCCGCTTTTACGCTCCAGATGCTTGAAAAGACAGCCAATATTCCTGCTCCGGAACTCTGGCCGAGGGCTAGAATGTAAGTATTATGCGCCGGCTGCTCTCCATTGCTATAGTTGGAGCGGCTGCTCTTCTGCCGCTCTCAGTTCACGCGCAAATGCGTGGTAGTTTCCGCGGCCCTGCTCCCCGCATGAGTTCGGGATTTCACTCTGCTCCTTTCGGCGGCGCCCGCACCTTCGCTCCTCCTCCGGGACGTGTCTTCATGCGAGGCCCAATCGCCCGCCCAGGCGGAAGAGTCTTTATGGGCCGGCCGTTCACACCTGCCGGCGTAGCGCGCACGCGGTTCACAACCTCCGGCACGCGCTTCAGCTTCAACGGCTTCGCCCGTAGTTGTGGCGGCTTCTTCCCTTGCAATAACCGCTTCTTCTTCAGGCACCGCTTTCATGACCGGTTCCTCTTTTCGTTTGGCACACCATTCTTTGGATTTGGGTCGCCCTTCTTTCCGGGCTTCATTGGTGCGTCTTACATTCCGGGCTTTTTCCCGGAGGATTATTATGGCGGCTATTCCCCTTACGCCTACCAACCGCCGCCGGAGGTTGCAAGCAACGACAACGGTGCCGACATCCAACTCGCTCAGCAGATCCAGCGGCTAAGCGATGAAGTGGAAGACTTGCGAGACGAGCAGGCCAGTGCACAGCGTGAAGCTCGCGAGCCGGCGCCTCCCGGAACTTCGATGTCGGCTGTCAATCCGGCAGTCGCAACCACGTTTGTATTTCGCGACGGACATCGAGTGACAGCGCAGAACTATGCCATTGCCGGAGAGACTCTATGGATCCTGAACGAGCACGCGGCAAAGAAGGTCCCGCTTTCGGAGATTGACGTCGCGGCTACTCAGCAGGTAAATGCTGCGAACGGAGTGGACGTGCGTTTACCCGGCTCACAGAAGAAGTAGCGTTACCAGCGCCCGTTTGTTCGCACAATTGATTCGCGCCATGCTATCCTCTGCGGTCTTCCTGTAATCGGAGAAGTCCGCATCTATGAGCCATCTGTTCCTGGTCCGTCACGGGCAGGCCTCATTCCTTGAGAAGAATTACGACAAGCTTTCCGCCAAGGGAGAAGCGCAATCGCGCATGCTGGGCGAATACTGGGCACGCATGAACGTCAGGTTTGACGAGGCTTACTCCGGACCACGAGTTCGTCAGCAGGAAACTGCGCGCCTTGCCGGAGAACGCTACCAGAGTTCTGGTCTGGAATGGCCCGAGTTGCAGGTGCTGCCCGAATTCGACGAGTTCCAGGCGGAGCTTGTCATCGAAAGGACGCTGCCTGGACTGCGAGCGTCCGACAGCCACATTCGCGATCTCTACCAGGACTTTCAAAACAGTCAAAATCGTGCCGAGCAATTCAAGCGTTTTCAGCGCATTTTTGAAGTCATCATAGGTCGCTGGGCGATTGACGAACTCCCTGTTGAAGAGATCGAACCGTGGGACGACTTCGTGGCGCGCATAGGTCGCGGCCTGAATAGAATCACGCAGAATGCAGCTCGCGGAAGAAGAATCGTGGTCTTCAGCTCTGGTGGACCGGTCGGCATTGCCATGCAGCGAGCGCTCAATCTGACCACCGCTGACACGCTCAAGACCGCCTGGAGGATGTGCAACTCCGGCTACAGCTCGTTCGTTTTCTCTGGCGACCGCTTCACCCTGAGCTCTTATAATTCCGTCCCGCACATCGCAGATCGCGATTTCCTGACGTATCGCTGATCGGAGGCGCAATGGATTTTGCCATCCCGGAACAGATGCAGCAGACGCTGGATCGCATAGGGCGTTTCATGGAAACCGATGTCTATCCCTTGGAGAGCGAGGTAGCGCAACACGGGTTTCGCGCTGCATTGCCTAAACTCAAAGCCGCTCGCGAGAAGGTAAAGTCTCTGGGCCTCTGGTGTCCCCAGATTCCCAAGCTGTATGGCGGGATGGGGCTGAACCTGATTGAGCACGGCCTAGTAAGCGCGGTGCTCGGGCGGAGTCTGCTGGGTCACTACATCTTCAATTGCCAGGCGCCGGATGCCGGTAACATGGAAATTCTCATTGAGCATGGCACGCCAGAACAGAAGAAGAACTTTCTGGAGCCGCTGCTTCGGGGCGAAACGCGCAGTTGCTTCGCCATGACTGAACCGGAGCACGCCGGCTCGAATCCCACCTGGATGGACACGACCGCAACCAAGGACGGCAATGATTATGTCATCAATGGCCACAAATGGTTCACTTCGTCGGCTGATGGCGCCGCTTTTGCCGTTGTGATGGCGGTCACAACTCCGCAGGCCCCACCGCATCAGCGTGCCAGCCAAATTCTTGTGCCGACGAATACTCCCGGCTTCAACCGAATCAGGAATCTGAGCGTGTTGGGGCACATAGGCGAAGATCATGCCAGCCACGCCGAAGTTCGATTTGAAAACTGCCGTGTGCCGCAATCCAATCTGCTGGGCAAAGAGGGCGAAGGCTTTGCCATTGCGCAGGAACGGCTTGGCGCTGGGCGCATTCACCACTGCATGCGCTGGCTTGGCATTGCCGAGCGCGCATTTGAATTGATGTGCAAGCGCGCCACCCAACGTGAGCTCGCGCCGGGCAAACCGCTTGGCACGCGGCAGATCATCCAGTCCTGGATTGCCGAGAGCCGCGCCGAAATCAATGCCTCGCGCCTGATGGTGCTGGAAGCGGCGTGGAAAATCCAGAATCTGGGCCAGCGATCCGCGCGCGAAGAGATCTCCTGCATCAAGTTCTTCGTTGCAGATGTGCTCCTGAAAGTCCTGGACCGAGCCATCCAGACTCACGGAGCAATGGGACTGACTCCGGAGACTCCGTTGGCCGCCTTCTGGGCTGCCGAGCGCGGCGCTCGCATCTACGACGGCCCTGATGAAGTTCATAAGATGGTTGTGGCGCGCCAGATTCTGAAGAAGCACGGATTGCAGCTTTC
>JAICYU010000153.1 GCA_025934025.1 Terriglobales bacterium
AACGGATCAAATTTTGACTATGTTGTTATTGGCCGCCAGGACAGCCCTGCGATCGTCCAAAGGGTCATACTGACTCCGAGGCGAGGCGGGGCGGCCGGCGCAGTGGCAAATGGTCAGCAGGCGCCTCAACCTCAGGGCGCAACGCAGCCAGGGGATGACCAGACCAATGCTGACGATCAGGCAAATGCCGACACTGACCAGCCTCAGGACGTTCCGGAAGAGCCTCCGCAAGTCCAGCCCACTCCTGAACCTGAAACCCAGCAGCAGAGCAATCCTAAAACGCCGGAGCAGTTGTTGCAGGAATTAAAGGAGTTGCAGCAGCAACAGCAGCAAAACCAAAACCAAAACCAAAATCCAGCGCAGGCGCCGAGAAAGCCGCCACAGTAGACTGTTTCTAATCTGTGTTTATCCGCGCAAGTCCGCGGTGAGGGGTTTCCGTCCCTCTACTTACTCAGTGTCATTTCCCCCATGCTCCCGGACATCCTGTGGGAAAATATTTTTTCGCCTGAGCTCTTAACCGGTCGGAACAAGTGTCAGGGCATGACTTTAGTCGTGCCGTCTATGCGTGAGAAAAGACTTGGGCTTTAGCCCCTGTCCTCCTCCGATTCCTCACGCGGGGTTCCCAGAACCCTTTAGCTAAATCACGGACATACATGAGTCCAACCTCTCGTTTTCTTATCTCCCAACAGGGCAACAAAGGCGCACGAAACACATTCTGAGCCGATCGGGATCGCTTGGCCAGAACTCAGCTCGGTTTTGTATGCTGTTGGGGTTTGAAGGTAATCATCTATCCTTGCTAAAGCAGGTAAGTTTACCTTCACGAGTTTTGCGTAGCCGTACAGGCTTTGAGCAAGGGACGACAACTGTATGGAGTCCGTCAGGCATCGTGGCGTCGGGAGGCAGGTGATTTGAACTCATTCCCATACTGTCGAATTCAACGAAATACACGTTACCTCTCGGATCCGCAGCTATGGCGTGAGCCACCTCCGAATCAACACCGACATCGTCGTAGCGGACATAGAACGGTTTGCCAGAGTTAAACGTCCGTAATGCGCATCCAGTTGCTTTTTGGGGGCTCTCTCTCGCCTCAACACGACCGCAAGTTTGAGCTTCGGGACCGGCAATGGTACGCAAGCGTTGGTCCAGCAAGCTCGACGACGCATGATCCTCTGCGGGGTTGATCCTAAGGACTACATACCCGATCGGCTTTGGGCTCGGATCTACGTTCAGTGTCCGGCAACTCTTAGGAAACCGGGTAACACAGATATTGTAGGATCCTGTGGGTAACTCGATCGCGAACTGTCCCTGTTGATCCGTCTGCACGGTCGCGAACAGCGGCAGGCTGGATGCGGAGGAGGATCCCCCAGGTGCGATGGCGCGCACCTCCACACTGCTGAGATTCGGCACAGTCGCTCCCGCCGGGTCAATGACCATTCCGCGGAGTTGGCGGTTCTCCTTCTGTCCTCCATTTTGCAAACCAGAATCGGAAAAATTTGCTGTTTGCATCCGTGCAAACCGTTGCCACTGCATTGCTTTGGCGGTTCCACCAAGACAACGGGCAGCCAGCAGGAGAATGACAAATCGTTTAGCGAGGATTCGGATATATGAAAACGCCACCTTCCCATGAGATTGCCTCTTCACTTCTTCATCCCCCGATCATTCAGTCGCCTAACCAGCGTCCATCCTTGAGACAAGCGAAGTTTTCCTTGGCTGTTCTTTCGCAGCCGCACCGGTTTCGAGCAGGGTATGACCTCGGGATGGAGGCCATCGGGCATGGTGGCTCCAGATGATAAACGTCGGAGAAGACTGAGAGGAAATTCTGGTTCTTAGTGCGTGCTCGCCGAGGTCGCAATTACCGTGGTAGCCGGAGGTGCCTGCTCGCGTTGCGGGCGGTGGGCAAATGCGTGCAGGATCCCAGAGATGGCCGCGTAACCGCAGGCGATTCCAAAGCTTAATGACAGGAGAATGGTTAAAAGGACGGTTGAGGATGCCAGGACTGTTCTCATCGGTTCGACCCTACTAAGATGTTCGTTTCCCACGAGGCGGTTGTTTTTGCCGCCTCTCTTGCTTGATTCTCATTCAACTCGGTTTAAATGTCGCGATTACCGCCGTCGCTGACTGCATCATGACCTTTGGTCATCTGTTGCCGCAAGATAACCGCGGTAACACGCATTTGACCTGTCTCCCGCTACGACCTAAACTACGGAGTAGAGCTGCGCACTTCGCTCTCTGAGCCTCTCTGTGCAGCCCTCGTTCGACCCAGGGAACCGGTTTCATGCCAATCAGCAAGATCACAGTGCGCGGCGCCCGCCAGCACAATCTGAAAAACATTTCAGTCGAAATCCCGCGCAACGCTTTCACCGTGATCACCGGCCTCAGCGGCTCGGGAAAATCATCGCTCGCGTTTGATACGATCTATGCCGAAGGCCAGCGCCGTTATGTCGAGACCCTCTCTGCGTACGCCCGCCAGTTCCTGGATCAGATGGAGCGCCCGGACGTTGATTCCATTGACGGCCTGAGCCCCGCCATCTCCATTGAACAAAAGACTACCTCGCGCAGCCCGCGCTCTACGGTAGGGACAATCACGGAAATCTACGATTTTCTGCGCTTACTTTATTCTTCCGTGGGTGTCCCTCATTGCCCGCAGTGCGGCAAGCCCATCAGCCGGCAGTCTGCCGAACAGATCGTGCAGCGCGTCTTGCAGATTAAGCCGGAAGAGCGCGTGATGGTATTGGCTCCCTTGGTTCGGGGCCGCAAGGGCGAGTTCAAGCAGGAACTGGAAAAGCTGGCGCAGCATGGATTTGTTCGCGCGCGCATTGACGGGGAACTCCGTCATCTTGACGAAGAGATGGAATCAATCCAACTCGACAAGCGTAAGAACCACACCATTGAAGTTGTGATTGACCGCTTGCTGGTGAAGCCCGGGATCGAAAAGAGGCTGGAACAGTCCGTCGCCACCGCCATGAAGCTGGGCAATGGCCTGGTGCAGATCGCGGTTGTGGATGGTGAAGAGCATCTTTTTTCCTCGCGCATGGCGTGTCCGGATTGCGGCGTCAGCATTCCTCAGCTTGAGCCGCGTTCGTTTTCCTTTAACAGCGTGTATGGCGCTTGCCGTGAGTGCAATGGCCTGGGCAGCAAGTATGACTTCGACCCGGCCAAGGTGATCGTTGACTGGTCCAAGCCGCTGATGGAAGGCGCGCTCGGCCCCGGCTCAGGCTCAACCTACCTTCAGCGCATGGTGGAGATTGTCGCCACGGCGCAGAAGATTGATCTATCGCTCCCATTCGAGAAGCTTCCGGCAAAGACGCAAAATCTGCTGCTCTATGGGCCGGAAGAGCGAGATGCAGCGCGCCTGGGCTTCCGCGGGGTGCTCGGCTTTCTCAAGCAAAACATGGAAGAAGCGACCTCGGAAGGCTATCGCGAGTGGCTGCTCGGCTACATGTCTGCCACCACCTGCCCGGTGTGCCACGGCCGCAGATTGCGTCCGGAAAGCCTGGCCGTGAAAGTCAACGGCTTCTCCATTTCCGACTTCACTGCGTTGCCGGTCGCGCGCGCCGTGCAAGCCGCGGCTGGAATTCAACTGAATGAACGTGAGAAGACCATTGCCGGGCGAGTGCTGCATGAAATTCACGAACGCTTGCAGTTCCTGAACGCCGTGGGATTGGGATACATCTCGCTCGATCGCTCAGCGGCAACTCTTTCCGGCGGCGAAGGCCAGCGGATTCGTTTGGCAACGCAGATCGGCTCGCGCCTGCGCGGCGTCCTCTACGTTCTGGACGAGCCTTCCATCGGCCTCCACCACCGCGACAACAATCGCTTGCTGCAGGCGCTGGAATCGTTGCGCGATTTGGGCAACACCGTTTTAGTGGTGGAGCATGATGAAGAAACCATCCGCCGCGCCGACTATGTGATTGATCTCGGCCCTGGCGCTGGGCTGCATGGAGGAGACGTGATCGCTTCGGGCACTCCCGCGGAAATCATGCGTCAGGCGGATTCGCTCACAGGACAATACATCGCTGGCGCGCGTACCATCGCAACCCGGTTTGAGCCGCGCTCCACCAATGGCAAAGCCATTACTGTGCTGGGAGCGCGGGAAAACAATCTGCGCAGCATTGATGTCAGCTTTCCTCTGGGAGTCATCACGGTCGTGACCGGAGTTTCCGGCTCAGGCAAGTCAACCTTGGTGAATGACATTCTTTACAAGGCCCTGGCGAACCAGCTTTATCGTTCTCGAGAAAAACCTGGCGCGCACAAAACCATCTCCGGTGTGGAGCACGTTGATAAGGTCATTCGCATTGACCAGTCGCCGATCGGGCGGACGCCGCGTTCCAACCCCGCCACGTATACCGGAGTCTTCACGCACATCCGTGATCTCTACGCCATGCTGCCGGAATCGCGTGAACGCGGCTACAAAGCCGGGCGGTTTTCCTTCAACGTCTCCGGCGGGCGATGCGAACACTGCCAGGGCGAAGGCGAGCGCCGCATTGAAATGAACTTTATGCCTGACGTGTACGTACTCTGCGAGGTTTGCGGCGGCAAGCGCTACAACCATGAGACTCTGGCCGTGAAGTTCAAGGGCCGCTCCATTGCTGACCTGCTGGAAATGTCGGTTTCAGATGCGCTGCCGATTCTGGAGGACATCCCGCAGATTCGCCAGAAGTTGCAGACGCTGGAAGATGTCGGCCTGGGATATATCAAGCTGGGTCAATCTGCTGTGACGCTTTCCGGAGGAGAAGCTCAACGGATGAAGCTGGCTAAAGAACTCTCCAAACGCCAGACTAGACGCACGCTTTACCTGCTCGACGAGCCGACTACGGGCCTCCATTTTGAAGACGTAAACAAGCTGCTCGAAGTAATTCATCGCCTCACCGACTTGGGCAATTCCGTGATCATTATCGAGCACAATCTGGATGTCATCCGTAGCGCCGACTGGATTATTGATCTCGGCCCCGAGGGCGGAGAAGAAGGCGGACGACTCGTCGCCCAGGGCACGCCGGCGCAAATTTCCAAAAACCGGAAATCCTATACCGGTCAAGCCCTGGCAGAGCGCCAGCAGGCCACTCGTAAGTAGCTGAGAACACAAGCCTCTTGTTGCGAGAGTTCCAGATTCGGAAATTTTGAGCCTCTCATGTCGTGAAAACCGGGCGATGGCTTAGAGTCGGAGAACTTCTCCTTATACCCCATACCTGGGCACGATTGAAGGGTGGTGGCTAGCTCCCAGCAGCTCCCGCCCTTCTGCTTTTTGTGAATGGCTCCCGTGGTAGATTTGACCCGAAGGCGTCAGCGCAGATTTTGGACCACTCTGATTTCACTTCCGATCAGCCGCAACCGGATCCCCTCTTGAATTCTCAGGACCACATGGGCAGCTATCCTGAAGTTATTTTCAATCCCGAACGCGCGGTAGTGGACTTAAAGGATGTGGTGATGGTGCTGCTGGTTGCGTTCTTTTCCATCGTGCTCTGTACCTCAATCGCGTTTGCCATTGTGACGGTGGCGAGCCGGCAGCATACAAGCATTCAGGGACTCACAACGAACGCCCTCGTCACCGTACCTGCCCAGTTTGCTGCCTACGTGCTGACAGTTGGCTTCATGGTGTGGTTGATTCCCCAGCGGCACGATGTATTTTTCGCACGCGGCATTTTCTGGAATCTGCCCGACCAGCAGATCGCGCTTACTGCTCTTGCCGGCGGCGCTGTCATGGCGCTGCTTTCGGAAATATCTTCCGGCCTGCTGCAGCGATGGACCCCCAAGAACCTTCCGATTGAGGAATTCTTTAAGAATGCCGCTTCCGGATATGCGCTGGCGCTGTTCGGAGTGTTCGTTGCGCCATTCGTGGAGGAACTCTTCTTTCGCGGATTCCTCTATCCGGCTCTGGAACGCTGGATCGGTGTGGTGGCCGGCCTGGTGGTGACTTCGGCTGCCTTTGCGCTCCTGCATGGAGGACAGTTGGGAGAAGCGTGGGCGCCCATGCTGGTCTTGTTCCTGGTCAGCGCGGTGCTTACCGCGGTCCGCATCAGAACGCGCTCCGTCGCCACCTGCGTGCTCGTTCACATGGGATACAACGCGACGCTTTTCTCCATCATGTTCATCTACACTGAAGGCTTCCGCCACATGGAGAAGCTGCACTGAGCTGGATAGGCTAATCTATCTGGGATGCCCTCCAATTCTCGCGAACAACTTCTCAATCTGCTTGCAACAAACTCTTTCCGTTTGGGCGACTTCACGCTTTCTTCCGGCCTGAAGAGCGACTACTACATTGACTGCCGCACCACCACCTTGCATGCGCAGGGCGCGGAACTGACGGGGCAGGTGTTTCTGGAGCTGTTCCAGCAGCGCGGCTGGAATCCTGGCGCCATCGGCGGTTTGACGTTGGGGGCTGATCCGATTGTCGTAGCGGTCTCAGTCATCAGTTCGCAACAACGTACGCCCATCCATGGCTTTCTCGTACGCAAAGCAGAGAAGAGCCATGGCATGGGAAACCGCATTGAAGGATTCCAGAAGACAGGAGCGTCGGTGGTGATCGTGGACGACGTCTGCACCACCGGCCAATCCACAATTCAGGCCATTGAGGCAGCTCGAGCGTTCGGATTCAACGTCATTGGCGCAGCTTGTCTGGTAGAGCGGTTAGAAGCGAATGGCAGGCCTGCGGTGGAACAAGCTGCTGCTCCGGCAAAGTTCATCTCAGTTTTCACTTCTGACGACGTGAAGGCGGCGCACCTGAAGCATCGGGAGATCGGTTGATCGCGCGTGATCGGATGATCGGAACGTCCAGACGCTTACCGGTGATGCACGAGAGTGATCCGGGCCTGAAGATCTAAGAGCTAGCGGCTACCCTCGCTGTCACGTCTAGCAAGACGCCCAGCACGATCGGAGAGCCTGCGTTGTAAGCAGTTTTGCCGCGTATTTCCAGAATACGGGTTGTGTCAAGGCTCATCAGGCGGAAGCCTGCGGCAAAATGGCGGCGTCCGCGCTGCAACTGCCGCAATCCTGCGGAAACTGAATCGCGGTCTGCGGAAAAATGGATCAGATTCAAAAACTCCGATTCCAGAATGTGCCCTGATCTGATTCCCAGCAGCTTAGCCGCAGCCGACGAGAAGGAGAATGTTTCTGTGAAAGGATCCATCTCCCACGTTCCCGCGTGCGCGGCATCCTGCAACAGCAGCAAGCGCTCCTGGCTGAGTCGGATTTCATTCTCCAGAACGTGGGTCTTCACCTGTAGCCGGGCAACCGTGCGCTGTCGCTGCTGCTCACTTTCTTGGGATGACTGGTTCTCAGCGGGATTAATGTGGGTGTGTTCGCCGCAGATGCTGAAAAACTTGCCGCTGTGTTCGGAGCGGTTGAACTGGTCCAGCGGATAGCCGCAGAGCAGGTAGAAGGGGTATCGGACCGCCAAGCCGTTCCAAAGCTCTTCCAGGCGCAAAGTAGCGTCTTGCTTCCCTTCGGCCCAGAGGTGCGCCACCATCTCTCCGTACAGCAAAAGACGATGTCCCGGATTTGAAGCTTGTGCCCGCTCGACCAACCCGGCGATCACGTCGGCGAATTTCGCGGTGTCCGGCCAGCCTTCCACCAGCAGCTTATCGAGAGTTTCCGCCGAATCCCATTCGATATAACGCTGCATCCCGCGCGCATGCTCTAAATCAATGCCACGTGATTCCAACTCCACTGCCAAAGCTTGCCGATGATCTGGAGTAGCTATGATGATGGCCGTGTCTCCGGCAGGCAGCCCTGGGGCGAAATGCTGGAACAACGAGTCAATCAAGGAAGAATCTGACTCATAAAACTGCACCGCGTGACTATGCGCGGGAGCTGTTCCCGCCTGGGCGCGAATCGCCGGGATTTGCAGATCAGACATTTAAAGCGAAGAAGCGAGTGGGCTGGGCACCCGTTAGTGTAATTATACAGATGCAACCTGCAAAAGGAAGATGACTCTTGACATTACTCTCCCCTTAACACTTCTTCTTTGCTAGCGGGCAACTGTGGCATAGAAGGCATTATTGCCCGTCCTCAGGTCCTTGCCATAAATAAACGCAGCCGCAACGCCGAGCACGCGTATTTTGAGCTGGGATCCGGTATCAAACAGCCATTTCTGCGATGCCGGCGTAATCACTGCATGGCCCATCCTGCCGATGTC
>JAICYU010000349.1 GCA_025934025.1 Terriglobales bacterium
CGGGCGTATGCTTCGTCCAAACAGCGGCCAAAGCGCACCGCAATTTTTGCTTCAGTGACGGCGGAAGAGCAGGGACTGCTGGGATCGAAATATCTGGGGCAGCATCCTCCGGTGCCGGCACGTGACATTTCGCTCGATTTGAACTTCGACGATATTGAGCCGTTCGGCGAGCCCGAACAGCTTGTGGTTACCGGGGCCGAGCGCACCAGCATCTATCCGACTGCGGAATCAGTTGCGCAGGATTTCGGCATGGCCATCCAGCCTGATGATCACCCTGAAGCCGGACATTATTATCGTTCTGATCACTTCAGCCTGGCGCGCGTGGGCGTTCCCGCGTTCAGCGTGAATGAAGGCGCGCTGTTCAAAGGCCACGATCTGGCCTGGGGCGAGGAGAAAGAGCGGGATTATGTAACCCATCGCTACCATCAGCCCTCGGACGAATACCGGCCAGATATGGACTTTACCGCCGATGCCAAGCTGGCCCGTTTTGGCCTGGCGCTGGGCTGGGAAGTGGCCAACCAACCGGAACTGGCCAGCTGGCACGCAGGCGACGAGTTCGAAAAGGCCCGCAAAAGCGAGCAAGAGGGCAAGCCCGGCATGAAGTAGGTGCCCAAGGTAATCTTAAGCTGCTGGGCATTCCGATATAGAATTCAGCTTCCCCCCAAAGACTGTACCGGCGATGCCCTTTTCATTTTTCCAGCGTGGGAACCTCTCTGACCATGCCCGCCAGTTTTCGCTGACGAGCTATGAGCCTTCGCTCATGCTGGAAGGGCTTGTCCCTGGCATTGACAACCTTCGGCACGACGTCTTTTTAAGTCCAAAGTTCAGTACAGTCACCCGCCAGCACATCTTTAAGGTCGTCGCGAAACACGGGAGCGTGGAAGATCTGGCGGCCGAGACGCCGAACCATAACCCGCAGGCGCGGTTTCGTCCGCAACCGGTCACGGCCAATCGCTACGATCCGGGTGAGTTCAAGCGGCTGTTTACGGAGATCCACGTTGCCAGTTTGAACCGGGCCAAACTGGAAAATAACGTCTCGCTTGACCTCCTGTTTCGACTGGCAGTTTTAAAATTTCAACGCGCGGAACTGCTGGGCCAGTACAGCCTGATTCTGGAACGATGCCGCGCGCGCGTGAAGACCTATGAATCGGCGCCGCAGACAGCCTTGAATCGAAGCATGCATGTGCGCGAACGCGTTGCGCGCTTCCAGATTGACAAGAAAAACATCCTCCGTCGCGCCGGACAGGACCTGTTTCATACCTTCCGTGACGCAGAAAAAGAAACGTTGGGAAGGACCCGACGTTCGCTCCTCGGCGACGCAGCCGCTCTGGCCTACGATCTTTTCCTCAACCGCCTGCTTTTCACTGAAGACGGCCGCGATTACCACCTGAATGCCGAGCACTACGTACTGCTGGGCAACTACGATCGTGATTCTGACCGATTTGAAACCATGCAGGAACTGGCAGCCCGGCTATTCAAGCTGCTGGAGCTGGCAAGCGGTCCGGAAGATCCGCTGGTGGAAGGTTTGCTGAACGTCGCGGAAAACGCGCAGGAAATGATGGGCGGCGGCTCACCTGATGAAGGCACCACCCGCGGCAAAGCGCAAAAAGCTGTCTTGAGCGCCTGGGTCGAACTGCTGGAAGAATCCGGCGTGATGGAAAGCGTTGTCGCAGCGTATGAAGTCGCGCCGCTGCTGCCGCACTATTCACCTCCTATCAATCCCCATCAACTCAAGAACGCGCTGATCTCGCGCGAGGAGCAGAAGCGCGTGGAAGCGTTGCTGGAAGAGCATGGAAAGATCTCTCCCGACGCTCTGCATGCGGCGATTCGCAAGGTCGCCGGGACCCGGCCGGCTGAACGCGCCCGCTTTGCCGGAAGGTTCTTCGCCGATTTCACCCGTTATCATCGCGACCTGCGCCGCATGGAAGCCGTGGTGGAGGCGCTCGATACGGTTAACGTGCTGGCGACGGAGAAGTTCCGCGAGCTGTCTGCCGTCAACAACACACTCTATGAGTTTCTCCTGCCGCAGGAACAAAAGACGGTGGAAGAGAAGGTCCTGAATCATGTGGTGATCAAAGCGGATATCCGCGAGTCCACCA
>JAICYU010000260.1 GCA_025934025.1 Terriglobales bacterium
AGTGCCTTTTTGTTCTTCAGCGCCAGCAGGAACTCTTGTTCCGTGCTCACCAATTCCTGGCTGTAAATGGTGAACAGTGGCTGCCCTTTGCGGACATACTGGTAAGTTGCATCGGCAAAGACGTTTTGAATCCAGCCCGGAAAACGCGTCTGAACGTAGGCCAGCCGCTCTTCATCAATATCCACGGTGCCGGTTACGCGTAAGGAGTCGCGCACCGGCTTGCGCTGGACCGTCGCAAACTTTATGCCGATGCTCTGTGAGCGTTCCGGGGAAAGCCGAACCGGTGCTAGCGCAACTTGCGGTGCCGCTGCCGGCGCGGATTGTGTTTGTTGACTCGGGTACTCTCCCGGAATCGACTGGGCTGGATTGCTGCCGGATTCCGCAGCCCGCGGGCGGCGCGATTGCGACCAGAAGTAGATAGCTCCCACAGCGAATATTCCGGCCACGAATAGTGCGGCAATAAAGGCATTGCGGTAACTGCGTTCCTTCATCGCCAAACCTCCGCAGCCGCAGTTTCGGCTGAACGAATGGGCGACCCCACGGCAAGTTCCAGTTCCGCCATATGCTGCTCGAATTCGGCAGCCGCCCGAAAATATGAGGAGTCCACATCCAGGGTCGTGTTTTGACTGTCGAGCAGATTGAGAATATCGGTGCGATCATTTTCATAAGCAATTACCGTTGATCGCAGCGCCGCCTCCGTTTGCGGCCGGAGCGTTTCCTTGTAAAGATCCACAAGTTTTCTTGACGCGCGCGCTCGCACCAGCGCGTCTTGAATCTGCCCGAAGACCATCAGCCGCGCCGCTTCAAAATCTGCTTCCTGTTCGGATACTACGGATTGCGCCTCGCTGATTTCTGCATTGTGCTTGCGATGGTTCAGCCACGGCAGAGTCATGGAGCCTTCGATCATGTAGTTGTTACGGAACGTTGAACCGCTTGGCATCAGCATGTAACCGGCGCTCGCCGAAAAGTCCGGCGTGTAGCCTTTCTTTGCCAGCTTCAATTGGTCTTGTGCTTGCGTGATGGCCGCGGAACGTGCTGTAAGCATGGGGCGGCTCTTGAGAGCGAGCTCTTCAAGCTGGCTGATGGACGGAAGCTCTCTTGGCAACGTGTATTGCCCCGCAACCTCAATTGGCAATTCAGGATTGCGCCCGAGCAGCGTGTTGAGTGTTGTGCGGCCAAGGTCGGCGTCCTGTTCCAGCATCACCAGGTGTTCAATCAATTTGCTCAGCGCAACCTGCGACTTCAGCACATCCTGTTGCGGAACCTTGCCCACCGAGTACTTGATCCGCGCCGCTTCCAGGCCTTGTCTCGCGATTGCTACCTGCTCGTCATGAATCTTGAGTTCATCGGCGTTGCGCAGCAGATCGTAAAACGCTTTCCGGACCCCCGCGGAGATCTCACGCCTCTTGGCCTCAAGCTCAGCCTTGGCAATGGTCACACCATCATTGGCGATTTGTGACCGCAGCCCCCGTTTGCCCGGCCCGGGCAGATTCTGGCCGACCATGAACATGTTCATCGCCGCGTTGTAGTTCCAGGGTTGTGACAGTGGCACCTGCCAGCCGCGAAACATCAGAGAGGGATCCTCTAACGCCCCCGCGCCGGGGATGTGCGCTTCTGCCGTAGAAACCTTGCGCACCGCAAGCCTGATTTCAGGGTTCGCCTGCAGCGCAATCCGCTCAGCCTCTTCCAAAGTCAAAGCTGGAATCGCAGGCATCGCGCGAGCACGCTCCTGTGGCAGAGCGCGCGACGCAATCTCAAATGGGTCCTCTGCCGCAGCCGCGAGCACGGATAGGGCAGCCACAAATACACAAACAAAAATGGCTTTCATCGTTCCTCCAGAAAAAGTTGCAGGGAGGCAGGGGTGCACAAATACGCCTCTGCCGGAACGAAAGAAAGCCGGTCTAGATTCTAATGATGGATGAAGAACTGGGCGGTGACTCAGGCGGCGGGTGCCGGTCCGTACTCAAAATTTGGAAAGAGTCTATTGCGGTGATGGCTGGAACACTCACCGTCGTCGCTGCCACAAATTGCGGCGTGACATTTGTCTGCTCAACATGCAGCATCGGGCCTGCCTGTCGAACTTCTGTCTGGCAGCATGAGTGCGATGACGGCATGTCCATCGATCCGCACCGTTTAGCCATTTGTTTACAGCATTCGCGCTCTGCCGCACTCATCTCCGCGCCGGCAACCAGGCAAGCCATGAGTGGCCAACCCAGCGTGAGGCCCAGTACCAGAAACGCTGCGAGTTGGCGAAGCTGTTTCACTGAATCATAGTTTACCTCAATCCACATTACCCCTGGACTTTTCCAGAATGCGCGAAATTCCAGCCCTTTGCCCGCGTTGCGGTAAAGGTCCTGGATTTGAGTTTTTCATCACGCTCTCACGCCGGTTCCATGCTTACGATTCGCCGATCAGCACTCCGGCCAGAAACACGAGGATGCCGCCGATGATGACCTGCACGGTGGCTGAGAGCCAGGGCGATTCCATATAGCGGTGGCGAATCCAGGCGATGCTGGTCAACTCCACCAGCACCACGCCTACGGCGATGACAAACGCAAGCGTGAAATTGCCGATGAGGAACGGCAGCGTGTGGCCGATGCCGCCGAGAGCGGTCATCAGTCCGCAGACCAGGCCACGAATCCAGGGATGGCCGCGGCCGGTGAGGCTGCCGTCGTCCGAGAGGGCTTCGGCAAATCCCATGCTGATGCCCGCGCCGATGGAAGCAGCCAGGCCGACGGCGAACGCGATGTGCGTATCGCGCGCGGCAAAGGCGGCGGCGAATACCGGCGCCAGAGTGGAGACAGATCCGTCCATGAGCCCCACCAGGCCAGGCTGGACGATCTGCAGCAGAAAGAGTTTGCGGTTGGCCTCTTCCTCCTGGCCGCGGGTGGCCGCGTCAAGGTCGCTGAGTTCTTCTGCGCGGTATTCGTGCGAACGCTCTTCCTGCGCAAGGTCATTGAGGAGCTGGCGGATGCTGGCGTCTTCCGTGCGCGCCGCCGACTTCTCATAGAAACGGCGCGTCTCCACCTCCATGGTGGCGGCCTCGCGGCGCACGGCGTCAAGCCGCAAGGGGCGGGTGAGCCAGATGGGCCGCCGGTGCACAAAGCCCTTCACGTCATTGCGGCGGATGAGGGGAATGTGCTCGCCGAACTTGGCCTGATACAACTCAATCAGGCGGCGCCGATGGTCGGATTCCTCCTGCCGCATGGTGCCGAACATGGCGGCTGTGGCGGGGAAATCCTGCTTTAATTCTTCGGCGTAATCGGCGTAAATGCGCTCGTCTTCCTCTTCCAGCGAAATTGCCAGAGCCAGGATCTCACGCGCACTGAGGCTCTCAAAGCTACGCATAAGTAAACGGAGATTGTAAATGATGTGGGAAACGGGGTTGATGGCGGTTATGGCTGCGATAGGAAAGCATGAAAGGTCGTGTGTGTCAGAGGGTCCAGGCAACTTCCGGTCATCAATCTCAATCTGTCACGCGGCGATTACGGCGATTACGGCGATTACGGCGATTACGGCGATTACGGCGATTACGGCGATTACGCGCGATCATAAATGGCTTACACTGTGCCCATGCCTGAGTCACGCCATCGGTCCAAGTCTTTTACCGCAGTGCTGGAGCGCTCTGGCGACCGCCTGAACTGGACGATCATTTGCGTTCCTCTGGACGTAGCCAAGATCTGGGGCAAGCGCGGACAGCTCAGGGTGAAGGGAGAGATCAACGGGTTTGCGTTTCGCACCTCGTTGTTCCCTGATGGCAAGGGCGGCCACCTGATGATTGTGAATAAGAAGATGCAGGCCGGCGGCAACGTGGGATTGGGCGAACGAGCAAAGGTTGTAATGGAGCCTGACCCTACGGAGCCAAGCGTGACCCTGCCTGCGGAACTGTTGCGGGTTCTTGGGGAATCAAAGCGTCTCAGGAAATTTTATGATTCGTTCAATCACTCTTACCGGAACTACATGGCGAGTTGGGTTGGGGAGCCCAAGAGCGGTGAAGCAAGGATGCGTCGCGCTGAACAGATCGCGGAAAGATTGATGCTCACGCTGGAAGCTGAAAAAAAACTGCCGCCGGTGCTGGCGGTTGCGCTGGCACGCAATCCTTTGGCTCAAGAAGGTTGGGAGCGAATGCCGGCAGGCCATCGCCGCTCACACCTGATGG
>JAICYU010000020.1 GCA_025934025.1 Terriglobales bacterium
AGTGATTTCCAGCCGCGGCGTCGCAGCACGCCTGCTTTTTCCCCGGTGAGCGAATCAGTCACGTCAAACGACGCGCCAAAATCAATGATCTTCCGCCCTCGAATGCGCAGCAGTTCGAAACTCTGCGTGGGATCAGTGAATACGCGAATGTCATCTTTCCACGCGAAAACCTTTTTGCGGAGAAAGGCCAGGACGCTTCCTGCCTCGTCGTAAAAGGTGAATTTCGGAGCAAGCGAGAAGATCTTCTGCCGCGCGACGAAACAGTCCTGTTGAAAGATTTCAGCGGTAACGGGAGTTCGGGCGCGTGCCGCAGCAACTCCTGTGGCGGGCGTGGTTGCCATTCGCAGTACCTCCCCCAAAGGGACCATCAGACAACAGCCGATGCCCAAGGAATGTACCTTTGAAGGCCGCCGGTTTCAAGCAGAATCCAGCAGCCGTTCCGGTGCCGGAAGTGGCTGTACTTCAACGGGGTTCTCTGATCGAAAAAGGGCGATTTCCTGGTTGAAATGCCCTGAAGCTGTATCGAGGACCTGAGGATCGGCGGGATCCCTCCACTCAGGCTCATCCGTTGCGGGACTCGCATTCTATCCGGATGACGGCGTGATGCCGAAAAGCGTTCTTATAGTTTGGGTAGACCGGAATTTAGGGCGCTCCGCTGCAACACCGGGAGCTGCGCGCCAGCCTTCGGCAGACCCGGTACCGGCCCTATTCAAGACCGTTTATGCCCGACTAAGTCGGGTCGGCACGACTAAAGCTCGTGCTCGTGCCCTGATACACCCCGATCCCCCGGACTACAGCATTTGTGAAAATGCTCTAAACAAAAAAGGGCAGCCGAAGCTGCCCCCTTGGTCTTATCGTAATCAGAGTTTATGCCGGTGACGGTTTTCCCGGCGCGATGCCCGGAGTGCGTCCCGGTTCTGGACGCAGCACCTGCTGCACGCCGCCATCATCGCCCTTTGGCGAAGTCGGACGCGCAGGCAGCGGCTTGTCTTCCAGAATAAGCTTGAGTTCGTTGGCATCGAGCACCTCGCGCTCAAGCAGGGCTTGGGCAATCCGCGCCAGGGCGTCACGATTTTCCGTGATCACTTTTTTGGCGGCTTCATAGCCTGCGCCGACAAAGCGCCTGACTTCGGCGTCAATCTCCCGCGCGGTTTCTTCGCTGAAATCGCGGTGCTGGGCGATCTCGCGTCCCAGGAAGATCTGCTCGTCCTTCTTGCCGAAGGTAAGCGGGCCCATCTTGCTCATGCCCCATTCGCAGACCATCTTGCGCGCCATATCGGTTGCGCGCTCAATGTCGTTGCCGGCGCCGGTGGACATCTGGTTGAGGAAAATCTCCTCGGCTAGCCTTCCGCCCATCATCACCGCGAGCTGGGTTTCGAGATAGTCGCGGGTGTAGTTGTGCTTGTCTGTTTCCGGAAGCTGCATGGTCACGCCCAGCGCCATTCCGCGCGGGATGATAGTGACCTTGTGCAGCGGGTCGGCAAACGGCATCAGCGCAGCTACGATTGCGTGTCCGGCTTCGTGGTATGCGGTGACCTTCTTCTCCTCTTCGGTCAGCAGCATGCTCCTGCGTTCTGCGCCCATCAGCACTTTGTCTTTGGCCAGTTCAAAGTCGTACATGAGGACTGACTTGCGATTGCAGCGCGCGGCATTCAATGCAGCTTCGTTGACCATGTTGGAGAGCTCGGCTCCGGAGAATCCCGGCGCTCCGCGAGCCAGGATGGACAAATCAACATCATCGGCCAAAGGAATCTTGCGCGTGTGTACGCGGAGGATTTCTTCGCGGCCGCGAACATCTGGCAGCGGCACCACAACGCGGCGATCGAAACGTCCCGGACGCAGCAGTGCCGGATCGAGAACATCGGGCCGGTTGGTAGCGGCAATCAGGATGACGCCTTCGTTCGATTCGAAGCCGTCCATCTCAACCAGCAACTGGTTCAAGGTCTGCTCGCGCTCATCGTGTCCACCGCCGAGGCCGGCGCCGCGATGGCGTCCCACAGCGTCAATCTCGTCAATGAAGATGATGCAGGGAGCGTTCTTTTTGCCCTGCTCAAACAGGTCGCGAACGCGGCTGGCGCCCACGCCAACAAACATCTCCACAAAATCCGAACCAGAAATGCTAAAGAAGGGAACGTTGGCTTCGCCGGCAACTGCGCGCGCCAGCAGGGTCTTTCCTGTTCCGGGATGGCCCACCAGCAGCACGCCCTTGGGAATGCGCCCGCCAAGTTTCTGGAACTTCTGCGCTTCGCGCAGGAAGTCAATAATCTCGCGCAGCTCTTCCTTAGCTTCGTCTACGCCGGCGACGTCTTTGAAGGTGATCTTCTTCTGCTGCATGGAGAGCAGCCGCGCGCGGCTCTTGCCAAAGCTCAAAGCTTTGTTGCCGCCGGTCTGCATCTGGCGAATCATGACGAACCACAGCACGCCCAGCAGGAGAATCGGGGAGAACTGGAAAATCCACATCGGCCAGTTAGCGCCCTGGCTGCTGTCGCGGAAAGTCACTTTCACATTGTTGGCATCAAGCGACTTCAGCATCTCCGGGTTGTTGGCCGGAACGATCAGATGGAATTGGCCGCTCTTGTCCTTGCGATAGTGCCCGTGAGCTTCGTTGTTGGTGATGGTCACGTCCTGGACGTCGCCCTTGCCCACGTCGGACATGAAGTCGCTATAGGCGGTCTCGGTATCCTTGGCCCCTGTGGTGCCGCCCTTAATCATCTCCCAAAGGACGAATCCCACCAGCAGCAGGACGACCCACAAAACCACCGTTTTAACTGTTGAGTTCACTGTTACTCCTAAAATTTACCAGCCGCACCATTGCCATAGCGGCCTTCACATATAAAAGACGCTGAATCGCGGAAAAAGTTCGCTGTACGTAAGTTTCAGGCTAGACTCGCCATCTCCATTTAGATGCTGAGAAGAAAGGTCCGGTCCAAACTTTTGCCTGAAACGATTTTATACCGCTTTGCGTCGCTCCGAATGCAGTAAAACCGCTTAACTTGGCTTAGTCGGCGGCGTTGTTGCTGCTGCAATATAAGGCAGATTGCGGCCCAACTGGGGCGCCCCCAACCCATAGCCTACGACAAAACTGTCATTGACCAGAAAACCAAAGTAATCCGGCTGAAGAGACACCCGCCGGGCAGCCTGCTTGTCCAATAAAACGGCCAGTTTAACGCTGCTGGCGCCCCTGCCGAGAAGATTGCGGATAAGGAAATCGCTGGTGAGCCCTGACTGGATCAGGGCCTCCAGAAGCAGCACATCCTTGCCGTGGACGTCTATTTCCGGGGTAAAAAAGATCTCGGTCGTGCTGGCGTTGGCCTGTTTCGATTCGGGCTGGACGAACTGGCAGATCACCGGGACTTCCATCTCCCTCACCAGATCAGCCATGAAGATAAAACTGTTCTCCATAACACCAACTACATGGGCCGTTTTGCCCTGAAAATCGCGAGAAATCTGGCGCGCCATCTCCTGCACGCGCTTCCTGATCTGCTCGGTGGAGAGGATCATCTTTCCAAATTCCTGGGTTGCGCTTTGATTCATTCTTCGGTCCTAACCTCTTCGATTAACACGGCATCCCCCTTGCGATGGGCATAGTTGGCCGCCACAGGAAATCCCCGCATCCAGACGATCTCGCCGCCGCTCACCACCACCGGCCAGGAGTGCCGTTCAGCCGCAGAGATGGCGTGTCCGATCCGGTCCGGTTGCAGCAGCTCTTTTACTTTCCGGGGAGAGTGCGTATGTACGGGGAAAAACCGGTCGCCCGGCCGCCAGTTTCTCACGACAAGCTCTGGCCGGAGCAGCGAACGGTCCAACAGCAAAGTGGAATTATACTCCGTCCCTGCTCGCATTCCGATATTGACTACCTTGGCGCGGATCACGGACCCAGCCGGCGCCACTCGGACTTCCCCCGGCAGCGGCAGGCAAAACTCGTAATCGGGAGTTTCGCCGGAACTTGGAGGCTGGATCTGCAACTCGCGGAAGGAAGAGCAAGCGCTCCAGTTTCCAGGCAACTGCACCGGTTTGCCTCTCTTGCCCTCGCGGGCCAGAGCAATCAGAGCTTCAATGTGCCGAAATTCCAAAGGAAGGCCGATTTGTTTCCCAAGAGCATGCAACAGCTCTCGCTGAAGCGCCAATGGCAAGGCAAGCAGGCCGGCTAGATCAACTGACCTGATCTCTCCGGCTTTGCCGCTGCTGGAACGACCGCTCCGACTGGGCTTGCCCCGCTGTACCAGGCGCTCCAACACAGGTTCGCGCTGCTTTTTCCAATACTCTGCTTCACCGCGAGCGATCTCGGCGATTTCACCGAGCGTGCCCCGGATCTCCGGATTGAACTCTTCCAGCAAAGGAAGAAGCCGGCGACGTACTTTGTTGCGGGTGTGGCTCAAGTCCTGGTTGGTCAGATCTTCACGCCATGGTTGCCTGAGTGATCTCAGATAATCCTCGATCTCCCGCCGGCTAATGTCCAGCAGCGGGCGAATCAGATGCTTCTGCTCATGCAAAGGAGCAATGCCGGCCAGCCCTCTCGTTCCCGCTCCGCGAATGACGCGCATGAGCACGGTCTCTGCCTGGTCGTCGAGCGTGTGGGCGGTGGCAATTTTGTCAGCCCGGTGCTCGGTGATCAGGGTGGCGAAAAACTGATGCCGCAGATTGCGCGCGGCAGTTTCGAGGCTGACTTTCTCTTCCCTGGCATAGTCCGGCGCATTTCCGGAGCCGAGGTGGAACTCGAGATCATACTGTGCTGCCAGTCCGGAGACGAACTGCTGGTCGGCGTCGGCATCAGTTCCGCGGATCCCATGATGGAAGTGCGCGACCGAAAGAACCACTCCAAGCTCCCGGCGCAACTCCAGTAACCCGCGCAATAAAGCCACCGAATCCGCGCCGCCCGAAACAGCGATCGCAACCCGTTCTCCGGGCGCAAGCAGCCGCTGGCCAAGAATGGATTGGCGCAACTTGTGGAGCACCCTTAAATCTTACTGGTTGGCGGTCGGCAACTGAACTCTGACGAAGTTGCTATACTTTCTTCCCCGATGAAGGTCATCGTTATTATTCCCGCTGCCGGCTTGGGCACCCGCATGGCGCCTGCCGGGAAGAAAACAGCCGTCACGAAACAGTTTTTTGAGATCAACGGCGCGCCCATTCTGGTCCACACGCTGCGGGTCTTCGCGCGCAACCGGCAGGTGAACAAGATTATTGTGGCACTGCGGAAAACTGAGATGCAGCAGTTCCGCTCGCGTCTGGAACAGGAACGCATCGCCGAAAAAGTGGAACTGGTGGAAGGCGGCGAGCATCGCCAGGACTCAGTCGCGAACGCGTTGGCCAGCCTGAAAGCCGCGCCGGACGACGTTGTGCTGGTCCATGATGCCGTGCGTCCGTTTGTGGATGATGAAATCATCGGCAACATCGTTCAAGAAGTGGAAAAGCGTGGCGCCGCCATCGCTGGGCTGCCGGCCAGCGACACCATCAAGCAGGTGGAGCGCGTTGCTGAAGGCGCCATCATCACGTCCACCATTCCGCGCGAACGCGTAGTGCAGGCGCAAACACCGCAGGGCTTCCGTTATGACCTGATCAAGCGTGCCTTTGACGGCGCCATGGCCGACGGCTTTACCGGAACGGATGAAGCGTCGCTGGTGGAGCGGTTGGGAGAGAGCGTGTGGGTGGTGATGGGCTCAGCCCGGAATATCAAGATCACTACGCCGGCAGATATGGAACTAGCGGAGTTTCTATTAGCCCAGACTACTCACCACTGATTTTCACAGATGACACTGATCCAGGAATAAGTCATGACGGACGATTTGGCCTACAAACACTCGGGAATAACGGAAGCAATCATTGGAGTGTTTTACGATGTTTACAACGAGCTCGGCTTTGGTTTTCTGGAATCGGTTTACCGCAATTCCCTCTATCTTGCTCTCCTCGAAAAGGGACTCGTGGTAGAGCAGGAAGTTGGCGTCTCCGTGTTCTTCCGTGGCAGCAGTGTAGGCGATTTCAGAGCGGACCTGGTCGTGAACGGCATTATTCTATTGGAACTCAAGACTGCGGAAGCCATCATCGCCGCACATGAATCGCAGGTAATTAACTATTTGAGATCAACCTCTCTTGAGCTAGGCCTGATCTCAACTTCGGTCCGAAGCCGCAGGTTCGCAGAATACTCCTAGATAATGGCCGTAAGCACAAGGTTCGACGGACTGCCGGAGGTGCGATTTGATTTGCTTTCAGATCAGTGTCATCAGTGTGAATCAGTGGTGAGTATGCGCATAGGCTACGGCTGGGATTCACACGAGTTTCAACCCGGCGTTCCTCTAAAGATCGGCGGCGTGGAGCTTCCGTTCGGTAAGGGCCTTGCCGGGCACTCCGATGGTGACGTGCTGCTTCACGCCATTACCGACGCTCTGCTCGGCGCTGTGGCGGCGGGCGATATCGGCAGCTATTTCCCGCCCAGCGATCCCAAGTGGAAAGGCGCCGACTCGGCAATATTTCTCGCCGAAGCATTGAAGCAGGTTCAGCGGGCGGGATACAGAATCGCCAATGTGGATTCCACTCTGATTTTGTCTGAGCCGAAGATCGGCCCGCACGCCAAGAAGATCCAGCAGCGCGTTGCCGAACTTCTGGGAATCAATCTGGGGCAGGTTGGAATCAAAGCCAAAACGCCGGAAGGTATGGGAACAGAGAACGCCGTCATTGCTCACGTCGCCGTGCTGCTGGAAAAGCTGTAATTTTTGAGCGAGGCGCAACCCAAATCTTCGCAACGGACGATTCAGAGGTTGCGATAAGAAGAACAAATCAGAACTGAGTCATGGCGAAATATAATCGCAGCATGGCCACCGCTGCCAAGCCTAAAGACCCTAAAGATAAAGACGTTGAGCGCCAGATGGAAGCGTTGCGCGACGAGATTCGCCGCCATGAGCACCTGTATTACGTCCTGGACGCGCCCGAGCTGAGCGATGCTGATTTTGATCGCCTCATGCAGGACCTCAAGCGTTTAGAGGACGAGCATCCGCAGCTGATTACTGCTGATTCGCCTACGCAGCGTGTGGGCGGCAAGCCGCGCGAGGGCTTCGTGAAGGTGGAGCACTCGCGTCCCATGCTCTCGCTGGACAATGCCTACAACGAGCAGGAACTGCGCGACTGGGACCGCCGCGCGCGCGAGCTGGCGGGACCGGCCAAGTTGGAATACGTCTGCGAATTCAAGCTGGACGGCATGTCCCTTGCCCTGACCTATCGCGAGGGCAAATTGCAAACAGGCGTCACGCGCGGTGACGGTTCAGTAGGCGAAGATGTGACCACAAATGTCCGGACGATGCGCACTGTTCCGCTTTCGGTTTCCGCGGACGCACTCAAGAAAGCAGGCATTCCACCGGACTTCGAAGTGCGCGGCGAAGTCATCATGCCGCTGGCTGCCTTCGCGCGCATGAACGAGGAGCGCGAACGCCAGAACCTGAGCCGGTTTGCCAATCCGCGCAACGCAGCCGCAGGGACGATTCGCGTGCTGGAGCCCAACATCGTGGCGCAGCGGCGGCTAGACCTCTACGCCTACTTCCTGCTGGTAGATGGAAAGTACTATCCCGAACTCCATTCTGACGCGCTGCACGCACTGAGCCAGGCGGGATTCCGAGTCAACTCGCATTACGCGCTCGTCTCAAGCATTGACCAGGTGCTGGAGTTCATCGGTAAAAGCGAGCAGATGCGGGAGAAGCTGCCGTACGAAATTGACGGCGTAGTCGTCAAGGTTAATTCCGTGCGCACGCGCGACCGCCTGGGATTCACCGGCAAAGCGCCGCGCTGGGCCATCGCTTACAAGTATGCCGCGCGCAGCGGAGTTACGCAGATTGAAGACATTCGCGTGCAGGTAGGCCGTACCGGCAAGCTCACGCCGGTCGCCGTGCTCAAGCCGGTTCCCATCGGCGGCACTAAGGTGAGCCGGGCCACCCTGCACAACATGGATGAGATCGGGCGGCTGGGAGTAAAGATCGGCGACTGGGTGATGGTGGAACGCGGCGGCGACGTGATTCCGAAAGTGGTCAAAGCCGTCGAAGACAAGGACCACCCTTGCGGGTACAAAGAATTTCACATGCCGGAGCATTGTCCGGTCTGCAACAGCAAAATTCGCCACAGCGAAGGAGAAGTTGATTATTGGTGCGTCAACCTCAATTGTCCGGCGCGATTGCAGGGCAGCATTCTTCACTTTGCATCGCGTTCGGTAATGAATATTGAGGGTTTGGGTGAATCCCTGGTCAATCAGCTCCATCAGAATGGATTGATCAAAGATGTAGCGGATATTTACATCCTCAAGGACAAGCGTTCGCAACTGCTGGCTTTGGAACGCGTTGGAGAGAAATCAGTGGATAATCTGCTGGCGGAAATTGAGAACTCCCGCAAGCTGCCTCTTGAGCGCGTCATCCTGGGTCTGGGAATCGGGCAGGTGGGCGCGCGCACAGCGGAGCTGCTCGCCGAGCATTTCGGTTCCATGGACGACCTGATGGGCGCGCCTGCCGAAGAATTACAAGAAATCCACGACGTGGGCCCCAGCGTTTCCGCCAGTATTCGTGAATTTTTTGAAGAGCCCAGAAATCGCGAACTAGTGAAACGTCTGGGCAAATTTCTGAATTTCAAGGGCACAAAAAAAGTGCGCGGGACAACCCTTGCAGGCAAGACGTTCGTCATCACAGGAACTCTGGCGAACTACTCTCGTGACGCGGCTAAAAAACTGATTGAAGATGCGGGCGGCAAAGTTTCAGGTTCGGTAAGCAAGAAAACAGACTATGTAGTGGCCGGAGATGATCCGGGATCAAAGCTGGACAAAGCGAAAGAACTCGGTGTGAAAGTGATTGGCGAAAAGGAGATGGAGGAATTGCTGCGACCGGGCCCGCGTCTCGATTAAGCGGTCCCACCCTGAGGACCGCCGGTGGATGGCTGACATCCCAATAAGCTCACGAGCATGTGTCACTCCGAGGCCGAACTGAAATGCGCTCCCCACGAGCGAGTAGGCTGGGGTGACGCCGAGAAATCAGCTCCGGCTGCTGCATCGGTTCAACCCCGCTTGATTCTAAGAATATTGCAGTTCAAAACTTTGTTGGGCGCCGCATAACGGGAGTAGATTCCTCAGCCTCGCAGATCAGGTTTCGGCGTTTCGTTTTTGCGCGGCCTCGGAATGCCAATGCGTCTACGCCACTTTCTTCTGACTGCCGCAAAGCGGGCAGTTGCCCACGACCTTGTCGCGGCCGGCGCGCAAACCTTTTTGGAAGCCGAGCCAGCGGCGACCGTAGTTGGCGTTGAGAGGTTCGTTTAGATCAGACTTCTTTTCTGCGTCGGGAACCTCATCCACCTTGTAAATGCCCGGTTCGCGCAAGCCTTCAGTATCAGGTATGCGTGAGCCTTCCAGCGGTACCCGCCCACTCAGGTCGCGCAGCTGCCCCTGATTCTTGCGGGCCTGTTCTGCATCTTTTTGCGCTTGGATGGCGTCCTGGCGGTCCGCGATGGAAGGCCTATTCGGCTCGAGAGTTATATTGTCCCCACTGGAAGCGACACCCAACAAGTCCTGTTCCTGTCCGCGGCGTTGCGGAGTGAAGTCGCGCTCCAGGCTTTCTCTTCCTTCCTGGCTGAGTGGCTTGGTGCGAGTGCCCTGAACTTCCTGTGGCGGCGGAGTCACAATGCGCCCGGTCTTCTTGTTGTACATCACGTTGCCCTGATTCCAGCTATCCTGGTAACGCTTCTCGTACTGCGCCCAGGTATCTTCCGACTTCAGGTGTTTCTCGTCGTACTCGGGGAGCATTTGAATGCGGTCTTTATCGAGCTCGGCATAAAACTTGTCGTCGTGGTTACCATAGGGTTCCACGCGATGGGCGGGCACAACGAACTTCTTGCCGCCCAGGAATCCGCCAGTATCAATCACAACGTACCGGATATCGCCTGAAGAATGGTCGAAAATCACATCCTGAATTTTTCCCAGCTTCTCGTCATTAACGCCATAAACTTCGGCGCCGCGAATGTCGTCTACTCCTTCCAGACTGGTATCGCGAAGAACTCCATAATGCGGCATACGCTCTCCTTTTCTGCTCGTGGCCTAATAGGAATGAGATGCGGCTGCAACCGCGCGCGTTGATTGCTCCGATTTTTGAAGCGTGAGCTGCCGCCGGATCATCTATTGGAACAAGACAACGGATAAGGGAGGCCGAGAATGGTGATCAGCTTTGCGGACGGAACGCAGATTGAGGTTGCAGCGGCGGCACTCGATTCATTCCTGCAGCACGATCTCAAGTGGGCGGAGTTTGTGCATGGCAGCGCAGCACTGGAGAAACGCCCGCCACAAACCGCCGTTCCTGTTGCCCGGAATGTCACCCGCTGTCCCTCCGCTGCCGCCGGTGGATGCTGACCGGCGCTGACAACCCGCCTAAGAGCGTACTCGGCCGCCGAATCAATGTGCTCTATTCAAATCTGATCTCGATTTCCTGCCCGGACAGCGTCTTCGTCGCTGGGTGGCGCAGGGCGGCGACTTTGAATTGCGAGCCGGGCTGCAGCAGAGCAGGCTCAAGGTGGCAGCGATCCTCCTCGAGCGTGAGCCTCGCTTTCACCCCGCAGTAACTCGGGAATTCGGCATTGTCACGCGCCCCGGAGCAGAGGTAAAGAGACAGCAGATCACAGAACTGCAGCACATCAGTCAATGCTTCCAGCTCTTCTTCGGTGCGGCCCTGCTTTTGCGAGAGCCTGGTTTGGCGTTTGGTCTCCTGCTCTAGAAACAACTTCATGAGATTGTTATCGGCAGAATGCCCTCCATTCACTTTGGCCCAATGAGCAGCCAGACGCCAGAAATGCCGGCTCACCATGTAGCCGCCCGTCGTGGACCCTGCCTGGGCGATCTCAATGGATTGTTTCCATGCATTCAAAAACTCCGCGACGCTCATCTCGAGAAAAGATCTTGGGCGATTCGCGGCTACTGATCGGCTGGACATTACGGCTTGCGCGTCCGGCATTCCCCAGCCGGAATCATGCAGAGCGATGGCACGCACCAGTTCAGGATCAAGCTGCGGAAATTCTGGGCCAATCAGCCTGGCGGCGATCTGGCCGGCGAGCGCAGCATGCGAGGGCTGCGTGATCATCCAGCACTCCGTGAAGGGCTGCTTTTGCAGGCGCATCACCATGTCCCATGCGGAAACAAAATCTTCAGTGGTGCGCGTTGCAAGTTCAATAGGCCGCAACACCATACTGTTCAGCTCGGGCGCCGCTTGGCCATTCGTCCAGACATGGCCACTGCTCGCGCCGGACCGCTGCTGTTGGGCGGCTTCCTGCTGCCATCCAGCAGCTCTTTCAGAGCGACGGCATTGTTGTGGTCGGCGTTTTTGGAAGAGTAGATCAGAGTTACCTGGCCGTGCTGTTCCATCAATTCGTAGAGCCGCATTAAGTCCTGCGCAGCTTCAGGAGTGGAGAGTTCTTTGAAATAGCGCTTCTTGAACACAAGCCAGTTTTCGCTGGAATGAAACCATTTGCGAAGCGTGTCAGAAGGAGCGAGGTTCTTAAGCCAATGTTCAATTCGCGCCTGCGCCTTGCTCAGCCCGCGCGGCCAGAGCCGGTCCACCAGCACGCGCTCGCCATCAGAGCGCGATGGGTTTTCATAGGCGCGCTTGATCTTGACAGGCATGTGAGAAACCATGGGTCCGGCGGGATTTTGCATTTCGCCGGACCACAGACATAATAGTCATTTGATGCGAAAAGCGTCTATCGTTCTCCTCATCTCCATTGTGGCTTTGTTCTTTGCCGGGTGCAGCAAAGATCCGGAACGAATGACGGATGCCGAACTCGGGCTTACGGCCCAGCAATCGGGCGGCCGGCGTGTGTTTCACATCTACTGCATCGGCTGCCACCCTGCTTATTCCAGTCACGGCAACAAAGGACCGGGGCTAAAAGGGATTTTCAAACGTCCTTACTTGCCGAGTGGAATGACCTCAACCGACGAGCATGTAGTGGATACCATTCTCCACGGCAGGAACATGATGCCGCAGTTCGGAAACCAACTGGACCAGCGCGATCTCCAGGACCTGCTGGCGTATCTGCACACGCTTTAAGAATCGGGTCATCCGGAGATCGGATCATCGGGTGATCGGAAAGGCAGGAGGCGGACAGAGATCACGTTACAGGGGTCGAACAGGCGCGTCAGATCAGGGGGGAGGTGACCTCCCCTTGCTTTATATTTGCTTCTTTGAGCTCCTCTTCGTACTCAGCTCCCTCGTCGTACCAGAGCGTGACGTTGTGCCACGCCACCACGCAACAGATCAGGAAGATTGCGGGCATCACAAAAAACACGACAACTGGCGAGGGCAGGAAGAAGAGATTCATTCCGGCGACAATCAAGAGGCTGTAAATAAGCGCGAGCATCGCAGCAAAGAAAATTTCCGGCGCTGAAGCTTTGGTTTTTATGCGGCTGCTGGGCCGATTGGGATAGTTTCTGTCCAGAAAATCCAACGCAATATCAACTACGACAACGAGCAGAAGGAGCACGCCGGCCGTCGAAACGAGCATTCGAAGCGAACGCGCAGGAAAGAACCGCGCCGAGACCATCATCACGCCAGACAAAAGAGGAGTCCAGCGCCGGTGAGCCAGCCAGGCGCAGCGCAGGCGTTCGAGGATCCAATCGCAGCTCACGCTGAGATGGTAAGCGGCAATTCATGGGTGGAAAAGTTACTTCGGTTTGAAGTGCCGACGTTCATCAAGAAAGGTGCTGGAATCGGCCTGTATGCCAGATTTAGAATCTTCCTCGCGCGGTTCAACGCGAGCTGTTCCTGAGCGCATCTAGAAACCTATGGCATCCCTCACTCTCCTGGTAAATGGCAGCGAGCACAAAGTGGAAGTCCCGCCTTCTGAGCCACTGCTTTATATCCTGCGAAATCATCTTGACCTGACTGGGACCAAATATGGCTGCGGCGAAGGCCAGTGCGGCGCTTGTACCGTGCTGCTCGATGGACGTCCCGTACGCTCCTGCCGAACGCCAGCGCAATCAGCAGCGGGTAAGCGTATCGAAACGATTGAGTCGCTTTCCGCGAACGGCGAGCTGCATCCGCTGCAACGGGCATTTCTCGAAGAAGAAGCATTTCAATGCGGCTACTGCACGCCGGGAATGATTATGTCAGGCGTTGCTCTGCTCGCTTCCAAGCCCCGCCCCAGCGACGAAGACATTTTCCAGCACATGAATGGCAACATATGCCGCTGCGGAGCCTACCAGCGTATTGTCGCGGCAATTCATCGCGCCGCTGGAGAAGGAGCCAAGTCATGAAGAAGCTGGCGCTCGCTCCTGACGCAGAGCAACACTTGGTGGAGCCCTTGCGGCACATCTTCTGCGTTAACCGGCGCGAGCTGTTCAAGCTGCTCGGCGCGGGGTTAGTAGTAGGTTTTTGCGCGCGCACTGTGCTGGCCCAGGAATCCGGTCGCGCTCAGGAGCACGAAGTTCCTGATGAGCTGGCCTCCTGGCTGCACATTGGCGGCGATGGCAAGATCACGGTCTTCACCGGCAAAGTTGAGATGGGCCAGAACATCCGCACCTCGCTCACGCAGCAAGTTGCGGAAGAGCTGCGCGCTCCCGTGAACTCGATCATGCTGGTGATGGGCGATACCGATCAAGTCCCGTTCGATATGGGAACCTTCGGCAGTCGCACCACTCCGCAAATGGGGACGGAGTTGCGCACCGTGGCCTCCGCCGCACGCGAAGCCCTGATCGAGATGGCTGCGCAGCGCTGGAATGCCGATGCAAGAAAGTTGACCGCCCAGAACGGAGCCATCACCAATCCGCAAACCGGCCAGAGTGTTGCCTACGGAGAACTGACGCGCGGGCAGAAGCTAACCAAGATCATCACAAGCGATCCGGCGCTGATCCCACCCGCCCAATGGCAGATCGCTGGTTCGCCGATGCCCAAAGTAGATGGCCGGGCTTTCGTCACGGGACAGCACAAATACACATCAGACATGCAGCTTCCTGGCATGATGTACGGCAAAGTTCTTCGCCCGAGCGCGTTCAACAGTGCTCTGGCATCATTCTCCGCCAACGGCGCAGACAAACTGCCGGGAGTGAAGATCGTGCGCGATGGCGATTTCATTGGCGTTGCTGCGAATGAACTTGCATCTGCCCAGCAGGCGCTTTCGCTGATGCAAGCCCAGTGGAACTCGCCGCAGCAGATTTCCGAAGCCGAATTGTTTCCATACCTCAAAGATCATCCGGAGCAAGAGGAAAGCCGCGGCTTTGGAGGGCGCTCGAATCATGAGAGCGGCTCGATTGCCGACGGCATGAAAGCCGCCGCCAAAACACTTGCCCAAACTTATACGGTCGCTTACATCCAACATGCTCCGCTGGAGCCGCGGGCCGCAGTGGCGAAATGGAATGGCACAAAGCTCACCGTCTGGACGGGAACGCAGCGTCCTTTTGCTGCGAAGGAGCAGCTTGCGGAAGCATTTCACCTGCAGCCGGACCAAGTCCGCGTAATGGTGCCGGACACCGGCTCCGCATACGGCGGCAAGCACACGGGCGAATGCGCCGTCGAAGCCGCACGGCTGGCCAAGGCCGCAGGCAAGCCGGTGAAGCTGGTTTGGACACGCGAGGAAGAGTTCACCTGGGCTTACTTCCGTCCTGCCGGGATCATCGAAGTAAAAAGCGGCATCGCGGCTGACGGTACCTTGCTCGCATGGGAGTTTCACAATTACAACTCAGGCCCGGCTGCAATTGACACGCCTTATCATGTTGCGAACAAGAAGATTGAGTTTCACCCCACAGAAAATCCCCCGTTGCGGCAAGGCTCCTATCGTGGGCTAGCCGCCACCGCAAATTTCTTCTCCCGTGAAAGCCACATGGACGAACTGGCGCATCTGGCTGGCATGGATCCGCTTCAGTTCCGGCTCAAGAATCTGAATGATGAGCGCTTGCGTGCGGTGTTTGAAACTGCGGCCCAGAAATTTGGCTGGGGGAAGCAAGCAGCGTCACGCGAGCGCGGATTCGGCATTGGCGGTGGATTGGAGAAGGGCAGCTATGTGGCCGCATGTGCTGAAGTCGCGGTTGATCCGCAGTCAGGACAAGTTCACGTGGCGCGGATGGTGCAGGCATTCGATTGCGGGCCGGTGGTGAATCCTGACGGGCTGCGTAACCAAATTGCCGGTGCGATTGTGCAGGGACTCGGCGGCGCGCTATTTGAAGCCATCCATTTTCAGAATGGGAAGGTTCTGAATCCGCACTTTCGCGACTACCGGGTACCGCGTTTCCGTGACCGGCCAAAGATTGACGTGGAATTAATTGACCGCAAAGACGTGCCGCCGATGGGCGCCGGTGAAACCCCAATCATGGCGCTGGCTCCCGCAGTGGCAAATGCAATCTTCAGTGCAACCGGACAGCGACTTCGCAGTCTGCCGCTGGCGCCGCAAGGCCTTCATCTGAGCGGCTAAAGCTCGCGATGCGCAATCGCCTTTTTTACGGCAGCGTCTTCGCGATCTCAGGCCCTTCTTCCGGTACCGTCTTCTGCGGCTGAAGGTGATACTTGGTCAGCCCCTCCTTGAGGCACTCGAAAGCTTCTTCGGGAGTGTCGCAGAAGGAAAACAGCTTGGTGTCTTCCGGTGAGATAGCGCCGGCATCGGCCAGGGCTTCAAGATTCAGCACATGGCTCCAGTACTGCTTCCCGTACACGATCACGATGATCTTCTTGGCCAATTTCTGCGTCTGCGCCAAGGTGAGGATCTCAAACAGCTCGTCCAGTGTGCCGAATCCTCCCGGGAACACGACGAGCGCCTTTGCCAAATAGGCGAACCAGTACTTACGCATGAAAAAGTAATGAAACTCGAAGTTGAGTTCCGGTGTGATGTACTGGTTGGGATACTGCTCGAAGGGCAGTCGGATATTGAGCCCGATGGTTTTGCCGCCGGCGTCGCGCGCTCCCCGGTTGGCGGCTTCCATGATTCCCGGCCCGCCACCTGACGTTACGACAAAACGATGGCGCTTGCCGGGAAGAGATTTGGTCCACTCTGTGAGGATGTGCGCCAGCTTTTGCGCATCTTCGTAGTAACGCGCCATTTCCACAGCAGCATGAGCGCGCTTGAGCGTGGCCTGCAATTCATCGGCATCATCGCCGCCTGGCTGATGTTTACGGCTGGCGGGCGTAGCTGAACCTGGCTTTTCCAGGATGGTTAACGCCTGCTGCGCCTCTGAAAGGCAGGCAAAGCGCGCCGAGCCAAAGAAAACCACAGTGTCCTGAATTCGCTCCCGACGAAACCGCGAAAGTGGCTCGGCATATTCAGAAAGGATGCGCAGAATACGGCCATCTGGGCTATTCAGAAATTCGGGGTTGAAATACGCCAGAGGCGCGGCTTCGAGCAGATGCGTTTTTGCTGCGGCGGTTTCAGGGTTCTTGTTGGGATTGTCCATCGTTCTTCAGCGGCGGTCGCGATAGTTTACCGCCTCCAGAATACCCAGCCAAATATCCACGACACCAAGGCCGGAGACGGCCCCGCGAACAAATCCGCTTTGGAGAAGATGTTGCAGCCAGATCGGCCATTGCGAACTGAAGCCGCCATCAAACCAGCGGGCCCACGGGAGCACGATCAGGTACAAGCCGATGATGATGCAGAAGAACACATACACCACCGCTGAAGCGCGTTGCAGCCATACCGGCGGCAAGGTTTCGCCTTCGATCGGCGGCGGGCCGGGATGATTTTCGAGATTCGTGGAGGTAGCCAAAATCTGGGTATTAGATGCGAACAGGGCCTTTAGGATTTGAGTGCTTTGATGCGGCTGGCAACGTCGCGAAAATCAATGTTGGAACCATACACTTCCATGAAGTTGGCCAGCGCCGATTTTTTGTCACCTGAAGCCTCACAGGCGGTGGCAAGATCATAATAAATGGCATTGCGGCTGGAGTCATCCAATCCCGGCAATTGAAGAGCTTTGTTGTACCAGCGGAGAGAAGCCTCAGGCGCTCCTTTGTCCACCAGGCACTGCGCCAGCCAGGTATAAGCCTGGATGGGCTGCGAAAATTTCTGACCATGGTCCACCGCGCGGCAGACCTTCTGCAACTCGCCGATGGCTTCGTCCAGCAGCCCCATTTCTTTAAACGCGATTCCAAGGTTGTAATGCGTCTCGGGATCTTCCTCTGCTTCCGTGCTTGCGGTGGGTTCTTCCTGCAGATCAGAAAAAATATCGTTAAGAACCAGCGACGACTCCGCATCGCGCAGCGCTTCTTTTGCGGAGCCGTTGGTCGCGAAGGCGGATGCAGGAGCATGTGCAATCGCAGGTGGAGGAGCCGGAGCAACTGCCATCGCAGGAGCGGGCGGAGTTGCGTGAACGTCCGCCTTAGGCTTGGGGGCGAAATCGGCGAGGTCGCCTTTTTCCAAGTCCACCAGGAAATCGCTGAGGATGTCCTCCGTCGAGTGCGTGCTCAGGGCCGGAGCAGCAGCAACCGGAGCGGAAGCGCGAGCAACGTCAATCGGAAGATCGAGAATTTGCTCCTGAGGACCCGCCGCAGCAACTGCGGGCTGCGCTAGTGGGGGCAACACGTCAGAAAACGGTGACGCATGGGGAGCGGGTGCGGCGAACGGAGGCGGCAGGAAATCTACCGCGGATGCCGGCTCCACGGCTGTCGCAGCGAAGCTTTCCGCGGGCGCGGTCTCCGGCGATTTCCGCTGACCGGCCGCAACCGCCGCCATTAACTCGTTAATTTCCGGAGCATCAGGAGCGATCTCCGTCAGTTCCAGCAGCGCCTTCTTTGCTGCTGGCCACATTTCTTGCGAGATGTAGAACTGGATCTCTTCAACCTTTTCCGTCGGCAGGTAGCAGACCGCTGAACCGCCTTCGGGCTCGGCGCTCATCACCACAGGTTCAGCTTCCGCCTGCGGAGGCTCTGCAACTACTGGTTGGGCCGCGCTGTGTTCGGCAACGGGAGCCTCAGCAGCCGGTTCCACCGTGAGCATGTCCTCCCACTCGTTGGAGAGATCAATCTCGTGAGACCCGGAGCTAACAGGCGTCACCGCGATTTCAGGCGTTCCGGCGGTGACCTCCATCTCAATTGAAGCAACGGCCGCGGGCGCGGGTTCAGCCTCTTCCAGTGCCCCAGCCGGCTCAGGAATATCAAAACTGAATTCCTTGACGGAGGGCTCAGCCGCAGGCTCAACAAGATGTGGAGAAATGACTGCTGCTTCCGGTTCCGGCACGACAGAAATTTCCGGCTGCGAAACGGGTTGCGCCGCTTGTGGCGCTCGCAACTGATACTTGCGCGCGGCTTCCTGGTACCGCGCCGCTTCGTTCGCATGACCAAGCTCGCGATAAATCTCGCTCAGGTTCCGGCACATGCGTGCAGCGTCGGACCATCTTTCAGCTCGCGCGTAAAGCGATGCCAGCCGCTGATTCAGGTTCACGTCTTTCGGGGCCAAAGGCAGAGCGGCCTCGAGCGGCGGAATAGCCTTCGAGGGAACGTTGTAAGAAACGAACAGCTCAGCATCAGTAAGCGCAGCTTCGATGGCGCTCTCCGTGGGAGGATCGTACTTCTGCTGTACGGCTGGCGCATTGTCTACCAACTCCTCTACCATGAACGCCTGCGCGGCCTCCTCCGGCGACAGAATCCGCGTCGCCGAATCCTCGCCCAGCTTGGCCAGCATCTGCTTATAGTTCTGCCCGTGCAGCGCATTTTCCGGCTCAAGCTCCATCAGCTTTTTGTAGAGATCGCGCGCCTGGACGAAATCGCCCTTCTGCGCGCAGCCGTGGGCTTGCATCTCGATCATTTCCGCCGTCTGCGAGGTCTCGCCCGAACTGTCCAGCAGGCGAGTGACTGTCTTGAGCGCCTGCGGATTGTCCTTTAGCCGGCTCAGCAACGGATAGAGCGTGTCGCGGGCAGCGCTGGAGCCTGCTGGGAAAAGCTGTTCGGAGTACTGCTCATATAGCCTGACCGCGCTGTTCAGGTGGTCATGATTGCTGTACCAGTCAGCCAGACTCCGAATTCCGCTGATGTCCTGGTGGACGCTCAGCAGCTTGCTGGCAATCTCGTCCGCGCCGCTCACCTCTCCGCTTTTGAGCTTTGCTTCAAGCAGCGCATGCAGAGCATCCGGTTTGCCATCGGTCTCAGCCGCTTTTTCCAGATGGCGAATCGCATTCGGGTGGTCGCCCGATCCTGCGGCAATCATGCCCCGCAGCAGCGTCGCTTCGTTGTTCCCCGGATCGAGCGAGAGTACCTTGTCCAGCGCCTCTCCCGCCGCTTCATACGATCCGCGGGCATGAAGGGCTTCAGCAGCCGTCTGGTAAATCTTGCGCGCTTCGTCCTTCTTGCCGATCTTTATGTACAAATCCGCCAGCTTGGCCTGCGTCTGAGCATTCTCCGGATCGAGCTCCAGAATTCGCTGGAAGATGCGCGCCGCCTGATTGTTTTCTCCCGCACGAAGACAATGTTCCGCCACGTGCATGTACTGGGCCCGAGCATCGTTGAGCAGTCCTTGCTGGGCATAGAGTTCGGCCAGTTTGGTTGCATTTTCAGAGTCGTTGAGCTGAAGCTTGGCCAGCTTCTTGTAGATGGCGATGGCTTTTACCGTGAAGCCGTTCTGCGCGTACTGGTCGCCGACCTTCTTGAAGTACATGGCGGCATGTTCGTTCTGGCCCAAGCGCGCGTAAAGATCTCCGACCGTGTTGAGCACGGTCTGGTCCTTGGGATCTTCCTTCGCGACTTTTTCATACTCGGAAATCGCGTTCTGCAGCTTCCCCTGCTGGACGTACTTCTCCGCTGAGGCAAGCACCTTCGCTTTATTGAAACCAAACCCGAGTGCCATAAGTTAGTTGGTAGGACCCAAAGCGCCTCCGAAGTGCCGGGGGAGACCACGATTCGGCGCAGTTAGGGGTTAAAGTACCATAGAAAAACCGGTAATCCCAAGCTGCTAAAGGTAACTGATGGACTATGTCGGTCATTTACCTTACAGATTCCGCCATTTTGTGCTTTGTGATGCTGCTCGATCAGCAGGTGACTGGGCGGACCCTGCTTTCCGAAAATGCACCTGGCGATCAGCGGATTCCGCCCCATCACTCCCCGCCAAGTTTACTTTCGGGTAAGCCTTAGGTCCAACACCCCCACTCCACCCCGTCACCCCGAATCTAAAGCACTTAGCGAGCGGCACCCCGGAGTGCCACCCCCCCGAAAGCACACCTCAACGAGATCGCCGCCGGGCCGGAACGGTAGCGCTGATTGTTACTACATGAGGTGATAATATACTTGACAAATCAACGTACGTACCTCATAATTGTTCTCATGAAACGCAACGCACAGCAAATCAAGACTTTGCAGGATGCGGTTGTATTCTTTTCCAATCCTGATAACGCTCTCGACTACATGGCCAACAAACTGTGGCCAAATGGAGTCACCTGCCCCACCTGCGGACGCAAGGATGTTGTGTTTCTGAAGAACCAGCACAAGTGGCAGTGCAAGAGCGTCCATCCCAAGCGGCAATTCTCTGCCAAAATCGGGACTATTTTTGAGGATTCGGCTATCGCGCTTGAAAAGTGGCTGCTTGCAGTGTGGATGCTTTCCAATTGCCGCAACGGAGTCAGCTCTTACGAGATCGCCCGCACTATTGGAGTAACTCAGAGGTCGGCATGGTTCATGCTTCACAGAATCCGGCTTGCGATGCAGCAGGGTGGCGGCTTGCTTGGCGGCTCTGGTTCCGAAGTTGAGGCAGACGAAACTTTCATTGGCGGCAAGGCGCGGAACATGCACAAAGACGTAAAGGCCCGTCGCATCCATGCGAAGCATGGCAACAGCGCGGTCGATAAAGTTCTTGTAATGGGGATGTTGGAGCGCGGTGGACACGTTCGCACTGCGGTTCTCAAGAATCGTTTCACTGAAACTCTGCGGGAGAATCTTAACAAGCATGTTGCTGTTGGAACCGCTCTCTATACCGATGAACTGCAAGCGTACAAGGGCGTGAAGGACGAATACCTTCATGACTTCTGTGATCACACCGAACGGTACGTTAACGGGCGCGTCCACACCAACGGCATCGAAAATTTCTGGTCGCTGTTGAAGCGCGGACTTAATGGTACTTACGTTGCCGTTGAGCCGTTTCATATGTTCCGTTATCTCGATGAGCAGTGCTTCCGTTACAACAATCGCAAAGATGGAGAACACAAATTGACTGACCAAGAACGCTTCGATCTGGCCCTTGCTGGCGTCGCTGGCAAGCGGTTGACATATGTTGAAGTCACCGGAAAAACCAGAGAAGGACAAAGTAGCTCGGAACCGTTTTAAGTATCTTCGCGGTCGCCGCGTTCGTGGGCGGAAGTCTTCTTAGGCTTCCGCTTCCTTGTTTTTTGAACCTTCTCCGCATTGAGTTTAGCCTTGATTTCACTATGCGGAACACGCAGAATACGTTCCATGTTTTCGTCAAACCGCTTGAATTCAGAACTTGATGTTTTCATTGTAATGATCATCCATGATCGCATCTAAATTGAACGGCTCGCCTGGTCTATGCGTGGCGACGATATGCTCAAGATTTTTTCTGTTAGCATGTTGTATTGAGAACATCATGTGAGTATCTGACATGATTCTGAAATGGTCTCGCAGAGTTCCCTCTCTCTGCTTTAGAGCCAAATGAAGCGCCTTGCGAATCTCGTAAATGACCGCATCTGCTGCCTGAAGTGGATTGCATTCTTTTTCATCGAGAGTCGAGTATGAGCCAAGATATTCTGCCGCCTTGGGATTTGTAGCTTTCAGTTGTCGGTAAGCCTCGTGCGCTTCTTCCTCGTGTTCTTCACACTCATCACAAATGAAAGCAACACTATCGTGGATGTGCTTTGCGCCCTCGTGCGCCTCCTTCATTGTCCACGCGCACTGAATCATGCACAGGTGATACGCAAGAAAAAATGGGCTATTGCCTAAAATTTGTTTGGCATAATCATCCTTGATGATGTCGTAGAAATCATCCTGCACCACTCCTACGCCAGCAGCAACTATGTAGCTGCTTTTATGAAATGGCATGAGAGTTATGGCTTGGAGAAATTCCATGTGGATTGAATCAAGTCGATCCCGTTCCGCTGTTGTTATGCTCTTTGGATCGGCAACAAATTTGGCGAATTGCTTTGCCCCAGCAGCGCATTGAGACGCTTTGAAATACTCAACGTCAATATCTGGCCGCCGGAGTAACTTGTGCCATCTCCTATCTAACTCGAAAATGGGAACTCCTCTTGCCATAATTCCTCCGACGGCGAATATTCCAGACTTCTTCATATCGAAACTCTCATCTAGATAAGCGCCGATCATCGCGTACACACTCTCCCTGTATCGCCGCAAGCGTATAAGCTGCGCGAGTTCTTCAAAGGGGGCATTAGTCATAGTGCGCCCCCACAGGGTGATTCGTCAAGTATATTATCACCCTACATGATTAATATGCCTTTGGCGGGGATGGTGTGGCATTGCGCGTCGGCTCCGCAATCACCAAGCATCAATTTGCTGCGCTTCAATATTCAGTTTTCAAAGACCGTAAGGACCTTGCACCGCCTGAGCAGCCACTTTCAATATATATTACTCGTTACAGAGTTACAATATAGAAATAGTACAGTGCTCGACGGGAAAATGGCCACTGTCCCGGCCTGATTTGGAGCTCTCTCAAAAGTAATGGGAGTGCGGCAGAAATTCTCGCGGATCTTCGCCGGGAAGCAGGTTCGCTGTGTTTATCGAAGCCGCGCGCGGTTCCTGAATTCTTTCACCAGGATCTCGAGAAAATCCTCGTTGTCCGGGGGCCGTGATTCCGGCGGAAGGGCCAGCGAGGCAGCCATCATGTCCGCAATTTTTTGTGCGCTCTGCCGGCGGATCGCTTCAGGAATGTCCAGGCGGCGCGCCAGAAATGCTTCAATCAGCTCCGCCTGCTGGAGCGTGAGTTGCGCAGCTTGAGGCACGGCTGTGGTGTTCTGCGGCGTATTGAAGAAAATCGAGGACTCGCGGTCGGAACTTTCATGAACTACCAATGTGCCGGCCACAAAATCTCCCAGCCGGCGGTTACGCCGGTTCAGCAGGATCGTTACCACGCCTGTGGCGTAGAGGCCGGGTAAGCTATCTACCGCTCGCAGCAGGTTGCGCGCAATCGCCTCAAAGGTATTGATAGGCCTGCCTGAATCCTTGATCACACGAATGCCCGCCCAGCGCTTGCCCGGCGTCTGGCCTTTCCAAACCACTTCAAAAATCGCGAAATAGCCCCAATAAAGGCAAAAGAACACCAGCACCCATAGCGCGACTGCCCAATTGGAAGTTCCCGCCGCAAAAACATGGAAGGCGAGAAAGATCGAGCCCAGAATGAAGAGCACAGTGAAGCCGGCGACCTGAATCAGACTGTCGAGCAGGATGGCCATGAAGCGGCTGCCCAGCCCGGCAAGAACAAATTCCAGGTGCACCTGTTCCGGAGTGTCAATGGTAAGCTTGTCCACAAATGATCTCTGCTTATTGGCTGGGAAAGCGCCAGCTTCACTGGGACCGGCTCAGCCATCTTCTCGATCAGGTCCAGCACCAAGGGCTGGCTTCTCTCACCCGCAACGAACTTCAGGAGATGGGGCTGCTTTATCGGCAGGCAGCGGCGGACCTCTCTGCGCTTCGCGAGGACCTCAGCGGCAAGTCTTACGCCCGATCGCTGAACCTTTTGCTTTCCCGCGCTCACAATAGCATCTATTCAGGCCAGAAATCGAGAGGGATCAGCGGCATTGTTGGTTTCTATCGTTACGAATGGCCACGGATTTTTCGCCGCAATATTCAGCTCATCAATCTCGCGACCCTGCTCTTCGTCTTTGGCGCCATCGCAGGAACGCTGCTGGCCGTTACCAAACCTGAGTTCATGCGCCTCTTCGTTGGCCCGGGCATGATGAACACCATCGAGCACCACAAAATGTGGACTGATTCCGTGGTCACGCTGAAGCCGCTGGCCTCCAGCTTCATCATGACCAACAACATTACCGTGGCTTTCACCACATTTGCTTTTGGGATCACCGCCGGTGTGGGGACCGCTTACATGATGCTGACCAACGGCATCATGCTCGGGGTGATCGGCGTGGCCTGCTGGATGGGCGGCATGAGCCTGCCTCTCTGGAGCTTCGTGGCGGGGCACGGCGTGCTTGAGCTGCCTGCCATCTTCATCGCCGGCGGCGCAGGATTTCGCATCGCTCAGGGCCTGCTTTTCCCCGGCCTGCTCTCCCGCCGCGACTCGCTGGCGAAATCAGGAGCAGAGGCGGTTCGCCTGCTTCTGGGAACTGTGCCCATGCTGATCGTGGCCGGAATTATCGAAGGCTTCATCTCGCCTTCCACCAACATTGCCTTCTACTGGAAGTTCACGCTGGCGGGCGTTTTGGGAACGGTATTCTTTGGCTGGCTCTTTATCGCCGGACGGCGTAGAGCTGAGAGCCTGGCCTAATCCGCGCAGTTTACTCAGATCTCTGGGAAACACGCCGTTTAGCCCACATGGCTCCTTACTCGTATCAAATGTTACGATTCTCACTTTGCAAGGAGCCGTTCGTGCTTACAAAGCTGGAGATCTGTAATTTCAAGAAGTTCGGAAAAGTTGACATCGAACTTGGGAGTCCGGTTGTGCTGATCGGACCCAACAACTCCGGCAAGAGCACTGCCCTCCAGGCCCTGGCTCTTTGGAATATCGGGCTGCAACGCTGGACCGAGAAACGCGGCAGTCGTGCCCCGGGGAAGCGTCCCGGCGTAACGATCAATCGGCAGGACCTAATCGCTGTTCCGGTTCCAGATGCGAATCTGTTGTGGCGCGATCTGCACGTACGTGAAATAGAGACTGTCGACGGAAAGCAGATCACACAAAACATTCGTGTGGACATCAAGGTCGAAGGAATTACTAATGACAAGCAGTGGTCATGCGGCCTCGAATTCGACTATGCAAACGAAGAATCGTTCTATTGTCGTCCTTTGAGACTCTCTGACGAAAAAAGTTCAGAAAGAATGCCGGTGCCGGAGGAAGCTGCCTCCACGAAGATTGCCTATCTGCCCCCGATGTCTGGACTAGCTGACCGGGAATTCTCTAGAGCGGAAGGGGAAATCAACTTTCTAATAGGCCAAGGAAGGACTGCGGAGGTACTTCGAAATCTGGCTCTCCACGTTTTGCGGAGGAGTGAAAAAGAATGGAAACAGATAACGATAACAATCGAAGGGCTGTTTGGAGACCGGCTTGATGATCCGGTTTACATTAGCGAACGTGGAGAAATCAAGCTCACGTATCGTAACAGGACGGGAGCACGCCTCGATCTATCGAGTGCAGGGCGCGGTCTACAACAGACGCTTCTGATCCTCACGTATATGACTGTCCATCGCGGCTCCGTTCTCCTTCTGGACGAACCGGATGCCCATCTGGAAATTCTTAGGCAACGAGAAAATTACCAACTCATCACAGAGATGGCGCGTAAGCACCTCAGTCAGATAATAGCGGCAAGCCATTCTGAAGTGCTCCTGAATGAAGCCGCTGATCGCGATGTTGTTGTCGCATTTGTGGGGAAACCGCATCGGATCGACGACCGTGGAAGACAAGTTCTGAAATCACTCAAGGAGATTGGATTCGAGCATTACTACCAAGCAGAGTTGCTGGGCTGGGTTCTGTATTTGGAGGGATCCACCGATTTGGCGATTCTGCGATCTTTCGCCGAAAAGCTCGAACATGCAGCGGCCTCTACGCTTTCGAGGCCCTTCGTGCATTACGTGCTCAATCAGCCTACAAAGGCACGAGATCACTTCTACGGCTTACGAGAAGCAAAACCCGATCTCATTGGCTTTGCCTTATTTGATCGGATTGAGAGCACACTGCAAGATAATCCAGAACTTATGGAACGAATGTGGAGCAGGAGAGAAATTGAGAACTATCTTTGTCAGCCCGAGACATTGCTCGCTTTTGCTGAAGCATCTGCATCCGGGTTAGGCCCCCTGTTCGAACCAGCAGAACGAGCGCGTCGGCAAGAAATAATGCAAGCTTGCATAACGGATCTCGTGCCTCCAGTCGCTCTTCGTGATAGAGATGATCGCTGGTGGTTCGACGTAAAAGCCAGCAGCGACTTCTTGGATCGCCTTTTCGCGGCATTTTTCCAGAGGCTCCAGTTGCCCAACCTGATGAGGAAAACCGACTATCACACTCTTGCACATTATGTGCCTCGGCAATTGATCTCGCAGGATGTGAGAGACATGCTCAACCAAATAGTCTCCGTGGGAGAGAGGGCGAAGCCATTGACGGGAGAGTAATGGGCGTCCGGGATACCTATTCAAGATCAGATCAACCCTCGCTCCTTCACTTCCAAGTACTGATTGACCAGCGTTGTCGTCAGATGGCTGGGAGAAATTTCCAGCGCCAGTGCGCCGCGGTTTCGCACCCGGCTGATCAACTGCTCGCGGCGCTGAATCAACTCCTGCGCCGCCATAACGGAAAACATGTCTTCTGCGCTCTGCGGACGGCTGTTGGCCAACTCCACCAGATCGTTTTGCGCCATCACTGCAAACAGCAGCAGATGCTTGGACAGAATCTGGGAAGCGCCCTCGATGACTTCCGGCGTCATGGAAGTGTCAGCCAGATCGGTAACCCAGATGATGAGCGCGCGCTGCCGCTGCAATTGCAGAAGGACGGACGCAGCTCTCAGATGATCGGCTTCGGCCGGCTCTTCCTGCGCCGAGGCCAGCGCTTCCAGAATGTTGCGCATGTGTCCCAGACCGCGGCCCAGCCCCACGCGCTGCTGAATATCGCGGCCATAAACCAGCAGTCCCACGCGATCGCCGGAGTAAAGCGCGATCTGCGCCAGTGACAGGGCCGCGTTCACGGAAAGATCGAGCTTGCTCAACTCGCCCACGCGGGCCCGCAGCAACCTGCCCGCATCCATGATGATCCACACAGCCTGGCTGCGCTCCACCTGAAACAGCTTGGTCACGTGCTTACCCCGCCGTGCCGTGGCCGTCCAGCAGATGTTGCGGAACTCGTCTCCGGGCTGGTACTCGCGCAGACTCTCAAACTCGCGGCCGATGCCGCGTTGCCGCAACAATCGCTTCTCCAGTTCGATCTGCCGCGCTTTGGAAAGATAGATGTTGTGCCGCTTGGCTTCCTCCAGATCAGGGAAGACGCGGATCGTCTGCGCCAGGTCTGCTCGGGCCCAGCGCTCGGCAAACCGCGCCGCGCTCTGATAGCGCAAATATGCCGAGCCCAGCTTCAGATCGCCGCGTTGCAGCGGACGGACAAGATATTTTGCTTCGGCGGTCCCGCGGGTTGGGACCTGAACTATGACCTCTGGAGGTTGCTGCCGCAGCCCTTGCGGAACATCGTCCAGCACCCGGCATTCAACCCACGCGGTGCTGAGGTTTTCGACCGCGAGTGTTACTTCAACATCGTTGCTTAGCGAAGGAGCGCGGGCCCAGGATCGCTCGACTACAAGTTGATTCGGCAGCGGCAGCCGGCGCAGATCAACCAGCCAGGCAATGATCGCGCACGCATCCCAGGCGGCTATCAGCAAGAGATACCGCACGTCCCAGAACGCCGGTATCGCCCAGAGCACTCCCACGCCGGCCAGCAGAAAAAAGCGCCGGCCGAACCCATAGCCGAATTTCTTCGTCTGGCGTGCAGGCGCCTTTACCGTCTTTGGGATCAGCGTGTTCTTGCCTTGATCAGCGTTCATCTGCGCTCGTCTGTGGCAAAGATGGCTTTACTTCGGAACTTCGACCGTTGCCATGATCTCCGTCAGCACCTGATCGCTGGTGAGTCCTTCGAGTTCCGCTTCCGGCTTCATCATCACGCGATGCCGCAGCACCGGCAGCGCAGCCGTCTTCACATCATCGGGAATCAGATAATCGCGTTCTTCGAGAGCCGCGGCGGCTTTCGCCACCATCATCAAACTGATGGCCGCGCGGGGACTCGCGCCAAGAGAAAGGGCGGGCCAGTCGCGCGTGCGCCGCACCAGTTCCACGATGTAGCGGAACAGCGCCGGCTCAACTTTCGTGCTGCGGACCTCTTCGCGCGCTTCCTGCAGCTCTGCTGTGTTGAGCGGGGTAATTCCGCTTGCGTCAAGCTTCCGCGAATCGAAGCCGTTGTGTACGTTTTCGAGAATTGAAATCTCGTCGCCGGCTTCCGGATAGCCGACTTTGATCTTGAGTAGAAAGCGGTCCAGTTGGGCTTCCGGCAGAGGATACGTTCCTTCAAATTCCACCGGATTCTGCGTCGCGAACACGGTGAAAAACTGCGAAAGCGGATGCGGCACGCCATCAATCGTGATCTGGCGCTCTTCCATCGCTTCCAGCAGGGCGGCCTGGGTGCGCGGAGGCATGCGGTTGATCTCGTCGGCCAGCAGCATGTCTGTGAACAGCGGTCCACGATGCACTGAAAAAGTACTGGTGGCGAGGTTCAGCACATTGCTGCCGATGATGTCGGCCGGCATCAGATCGCTGGTGCACTGCACGCGGCGGAACTCCAGATCGAACAGCCGGGCAAAGCACTTGACCACCAGCGTCTTGGCGATTCCCGGCACGCCTTCCAGCAGCGAGTGGCCGCCGCACAAGATGGTGAGCAAGCACTGGTTGATCAGTTCTTCCTGGCCAACGATCACCTTGCTCAACTCCGACCGGCCGTGGCTCAGTACGCGCGATGTGGTTTGCATGGCAGACAGCTCGCTCCTAAGATTTACGTGTTCCCGATCAGTTTCAGATTCAGCATGTGCCGGTTCAGCTCCTGGGCCAGCTTCAAGGCACGCTCTTCCTCTAATTCACTCGCGTTGAGCGAAGCCTCAATGTCCTTCAACAGTTGGGGAAAGGCTTCATCTTTATATCCCATCCGGTTGCGCAAAGCCCGCGCCAGATCCTGGGTCGCGGCGCCCGCAGGCAGTCCCAGCTTGCGCGTGGCCAGCGCGCGAAACCTGTTGTACGGGACCTCCAGCGCGGCGTGGTTGGCTTTGGCGCGGCGGTACAGCCCGCCTAAAGTATGGACAAATTCCAGGGGCGAAAGGCGAGGCGGGTCTCCCAAGGGATAAATTGGAGTATTGCGCCGCGAAAATGTCAGCAGCAATGCCACCACAATCAAACCGCACTGCAGCAATCCGTAGCGTAATGGAAGTTCCGCCATGTAGCCGGCGAAGGTTCGGTGCGAACTATGGAAGTATTCGTCCCAGAGAATGTGCGTCGGATTCTCCAGCCCGAGCGAGTTCAGCAGCAGCGCCAAATTCCCGGCGCGGCTGATTCCGACGTTCGTCAGCGGAGTGCTGCCCGCCCACCACACCACCTCGCCTTTGCCGACGTTGTACGAAACCACGATGGGCCGATCGCCATCGGAGTAATGCGCCAGATAAGCGGTGGACGAATTTTCCCAATGTCCTGCCGGAGACATCGTAATGGTGCCGCCGCGTGTGATGCTGGTAAGGGCCTCGGGATCAAAGTCATTCCACTCAGGCGAGGGCGCGGGCTCGAACTCAATTTCCTCTTGCGGAAGGAATGGCTTGGCTGAAGGTCCGACAGCAAGCATTCGCCCGCCCCGGCCAATGAATGTCTGTAATTCATTTTTTTCGTCCAGCGTTGGAGCCTGTAGCGGAACAGCCAGCACCAGCACGGCGCCTTCGGGATTTTTCGGCAGGTCCGCCGGAGATTTCTCCCAACGCTCGATATCGTATCCGCGCTCTTTCAGCAGCAGGTAAGCAGCCTTGGCGCCGTGTGACTGCGCCGAGTAGGTGCTGGGAACAAATGATTCTTGCCGGCTGTTGGAGAGGACGGCCAATAGAACCACCAGCGGCAGCAGCACCCCCGCAGCCCAGAGCAGCAGGCGACGGTCGCTCTTCTCCAGCTTCAGCGGCATCCCAGCTTCTCCAACTGCGCCAGAGTTTCCTGAAAGTCCGCTTCACGCGCGGCAGTTTGCCCGTACCAGACGATCTCAAAACGCCGAGTGAGGGCCGAAAGAACCGGGTATCTGGGATTGCGCGAGGTCAGCAGCCGCAGGTACTCCCGTGGAGTGCGCGAGCGGCTCGGCTTCCATGCGCCGCTGCTTTCGAGATATGAAATTCCCGCCCAGTAGGCCAGATGGATGGCATTGCGCCAGTCCTGTTTCGCGGCGGAATCGCGCGCTTCCTTGAGCCACGCGCTCCAGCTTCGGGCTGAAGGAGAAAAGGGGATA